>CAMDDR010000023.1:0-26441 GCA_945892995.1 Chitinophaga pinensis | reverse complement strand
ATAAAAAATAAAAAACAGCTTCTGTATTTATGTATTGTTGGCTTTTGCGGAAATTTTTTTCCTGCATTTTTATTTACCTATGCAGAAACTGAAGTCTCATCTGGTTTTGCAGGGATGCTTAATAGCTTTACTCCTATCTTTACACTAGTACTTGGCTTTGTGCTGTTTTCGAATAGCATGACAAAATTTCAAGTTATAGGAACGATAATTGGAACTATCGGTATTTATTTTTTAATTACTTCAGGGAAAAATGTGTCATTCAAAGGAGACTGGAGTCATATTTTTTCTATTATTCTTGCAACTTTTTTATACGGTCTAAGCTTGAACACAATCAAATATAAATTACAAGAATTCTCTGCTTCAGAAATAACTTCCTTGGGCTTTCTACTTGTTTTTTTACCCTCTCTTTTTGGTTTCTTTTTTCTAAATACAGCTACTGTTTTTTTAGAAAGCTCAGAAGCAATGAATGGCTTTTATGCTATTGCAATTCTTGCAATTGTAGGAACGGCACTTGCAGTTTTTCTTTTTAATGGTATTATTCGGGTATCTTCAGCTCTTTTTGCAAGTGGAGTAACTTATTTTATTCCAATTGTAGCAGTAATAATTGGTTTTTATTATGGTGAAACGATCTCAAATTGGCAGATCTTAGCAATGTTCATTGTTCTAATCGCTGTTGTTTTAGCTAATTATGGAGCAAAACTATTTTCTAGAATCAAGAAAACATAAAAAAGTTTGTTGTAAAAGAATAAAATTGTATCTTTGCAATCCTAATTTTAGGAACTAATAAATAAAAATAAGCTATTATGTACGCAATTGTAGAGATAGCAGGGCAGCAGTTTAAAGTGCAAAAAGACCAAAAGGTTTATGTACATCGATTAGCAGCAGAAGTTGGTTCAAAACTTACATTTGACCGCATTTTGTTGATTGATAACGATGGAAAAATCAACGTTGGCGCCCCGGCTATAGAAGGTGCGAAAATCACCGCAGAAGTAAATGATCACGTGAAAGGTGACAAAGTAATCGTTTTCAAAAAGAAACGCAGAAAAGGATACAAAAAACGAAATGGTCACCGTCAACAATTTACATCTATTACAATTAAAACAATAAAAGCATAAATTAACCTTCCCTATTTTTTAGGAAAAAATTAAAAAACAATGGCACATAAAAAAGGAGCTGGTAGTTCAAAAAACGGAAGAGAATCTCATAGCAAACGTCTTGGCGTAAAAATCTTTGGCGGGCAAGCTGCAATTGCAGGAAATATTATTGTTCGTCAGCGAGGAACACATCATCACCCTGGATCCAACGTAGGAATAGGTAAAGATCACACTCTATTTGCTCTTACTGATGGACTTGTAGAATTTCGTAAGAAAAAAGACAATCGATCTTTTGTTTCAATTGTTCCATTAGAGACAGCACAAGCATAAGATAAAATTCTATAGAATTTGAAAGGTCGCAATCATTGGTTAGCGGCCTTTTTTAATGCCGAAAAATTCTTCTGAAACAAATAAATTTGAACTATTAAAGTTCATAATGCTTAACTTTACTTCAAAATTAACGACCCATAATGCTAGAACTGACTCGTTTGAAATGTTACTCGCTTTCACTATTGAGTGGAGTCTTAATGATTCTCTGCTTCCCTTTTACCGGAAGTTTAACAATATTAGTTTTCATTTCATGGGTGCCTCTTTTACTTGTAGAAGATTTTATACAAGTTGAAAAAAAGAAATCAGCTCTTGTTTTTTTATTTGCTTTCATCACGTTTTTAATTTACAATATCGGAACGACATGGTGGGTTTGCAATGCTAGTTTTAATGGAGGAGTCGGAGCTATAATTACCAATTCTTTCTTGATGTCCATTACGTTCCAAGCATTTCATTTTGCAAAAAAACATATCGGCAGAAAACAGGGTTATCTTTCCTTAATCTTTCTTTGGATTGGATTTGAATACCTCCATTTTAATTGGGATATTTCATGGCCTTGGCTGGCATTAGGGAATGTTTTTTCAGTTCGAACTAGCTGGATACAATGGTATGAATTTACTGGAGTTCATGGTGGTACTATTTGGATTTTAATTCTAAATGTTTTAATATTTAGATGTCTAAAGCAGTACTTGAATAACGGTAAGAAATTTCTTCCACTAACGAAACAATTTATTGTGATTGGATTTATTTTACTAATACCAATAATAAGTTCATTCTTTATCAGATTTAGTGGTGGCCCTGTAGGGAAAGATGGTGCAGATTATAAAGTTGTAATTGTTCAGCCAAATATAGATCCATACAACGAGAAATTTGCTCTCAATTCAAGTGTAGAGACTCAACTAAGTAAGTTTTTCAAATTAGCAGAGAAAAAATACGCAAGTGATGTAGACTTACTCCTCGGACCAGAAACGGCAATAAGCACTGGATTTGTAGAGTCAAATATAGAGAATGAAGGGTTTTTTAAGTACCTCTCTTTAAAAGGAAATAAATGGAAAAACACAGATTTTTTAATTGGTGCTTCTACCTTCGGTCTTTTTAAAACTAAGAAATCAAATGCTTCTTTTCCTCTTCCAAACGGTGGGTTTTACGAAAACTATAATACTTCTCTGCTTTTGACCTCAGACAAAAAAATTGACTTTATTCATAAATCAAAGTTAGTGCCGGGAGCAGAAATAATTCCTTTTTCATCTTATCTTCCCTTTTTAGAAAAACTTGCATTAAGCAATGGCGGGACATCAGGGACTTTAGGAGTTGAAGATTCTCCGAAGATTTTTAAAACACCAAAAACAAGTATCGCTCCTGTTATCTGCTACGAATCCATTTATGGTGAATTTACAGCAACCCAAGTAAGAAAGGGGGCAGAACTTCTATGTGTATTGACAAATGATGGTTGGTGGGGAGATACTCCCGGTTACAAACAGCACTTTAGTTTTTCACGACTAAGAGCTATCGAAACAAGACGTTGGGTTATACGCTCTGCGAATACAGGAACTAGTGGAATAATTAATGAGTATGGTGAGGTTATGGCACAAACACCTTATTGGAAACCAGCTGTTCTCTCAGCTACGGTTCCGCTTTTAAAAACTCAAACTATTTTCAGTCAGCAAGGCGATTATATTGGAAGGAGTTTTTCTTTTGTGGCTGTTCTAATTATTCTCTTTGCATTTTCAAAAAAGCTCAAAAATAAATTATCAAAATAATTTTATAGAACTCGATTTTATTTTCTTAAGAAATTTTAACCTTGTATAACATTGTCCTAACAATTGCTTTTAAATCAAATGTATGTTTCCAATTCCAATCATTTTGAGCATGCGTTTCGTCAATGGAATTAGGCCAGCTGTCAGCAATTGCTTGACGAAAATCTGGTTCGTAATTAATACTAAAATTTGGTAATTCTTTTCGGATTTCTTCAGCAAGTTCTTTTGGTGTGAAACTAATGCCTCCTAAATTATAACTCGAACGGATTTTAACTTTTTCAGTAGGCGCATCCATTAAATCAATAGTTGCCTTAATTGCATCATCCATAAACATCATAGGAAGTGCAGTATTTTCACTAAGAAAACAAGTGAATGGAACACCTTCTTTGGCTTTGTAAAACATATCTACTGCATAATCTGTCGTGCCGCCACCTGGTAAACTTTTGTATGAAATTAATCCTGGATAACGAAGACTTCGGACATCTACATTGAATCTATTGAAATAATATTCACACCAACGCTCACCTGCTTGCTTTGAAATTCCGTAGACTGTTGATGGTTCCATTACAGTAAATTGAGGCGTATTGTCCAACGGAGTTGTCGGTCCAAATACTGCAATTGAACTTGGCCAGAAGATTTTTTTTACATATCCTTCTTTTGCTAAATCTAAAATGGTAAACAATCCTTCCATGTTTAGTTTCCAGGCGAAATCTGGTTTTCGTTCTGCAGTAGCAGAAAGTAGCGCAGCAAGTAAATAAACTTCTTGAATTGAATTTGATATAATGAACTCTCGAATATCATCGCGGTCTATAATATCCATTTTTTTGTACGGACCATTTGCTATAAGCGCAGGACATTCATCCTTAATATCCGTAGCAAATACCTCAGTTATTCCATATTTTTTGCGCAATTCAATTACTAATTCTAATCCAATTTGACCGCAAGCGCCAATAACAATAATTTTAGGCATATATTTATTTCTCTTAATGCAAATTTAACTTTCTGAAATCATTTTTGACTTTAAAAAATATAAAAAAAAACAGTATTAGATAAAATGCTAATCTGCATGAGTAATATAAATGAATTGATTTACTTAAATTTGTATGAAAGGATCTAATTATTTGATTTTAAAAACAAAATAAAATGCCATTTTACCATAAACTCGGAAAAATACCGCCTAAAAGACACACTGTTTTTAAAAATCCTGATGGTGGAATTTATCACGAACAATTATTTGGAACGATCGGATTTGATGGAATGTCATCTTTATTATATCATATTCAGCCACCTACAGCTGTGATAAAAATCGTACAGCAAAAATCTGTGGCGCCAGAGATTGGTTTGGATAAAAATATGCAGATGCGAAGTCTACAAGGATTTAATGTTGAAGCAAAAGATGATTATCTAGAAAGTAGAACTCCGATGCTAGTAAATTCTGATGTTTACATAGAATTAGCAGCTCCTAAAAAATCAATGACAGCTTATTTCTATAAGAATGCTGATGCCGACGAGGTTATTTTTATTCATAAAGGAAGTGGAAAATTAAAAACGCAATTGGGAAATATCGATTTTTCATACGGTGATTATTTGCTAATTCCAAGAGGAATGATTTATCAAATGCACTTCGAAAATGAAGAAAATCGCTTGTTGATTATTCAATCTTTTCATCCTGTTTACACTCCAAAAAGATACAGAAATTGGTTTGGACAATTATTGGAACATTCTCCCTATTGCGAGAGAGATATTCGCGCACCTCATGAACTAGAAACACACAATGAAAATGGTGAGTTTTTAATAAAAATTAAGAAAGAAGACACGATGTACGATTATGTGTACGCGCACCATCCTTTTAATGTTGTAGGTTGGGACGGCTACAATTTTCCGTATGCATTTTCAATCCATAATTTTGAGCCAATAACTGGACGCGTGCATCAACCGCCGCCGGTACATCAAACTTTTGAAACACAAGCTTTTGCAATCTGCTCATTTGTACCAAGAATGTATGATTACCATCCAGATGCCATTCCTTCGCCTTACAATCATAGTAATATTGATTCGGATGAAGTGTTGTATTATGTTGATGGCGATTTTATGAGTAGAAATCATGTGGATAAAGGGCAAATAACACTACACCCTTCTGGAATTCCACATGGTCCACATCCTGGAGCGTATGAAAGAAGTATTGGACAAAAGGAAACAAAAGAACTTGCAGTTATGATTGATACTTTTAAACCCTTAAAATTAACAAAGCAAGCCTTAGGTATAGAAATGTCAGATTATATGAATTCTTGGGTACATTAATTAAAAAAATAGATGAATAAAGAGATAAAGAATATTGAATACGGTTTAGAAAAAATATTTGAGGGAGCGCAAGATTTTTTGCCCTTACTCGGAACAGATTACGTAGAATTTTACGTTGGAAATGCAAAACAAGCAGCGCACTTTTATAAAACAGCTTTTGGATTTCAATCTCATGCATATGCAGGATTAGAAACTGGAATGAAAGACCGTGTTTCGTATGTTTTAAAGCAAGATAAGATTCGCTTGGTTTTAACAACAGCTTTAAAAAGTGAATCTCCAATCGGGGAACATGTAAAAAAACATGGTGATGGCGTTAAAATAATTGCCCTTTGGGTTGAAGACGCCAGAAGCGCTTATGAAGAAACGATGAAACGAGGGGCTAAATCATACCAAGAACCACTTGTTACAAATGATGCAAATGGCGAAGTTGTGAGTGCCGGAATTTATACTTACGGAGAAACCGTTCATCTTTTTATTGAGCGAAAAAATTACTCGGGCGAATTTTTACCCGGATTTGTAAAATGGGATTCTGATTACAATCCTAGTCCTGTGGGCTTGAAGTTTATCGATCACATGGTTGGAAATGTGGGTTGGGGAGAAATGAATACGTGGGTGAAATGGTACGAAGAAGTAATGGGATTTGTAAATTTCCTTTCCTTTGATGACAAACAAATTCACACGGAATATTCTGCTTTAATGTCTAAAGTAATGAGCAATGGCAACGGGCGCATTAAGTTTCCGATAAACGAACCTGCCAAAGCAAAGAAACGATCGCAAATTGAAGAATATTTAGACTTTTATGAGGGCTCAGGAGTTCAGCACATTGCTGTGGCAACAGACGACATCATTAAAACCGTATCACTTTTACGTGCCCGTGGAATTGATTTTTTATCAGCACCACCACAAGCATATTACGATGAAATACCTGCGCGCTTGGGTGAACACATGAAAATGATGAAGGAAGATATCAAAGAATTACAAAGACTTTCCATTATGATAGATGCCGATGAAGAAGGTTATCTGCTTCAGATTTTCACGAAACCTGTGGAAGATCGGCCGACCTTGTTTTTTGAAATTATCCAACGAATGGGAGCAAGAGGTTTTGGAGCAGGAAATTTTAAAGCTTTGTTTGAATCCATTGAACGTGAACAAGAAAAACGAGGAACTTTGTAGGTTTGATTTAATAATTAAAAATCCTAAGCATCAGCTAAATCAAATACCAATTCTGAAAGCGCTTCTTTTTTAAAATATTTTCTTGAGATTTCAAGTAGTTGGCTGCTGCTTATTTTATCAATTCCGTGATGGATTTCTGCAAGTGTATCAATTAGATTGAAAGCCAATAAACTTTTCCCCAATCCTTGCATAAGTCCAGCATTAGAATCCATGCCAAGTGCCAAATGTCCTTTTAGTTGGGCCTTAGCGCGCTGTAACTGCAAAGATGAGAGTTCTTTTGTCTGAAAAACCTGCAATTCTTTGTAAATAAGCTCAATAGCTTTGTTCATGTTTTTTGCTTCCGAACCAACATAAATCTGCCAAAAACCAGTATCTGCAAATGTATTGTAACTCGCTTCAACACTGTAAGCCAATCCATATTTTTCTCTGACAGATAAATTTAAACGTGAATTTAATGCAGGTCCGCCTAAAATATTTATTAATAATGACATCGCCATTCTATCATCACTTTTGTAACTTGGAGCAAGTCCGCCAAGAACAGCATGCGCCTGAAAATTTGCTTCCTTACTCCGCTTTTTAAAGGGGATATAAGTATTAAAATCTGCGGGAACTTCTCTCTTTCCTGTTAGAGGCATTTCTTGTAAGGAAGCTAAAAGTAATTTTTCAAGTTTTGGGTAAGCTAAATTTCCAACATACGAAACCACTAAATTGTCAGCCGTAAAATAATTAGAAACGAAAGTAAAAAGGTGTTTTTTTGTAAAATGTTCAACACTTTCCTTTGTGCCGAGGATATTATTTCCCAAGGGATGATTTTTAAATAACTCTGCCTCAAAATCGTCAAATATTTTATCTGAAGGACTATCCAAATAAGAGTTTAATTCGTCAAGAATCACTTCTTTTTCTTTTTCCAATTCCTTTTCAGGAAAAGTAGAGTGAATAGAAATGTCGGATAATAAATTAATGGCTTTTGCAGTATGTTCTTTTGAGAATGAAGCGTATAAACACAAATCTTCTTTTGCAGTGTAAGCATTTAGTTCGCCGCCAACAGCATCAATACAAGAAAGAATATTCAGTGCTTTTCGTGAAGTCGTTCCTTTAAAAACACAATGTTCAAGAAAATGCGCCAAGCCAACCTCATCTTTTTTTTCAAAACGCGAACCAGCAGCAAAAAAATAGCCGAGATGTGCAACTTGATTTGGAACATTCAAGTACACAACGCGAACGCCATTTTTTAAAACATGACAACTTGGTTCAATTTGTTTCATTAAGGATTTTTACGATAATTTATCCATTTTCTATCTATAAATTCATAACAACAGCGATCGTGTAAACGCGAAGGTCGACCCTGCCAAAATTCTATAGTATTTGGTTTTAAAGCATACCCACCCCAATGTGGAGGACGCGGAACTTTTTCTGGAAATTGACTATTCAATGCCTCCAAGCGCAAAATTAAGTCCTCACGAGAAATAAGTTTTTCAGATTGATTTGAGGCCCAAGCTGACAATTGACTTTGACGTGGGCGACTTTCAAAATAAGCATCACTTTCAAGAGCAGGAATTTTTTGTACGTTACCTTCTATTCGGATTTGACGCTCTAAGCCAGGCCAAAAAAATAAAAGAGCTGCCATCGGATTTTCTTTTAAATCAGTTCCTTTCTGGCTTTCATAATTTGTGTAAAAAACAAACTCAGAATCCCTTAATTCTTTTAAATAAACAATTCTAGAACTCACTTTCAAGGAACCTGGCGAAACAGTTGAAAGAGAGCAGGCATTTGGTTCTAGTTCGTTCTTAACATTTGCTTCATCAAACCATTTTATGAATTCATCAAAAGGATTTTCTCCAAAAACAAGGGTAGTATTTCCTTTTTCGAAATCTTTGTGTGAATCGCGTAATTTTTGAATCCAATCCATTGTCTATTCTTCTTTATCGGAAAATTCATCAGAAATTTCACTTTCATCTTCCTTATTAATTTCTAAGGCTTCTTTTAAATCATCAAAATCAGTTCCCGGAGCACTAAAAATCTCTCCTATTGATTTCGGTGGATTTTCTTCATCATCAATTATAGATTTTTTTCCAGGTAAAGCAACTTCTTCTTCTTTGTATGGGAAAATCTCAACTATTGGAGAAGCAATAATGGAAATAATTTGATAATCTAACATCAATGTCTCCAGACTCTCTTCAATTCGTTCATAAGAATCTTTGACAGTTTTTGCAGACACGAGAAAATTTTGAGTAACAGTTCTTTTCTTATCCCCATCATCATCGATATTATCATAGGAAATTTTACACTTAAACCATGAATCAGCATCATCGTATTGAAATATATCTTGAATATCTTCACGCGTAATTCCCATCACTGAAAATTCTCCGCGAATGAAAGTACCAAGCTCTTCGTAAATGCGCGCTTCAGCATCCGTAAAAGTCATTGCAGATAATAAATAAGGCTCAGAAACCCTTTTAAAAGATCCGCTCTCTAACTGTTTTGTGTATTTGACTTTTACTTTAAACCAAGTATTCATTTTTCGATAAATTTAGCTTACAAAGATACATATCAAGAAAGTAAAAAAATGATTTGTTGAAAAGATTATTTATCCCTTTTCAAAAATAAAAAACTTTTAAATAGTGTAGATAAAATTTATTAGCTCTAAAAGTGTGACCAACTCACATTATTGCGTTAATAAATCCGTTTGCTTATTATTAAAGCAATCAAAACTGAAAGTAATTTCGTATTAGAAATGAAAACAAAACTTATTCGCTTTGCGAAATGGTTCTTCGGAATTATTTTTACTTTAATTTTTTTGATATCCGGTATAATTTACCTTTTTAAAGACCGTATTTGTGGCTTAGTCATAACTGAAGTGAATCAATACTTAACAGTACCAGTAGCTGCGTCTTCTATTGATTTAACATTTTGGGGAAGTTTTCCAAATCTTTCTGTAGACTTTAATAATGTATTTATTCAGGATGCAGACCCTAAATCAACACAAAGAGATACTTTATTGTATACAGATCGTATTCGTCTAAAATTTAATCCTATTGATGTATGGAATAAAAATTACCACATAAAAGCAATAGAAATTTCTCCTGGAACACTGAATTTAAAAATCAAGGAAAAAGGAGAAGCTAATTATATGATTTTTAAAGCTTCAAAGGAAAAATCTGAAGAAGATTTTAATTTAAAATTAGAAGAAATAAATCTTGAGAAATTAAGATTTAGTTATGAAAATTATCAAACTAAGCAATTCTATAAAACACTTTTTAATGAAGCTGAATTTTATGGTGACTTTAGCTCAAAAAAATGTGAGCTAACAGCTAGCGGAGATGTTTTGCTAAAGGTTGCAAAAAGTGGAGAGCTTACTCTTCTTTCTAATAAAGCAATCGATTTTGACCTAAATATTCTTGTAAATCAATTTGATAGCACAATTACCTTTCCAAAGGCACTCATAAATATTGAAGATTTACCTTTTGAATTAGAGGGTGCTATTACTGCAAAACGTATAGATTTTCGAGTGCAATCAAAAAATATATTACTAACAGATTTAATAAATAAACTGTCATTAGATGAAGAAAAAAAAATGAACAAGTTTAAGGGTGAAGGAAAAATTAATTTTGATTTAATAATTGGAAGCGAGTTAAACTCAAATAACCCAATGGATATAACATGCAAATTCGGCATTGAAAATGGAGAGTTAATAGAGCCTTTAAAAGGAATAAAAATTAAAAAAATTAAATTAAATGGGAAATATTCAAATGAAGGAGGCACTACTAAAGAATATTTAGAATTGTTAGATTTTAGATTTCAGACAAGTAGTGGCCCTTTTTCTGGTAATTTAAAAATTACAGCATTTTCAAATCCATTTTTTGAAGGAAAAGCAAAAGGGAATATAAATTTAATAAGTGCACAAGCGATTTTAAGACTACGTGAAATTGAAAAAATAAATGGTTCTATCAGTGTAAACTCATCATTTGCATTTCAAAATAATACCTCAAAAGATGCTATTGAAATGAAATATTGCAATGGAAATATTCAACTAAATAATGTATTGTTAAAATTAAAAGAAGATAAGCGGACTTTTGAAAAAGTAAACGGGAATTTATTTTTAAGAAATAGTGAGGCCGGAATTGAAGATGGTTCTCTAAAAGTTGGGTCTACAGATTTAAAAATTGAAGGGGTTTTTGGTAATATCTATGATTACCTTAACGGAAATGGAAACTTACAGACTGAGGTACATATTGAAAGTAATCATATAAATATAGAAGACATTGGTACAACATCCAAAGAACAAAAGATTATAGATGGAAGAGTCTTTGCTATTCCAAGTGATATTAGAGGATTTATAAGCTTATCTGTTGGTTCATTAAAATATGAAAAACATCTATTTGATAATTTAATCGGAAGAATGGAAATTCAATCCCGACGTCTTCATTTTCCTCAATTGAGTTTTGTAAATGCCGAAGCATTAATAAGTGGAGCACTTGTTATAGAGGAGAAACTTCCGGAAATCTTTACTATTACCGCTAAGGTTGCAAGTAAAAATTTAAAATTTAAACCAATGTTTAAGGAATGGAATAATTTTGAGCAGACAGTAATCTCTGATGAAAATATTTCTGGAAGAGCAGAACTAAGTTTGTACTTTCATGCTCCCTTCGATTTACGTACTGGAGTAATTTTGAAATCAATTGATGCACGCTTAGATATGAAAGTTTACGATGGGCATTTGAAAAATGTACTTGGGTTTAAAGACATAACAGAAAGCTTAAAAACAACAGCAGGAAAATTAGTTATCGGTAAAAATAATATAGCCGTAATTGAGAAAAAATTAAGCGATATTTCATTTAAAGTACTTGAAAATAGCATTTTAATACACGATGGAAAAATTGAAATTCCCACAATGCTCATTGCATCTTCAGCACTAAATCTAGAGATGTCTGGTACGCATACATTTGAAAACGATATTGATTATAAATTTGGTTTTAATTTTCGAGAGCTATTAAATAAAGAAAAAAATACAGAGTTTGGAGAAGTTATCGATGATGGAACCGGCTTAAAAATATTCATGAGAATGTATGGAACTCTAGATAATCCAATTATTGAATGGGATCAAAAAAGTAGAAAAGAGGCATCTAAAGAAAATAGAGAGGAAGCAAAAAAAGATGCTAAATCTATCTTGAAATCAGAGTTTGGATTGTTTAAAAATGATTCAACTGTAAAAATCTATGTGCCAAAAGATGTGCCTCAAGAAGATCTGAAAATCCAATTTGGTCCGGCAACTAAAACTGAATTAAAAGAAGAACAGAAAAAAATTAAGAAAGATTCTAAACTTAAGAAAACACTTCAAAATTGGAAAGATCAACAGAAAAAAGAGGAAGAGGAAGGCTTTAAAATTGGAGGTTGAACAATTTAATCAAAAAATTTGTTATTTTAAAAAAAAAAAATAACTTAGACGTCTATATTTTTATTTTAAATATCTCTCCATGATTAATAAATTCCTTTTTTCAATTTTTATCTTTTTTCTTTGCTTTAACCAACTCATTTTTGCGCAAAAAGAAGAATCAAATGTAATTATCTGTGAAGACTTTCACATTACAAGACCCCTTATAGAAATAAATGCTGAATTCCCTGTTAATAATAGAAAAATTGAAAGGGAAATGAAGAAGAAAATGAAGAAGAAAATTGTTGAGTCGAAAGACAAAAAACACAGAGATCCTCAGCATTTTGAATTTTCTTTTGAGAAAGATGGTTACGAATATGGAACAGATTCAACTATTATCCAAAAAAATGATGGCTCAAGACCTGGACCTACTCAAAAGATAAATATTGCTGGGCAATCATCTTCAAGCCGACCAATGGATCCCTCTGGTGCAGCTGGTAATGACTACTACATTCAAATAATTAACGCTACGGTTTATAAAATTTACAATAAAACTACAGGTGCTGTTACAACTACAGGAACACTCGGAAATTTATGGAGCCCCGCAACTGGTAATAGTGGTGACCCAATTGTAATGTATGATCGCTTCGCTGACCGTTGGTTCATGGCACAATTTGGAACGGGTAATAAAATTTATATCGCGATTTCAACTACAAGTGATCCAACTGGTTCATATTACACTTATACCTTTACTTCACCTCAATTTCCAGATTACCTAAAATTTTCAATATGGCAAGATGGCTATTATATGACTTCCAATCAAAGCACGAAAAAAGTTTTTGCTTTTGAAAGAGATGCGATGTTAATTGGCAACCCAGCAGCAAGATCTATTTACAAGACTTTTACTCCTCCTTCTGGTGGTGGATTCTTCTGCTCAATGGCAGGTGATTCTGATGGAAATACAGGCTTAGCTCCTGCAGGAACTCCATGCCCGATTTTTTCCTATTCAGACAATGCATGGGGAGGAAGTGTAATCGATGGAATTCAAATTTATCAAATGGCTGTAAATTGGGTTCCAACAACCCCTACAGCAACACTATCATTTGTGAGTGCCGTTCCCACTGCTAGTTTTGATGGGTCCTATAATGCAAGTTGGAATGATGTTTCTCAACCAGGTACTACTCAAAAACTAGATGGAATTGGAGGAACTCTAAGCTATCGTGCTCAATGGAGAAAATGGGCTACTTACAACAGTGTTGTTTTAGCTTGGCCTATCAAAATCAGCACTACTCAAAGAAGTATTATGTGGTGTGAATTAAGACAGGACCAAACTACAATGGCTTGGACAACTTTTCAACAAGGGGTTTTTACTCCAGATGCTTACACAAGATGGTTGGCATCTATTGCGATGGACGATAATGGAAATATTGGCTTGTGCTACTTAAAATCAGGGGCTACAACTATTTATCCAAGTTTAGGTTATACCGGACGTTTAGCAAGTGATCCACTCAATTCAATGACATATGCAGAAACTATTGCTGCTGTTGGAACGGCCTCACAAACAGGTTTAAACAGAGTTGGAGATTATTCACAAACAACGCTTGATCCTGATGGCAGTACTTTTTGGCACACCGGAGAATATTTGGGCGGCACAAGTACTTCACCTGCAAGAACAAGAATCTATTCTTTTCAATTAATTTTACCTACCGCAGCTCTCGTTTCTGTTACTTCATCAGATTCAGATAATTCAATCTGTGCAGGTACAGAAGTTACTTTTACTGCTTCACCAACAAACGGAGGAACAAATCCTTCGTACCAATGGTATGTAAATAATAGTCCTGTTGGGTCAAATAGTTCAACTTTTACGACCTCATCCTTAGTAAATGGTTCTGTTGTTTCTTGTGTTATGACTTCAGACTTAAGTGGTGTAACAACTAACCCTGCAACATCAAATACCATAACTGTATCAGTTGTTAACCCAGTTACTCCATCTGTTAGTATTTTTGGAAATCAGGCTGTTTGTGCTGGGCAATCTATAACTTTAGGTTCATTCTCTAGTAATTCTGGTTCTACACCTGAATATCAATGGCTTGTCAACGGGGTAAATGTAGGGACAAATATATCCTCCTATTCTTTTGTGCCTAATAATGGAGATGTCGTTAGTCTTGTTTTGACATCAAATAGTACCTGTGTTACCTCTAGTACTGCAAATGCTTCACCTGTCAATGTAACAGTTAATCCTTTGCCAAGCACCCCTACCATTTCTCAAAACATTAATACTTTAACATCTAGTTCTGCAACTGGAAACCAATGGTACTACAATGGGACTTTAATTTCAGGTGCTACTAGCCAAAACTACACAGCAAGTTTAGTTGGAATATATACAGTTTTAGTAAGTAATCCTGATGGTTGTTCTGTTAGTTCTGCTGGAATAACGGTAAATGAATTTTTAGATATAGTAGAATTAGATTCTTACATTTTCACCATATTCCCAAATCCTTCACAAGGCGACTTTAGTATTTCCTTTACGGCTTTTTCTGGAAGTAACTATACAATAAAGATATATAATGCAACAGGGCAATTAATCTATGAAGATGAATTAGCAAATCAAAATCAAAGTGGGAAAATTATTAAAGATATTCATCTTGGAGAACTTGCTTCGGGAGTTTATAACTTATTACTTTCTGACGGTAAAACAGAGTCTTCAAAAAAGATAATTATAAAGCGAAACTAACCTTACTTTTTAAGAATCCGATAGCGTTTTCCTGGCAATTGTTCTACCATATTTTTCATCTCCATTTGGAATAATAAAACATTGATTTTTGAAGCTGACATTTCTGCTTTCATTCCAATTATATCTGAATGAAGAATTTCATCGTTTTCAAACATATTTAAAATCGTTGCTTCATCTGGTTCTAAGTTTAGCTCCAACTCTTTTTGAACTGAAATTTTTTCTGAATTCCAATTCATAAATGTTAAAAAATCGTTTGGTGAACTTATTAAATGAGCTTTTTGCTTTTTTATCAATAAATTACAGCCTTCCGATGTCTGACGACCTATGTCTCCTGGAAAAGCAAAAACATCTCTACTGTATTCATTTGCAAATTCTGCTGTAATCATAGATCCACCTCTTTCCTTACTTTCAATTACAATAGTTGCATCTGCTAATCCAGCTACAATTCTATTTCGCATAGGAAAATTTTCTCTGTCTGGATTTGTACCAATCATGAATTCTGTAACTAAACCTCCATTTTCTTGCATATCTTTTGCAATTTGCTTGTGCTGCGAGGGATAAATCCGATCTAAGCCAT
Source organism: Chitinophaga pinensis (assembly GCA_945892995.1). Taxonomy (GTDB): domain Bacteria; phylum Bacteroidota; class Bacteroidia; order Flavobacteriales_D; family Crocinitomicaceae; genus UBA952. Next base: position 11,107 of record CAMDDR010000023.1, on the reverse strand, counting down.
GCCCTAAGACACCAATTGTTTGAATATTATTTTGTAAGCACAATTGATGCGCATGAATATCAACGCCGAAAGCCAAGCCACTTACGACTAAAATATTTTTTTCCTTAAAGGATGAAAGTAAAGATTTTAATCGCTCTTTTCCATATTCTGTATGATTTCTCGTTCCAACAATTGAAACAATCTGTGTGTGATTTAAATCCATTTTTCCTTTTGTATAAATTACAATTGGAGCATCTGAACATTGCCTCAATCTTCTTGGATAAGTAGAATCTAAGAAAAAATGAGTTGAAATTCCATTTTTATGATTAAAATTTAGCTGTTTTTTGGCTAAATTAATTGCCTCTTCTCTTTTTAAAGCTCTCAAAAATGATTCGGAAAGTCCTGTTTGGATTTTTATTTCTTGTAAGGTGCTTTCAAAAAGGAAATTTATATTTTCTAATTTTGATAAAACTTGTGCAGCACGAATTGGACCAATGCCATTTAATTTACTAAGTGCTATTCTATAAATTTCGCTTGTTTTTGACAAAATATTCTTATTTTCGTCATATTAAGATAATGAATATTATCATTTCATTTAGAATATGCCAAGGTATTTTATTTTATTTATTTTAATTTTATTAAACTCCAAAGTTTTTTTTTCGCAGACAAAAGGCATTGTTTTGGATGCTTCAAATGGTGATCCAATTATTGGTGCTCGTATTGTCTTATCATCGGGACAAAAATCTATTACTAGTAACACTGGCGAGTTTATACTCAGTAATGTCAAATATCCAAATTCACTTGTTGTTTCTATGATGGGCTTTATCTCAGAAACTGTTAAACTTTCAAAGGATACACTTTTAACGATTAACTTAAAAACACAAGTGCAAGAAATTAGCGGCGTTGTTGTTACTGCAAGCAGAAGAAACCAAAATATTGAAGATGTACCAATTTCAATGGAAATCATTAAGCCAGAATTAATTAATAACAAAGGTTTTTCAAATTTAGAACAGGCAGTTGATCAAAGTCCTGGTGTTTACGCCATGGATGGACAAGTTAGTATTCGAGGGGGAGGAGGCTTTGCATACGGGGCCGGAAGTCGCGTTGCTCTACTTTGGAATGGCGTTCCGATGATGTCTCCGGATGTAGGTGATGCAAAATGGAATGCTATTCCAATGGAACAGACTTCGCAGATAGAAATTTTAAAGGGTGCATCTTCCGTTTTATATGGTAGTGGAGCTTTAAATGGAATTATTGCATTAACTGAAAAAGAACCAAGTCCAAAAGGAAATTTTTCTGCTAAAGTACAATCCGGGGTTTATGGTAATCCTAGAAGAAAATCAATGCAGTGGTGGGATAAAAACCCAACTTTTCATCTAGCGGATGTTTATTTTGGTAAATCTTATAAATATTTAGGCTACACAGTAGGTGCAAATGCCTATTTAGATTCTGGTTTTCGTCAAGGAGAAAACGAAAAAAGATTTCGATTAAATGGTTCTTTTTACTTCAAACCCAAAAGCAACTCGAAACTAAAGGCAGGTTTAAGTTACAATGCACAATACCAAGATATGGGAGTTTTTATTCTTTGGAAGAATGATACTCTGGGTTACCAAGCTCAGGATAATACACTCTCAAGACAAAAAGCAATTCGAATTAACGTTGATCCCTACATTAAATTTTATGACAAATTACAAAATCAACATGAACTAAAAACTAGGTATTATATTGTAACTACAGGAAATGATGCATCAGTTGGGGATGCTTCTATTGCAGATTTATTTTATGCCGATTATCAATTTCAACGGAAATTTGGGACTTCTATAAATTTATCCGCAGGTATTACACATAACTTAGGGCAAGTAAAAAGTTGGGTGTTTGGGGATCATATTTCTAGTAATTCTGCTCTTTATGGACAAGTGGAATCTAAATTTAAACAATTGGATATTACAGCAGGTATGAGAATAGAGCATTATAAATTAGACGATATGAAGGCTGATTCTCGCTTTTTTATAAATGATTCTTTGTCAATTCCTGTTTATCCTATTTTTAGAATGGGTTTGCATTACAAGCTAACTCCTGCATCACATCTTAGGGCTTCATTTGGACAAGGCGTGCGATTTCCTTCTATTGCTGAACGCTTTGTCTCAACATCTGTTGGTGGCTTGACAATTTTTAAAAATCCAAATTTAAAACCCGAAAAGGGTTGGTCTTCCGAACTAGGATTCAAACAAGTTTTTAAACTTGGCAGTTCCTGGAAAGGATTTCTTGATGTCGCAGCATTTATTAACGAATATAGCAATATGACTGAATTTACTTTTGGTATCTATAATCCACTTACTGGAGAAAGTCTCAGCTCAAATGGGATTCTTGATACTGAAGCTTATAATGAACTAATAGCACAGGGCATTGTACTCTCTCAACTTGTTGGATTTAGAGCTACAAATGCAGAGAAAGCTAGGATTACAGGATTAGAGTTATCATTTAATAGTCAAGGAAAAATAGGAGAAGTTGAATTAACTTCATTGTTGGGCTATACTTATATGAACCCTATTAGCTTAAATCAAGATCCTACTTACCGTATATCTTTTTCTGATTCAACTTCAAATATGCTTAAATATAGATTCAAACACCTTGTAAAAATGGATATTCAAGCTACTTACAAAAGATTCAGTTTGGGTATATCTTTGAGATACAATAGTTTTATGAAAAATATTGATTTAATGTTTGAAGAGCCAATAATAACAGACACTGGACAACAATTTATTTTACCCGGCTTGAGAGAATATAGAAAAAATAACAGTAATGGAGCACTTGTTTTTGATAATCGATTTATATATCATATTACAAAAGAAATGAAACTTAATTTAATTGTAAATAATCTTTTTAATGCTGAATATGTCTCCCGCCCTGCAGATTTGCAAGCACCTAGAAATTTTTTACTTCAATTACAATACGCTTTCTAAGGATATATTGTTGTACATTAAAAAAATACTTTTAATATTGATAACTAAAATCTAATCTAAGATGAAAAGTATAATTCTTCTTTTATTACTATTTATTCCAATCGGGTTTAATGCTCAAATTTCTGGAATAGTAAGAGAAAAAAGCACAAATACTCCAATTGTTGGCGCTAAAATAACCGCATCAGATGGGTCAAAAGCAATTTCTGATTTTGATGGAAAATTTAAATTGAATAGTCAGAAATTTCCTGTTACAATTATTACTTCAATGATGCAATTCCTGAATGATACAATTACTGTGAACAAAGTAGAAGAAATTGTAATAAAAATGGGAGAACAAACTAAAGATTTAGCAACTATTGTTGTTTCTTCAGGTAGAAGAAAACAAGCAATTGAAGAAGTTCCTGTTTCAATGGAAATTATCCGACCACAATTAATAGACAATAAAGGAATTACAGACTTAGAGCAAGCTGTAGACCAAACCCCCGGAGTTTTCACTATGGACGGTCAAGTAAGTATTCGCGGAGGATCAGGTTTTGCTTACGGAACTGGCAGTCGCGTCTTACTTTTGTGGAATGGCATGCCTCTTCTATCTGGTTATGCAGGCGATACGCAATGGAATGCGATACCAATGGAACAAACTGCGCAAATTGAAGTTATGAAAGGTGCGGCATCTGTACTTTATGGAAGTGGCGCATTAAATGGCGTTATTTCTTTAGTAGAAAAAGAACCGGGAATTATACCAGAGACTAAAATTAAAGTTCAATATGGTATTTATGATAATCCTGCGCGTAATTCTTTAAAATGGTGGTCGCGTTCTCCGATGAATCAACAGATTGAAGCATATCACGGACAAATGTTCAAAAAAATAGGATATACACTCTCCACAACTTTATTTAATAATGATGGATACCGCGGTGGAGAAACAGAGCAAAGAGGACGAATAAGTGGAAGCTTATTTTTTAAACCACAAAAAATACTACGCCTAAAAGCAGGGTTAGGATATAATTATCAATATCAAAAAACTGGGAATTTCTTAATTTGGCAAAGTGATTCTTTAGGATATACTCCAAGTGGTGGAGCTGATACTAGTAATTCTGAATCGACCCTAACCTACAATATTGGTCATCGTTTTTTTATTGACCCTTATCTAAAATACATAGATAAGTTCAACAATCGTCATAATCTTAAAGCACGAATTTATTCTGCTACGAATAACAATATTAATAATCCACAGCAAGGAAGTGGTGCCATTATTTATTTTTCTGAATACCAATTTCAAAAACAATTTGGAAATGGAATTACACTAACATCTGGCATTTCAGATATTTACAATGTGGTGACGTCAAAATTATTTGGAAACCACACTTCTAATAACATCGCTGCATATGGCCAGTATGAGCATAAAATTGGAAAATTAGATGTCACAGCAGGAGTTCGCTTAGAATATTTTGAAATGGACGGGAAATCTGGAGATACTGATTTTATGCTTTCAAAAAAAGACTCGCTTACTCTACCCTTCTATCCTGTTTTCAGGACAGCTTTCCATTATGAATTAGCAAAATACACGCATCTGCGAGCTTCATTAGGACAAGGTATTCGTTATCCTTCTGTAGCAGAAAGATATACGGAAACTTCCGTTGGAGCATTGAATATTTTTCCAAATCCAACATTGAGACCAGAAATAGGTTGGGCTGCTGAACTTGGAATCAAACAAGGTGTTAAAATTGGATCTTGGAAAGGTATGCTTGATGTTGCAGCTTTTGTTAATGAATATAGTAATATGATGGAGTTTTCATTTATTTACTTCAATCCCATTTCGCAACTACCATTAAATCCAGTTAATCTCTCTCCCGATGATAATCAATTTTTAACAAATGGTCAATACAACATTGCTGATTGGGTTGGATTTCAAGCACAAAATGCTGAAAAAGCTAGAATTACAGGTATCGATTTTTCCTTCAATAGTTCAGGATATATTGGAAAAGTAGAAATCATTTCATTAATCGGATATACTTATATGAATCCTATTTCCTTAAATAATAATCCATTGTATACCGCAAATTTTTCAGATAAAAACACTAACATGCTAAAATACCGATTCAAACACTTAGCCAAAGCAGATGTTGAAGTAAATTATAAAAAATTGAGTGCTGGTTTTTCCTGTCGATACAATAGTTTTATGAAGAATATAGATTTAACTTTTGAAGAAGATTTAGACCCATCTTTAAACACAACTGTCTATCTCCTTCCAGGTTTAAAAGAATACCGCAAAAAATACAACAAGGGTTCTTTGGTTTTTGATTTTCGCTTTGGCTATAAAATCAATGGGTTTATGAGAATTGGTTTAATTGCAAATAACATTTTGAATACAGAATATTCAAGTAGACCAGGAGATATCCAAGCACCCAGAAATTTTATGTTACAACTTCAAATGAAATTTTAATGAAAGTATTAGGTATTATTCCTGCCCGCTACGCATCTTCCCGTTTTCCTGGAAAGCCTTTAATTGATCTCAAAGGAAAAACCATGATTCAACGTGTTTATGAGGGTGCAATAAAATCAAAATTAATTGATCTTTTAGTAGTTGCAACGGATGATACCCGAATTAGAGATGAGGTACTTCGCTTTGGCGGAAATGTTGAAATGACATCCGAGAAACACAACTCTGGAACAGATCGCTGTGCTGAAGTTGCAAAAAAATACCTAGAATACGATTTAATCATAAATATCCAAGGTGATGAACCACTTGTTGACTTTAGACAATTGGATCAATTAATTCAAGTTTTTGAAAAAGAAAGTATTCAAATTGCAACCTTAGCGACAAAAAAAATAACAAGTGAAGAACTTGAAAATCCAAATAGAATTAAAATAGTTGTAGATAAAAATAATTCAGCGCTTTATTTTAGTCGCAGTGCGATTCCAAATCAGATAAATTTTAAAGATGATGGACTTAGCTCATACCCATTTCTGCGGCATATTGGCTTGTATGCCTATCGCAAAGAAACACTTTTTTATATTTCAAACTTGCCAGTTTCTCTTTTAGAAACAATAGAATCTTTAGAGCAATTGAGATGGATATACAATGGTTTTTCGATTCATGTATCTGAAACAACTATCGAAACTCCAAACATTGACACCATTGAAGATGTAGAAATTGTTTTACGAAGTTTATAGAAGTTTCATTAATCTTTTGTAGCTTTGAATTATGCATAAAATAGAAGATCTTGTTAGCTCCTTATTATTGCGCCATTCCTGCGTAATTATCCCAAATTTTGGAGGATTTGTAGCAAAAACGATTTCTGCAAAATTAGACCTTGATCGCGGTTTGTTCTTAGCACCATCAAAGCAACTTTTGTTTAATAAAAACTTATTAAATAATGATGGATTGTTAATTTCTGAATATGCTAATTTAAATGCCATAGAATATTCTAAAAGTCAAAGTGAGATTGAAGAATTTGTACTCGATCTTAAATCAAAATTGAATTCAAAACAATCAGTTCACATTGAACGAGTTGGAAAACTATCATTTGATATTGAAGGAACTTTAGTATTTGAACAAGACCGCTATTTTAACCTCTTATTGAGTTCATATGGACTTAGCCAAGTTCAATTTATTGCTAATAAAGAACCTGAGATTAATGAACCAAGCATTAATGAGAAAAAGATAAAAGTAAAAGCACCTATCCGCAAGATTAATTATTTGAAATATGCAGCAGCAGCTTGTCTTTTACCGCTTGCTTTTTATTCCTTTTGGATTCCAACACATTCCGGTTTACTAGAATCAGGGCTGATCTCATACAAGGATTTTAATCCGTTTTATAAAAAAGAGATTGGGGCCTACTCTCAGCAAAATATTGCCACTCAAAAAAACGATGTTCTTGAAAAAAATATTTTTGAAAACCAAATTTCAACTTCAAAAAATCATCGCATCGGAATTTATAAATTTGATGAAGGAATCAATATCCCTATTCGAATTGAAGAAAAAAAGATAGTGAAAGAAATACTTGACATTAAAATAAAAACTAATCAAAATATAATTTCAAGTACCAATACTTTTGAATACATAATTGGCTGCTTTTCTGATAAAAATAATGCAGTTACTTTAATTGCTAAATTAAAAAAAGAAGGTTTTTCTGCTAAAATTGCAGGTGAAACACCTCTTTTGCGAGTTAGTATTGGAAGTGCTGATTCAGATATACAAATGCAGACTATAATTCAAAAAGCCAATGAAAAAGGCTATAAAGGTTGGATTTTAAAAAAGTAATTAATATTTTTAAAAAAATAATTAATTATTACTTTTGCTATTGAAACTCTCTTTTTTAAATTTAAATCATTTTAAATCTCAATTCAACTACAAATGAAACGTCTGATTTTATTATCTTCTATCTTGATTCTTGCGCTTGGTGCATGCCGAAAAAAGCCATTTGATGAGGATCAATCTGCTATGTTAAATTACAAGATTGAAACTGCTTTTGACGAAATGACAAATATATCTGATCAAGCAGTTAATGGAAACTTGGTTTATTATAAGTCAGGCAACATAATCAATACAAAACCTGGCGAAAAACCAGTTTTAGAAAAAACACCTTGCGATGTAATAATTACATTAGATACCATCAATTCTTTTAAAACTGTTACTGTAGATTATGGAAATACAAATTGTGACTGCAATGACGGCAAACAACGAAGAGGGAAAATAGTAACAACTTTCACAGGGCAATACATTGCACAAGGAACAATAATTACTCACACACCAATAGATTATTTTGTGAATGATATTAAAATTGAAGGGATAAAAACAGTGGAAAATATGGGGCTAAATGCAAACAATCAACCCTATTTTAATGTAAACGTTATTGGTCTGGCAACATTAAATTCTGGTGAAACACTAACATATTCATCTGCAAGAGTTAGAACTTGGGTTTCAGGTTTCAATACACTACTTTATCGTTTTGACGATGAGTATGATATTACGGGTAATGCTGAAGGTAGTTTTTCATCTGGAGGCGGATTTACTTCTCAAACTACAAATCCAATCCATGTAAAAGTAGGTTGTGGATTTCCGGTCAGTGGAACAATTGATCTTCAACCACAAAATAAACCGCTACGTATCGTAGATTATGGTTCTGGAAGCTGTGACTTTACTTTTACGGTTACTGTAAATGGTGTCACTTATACATTTAATTAAATCACGAAAAATCTTTTCGTATTTAGTTTAAACACTTTTTATTTTAATACGTTTCCTTTTTGTACTCAATGATTGAGTAATTTTGTGTCTTAAATGTTTTAAAATGAATGTGATTGGAATTAACGGTTTTGGAAGGATAGGAAGATGTTTTACGCGTATTGCATTGAACGATAATTCTATTGAAATTGCACTCATTAACGACCTTGCCGATATTTCTACACTTGCGCATTTGCTTAAGTACGACAGCATCCATGGAACTCTAAATATTTCTTTTACAATTGAAGGGAATACTTTGCATTTTGAAAACGGGAAAAAAATAATTTTTACGCAAGAAAAAGATCCTTCACAAATTCCATGGGGTAATTATTCTGTAGAAACAGTAATTGATTGCACGGGTGCTTTTTTGACAAGAGATTCAGCAAGTAAACATATTAGAGATAGCGTAAAAAGAGTGATTCTTTCTGCTCCTGCAAATGACACAGATATTCCAACTGTCGTGATGGGTGTAAATGAGAAGGAAATCAATTTATCGGATACTATTTTTTCAAATGCATCTTGTACTACAAACAATGCTGCACCAATGATAAAAGTTTTAAAGGAATTAGTAAATATAGATGTTGCATACATTTCAACAGTTCATAGTTACACGTCTGACCAACGCTTACACGATTCTCCTCACAAAGATTTAAGAAGAGCAAGAGCAGCTGCCAATTCAATTATACCAACTTCAACGGGTGCAGCGAAGGCAATCACCAAAATATTTCCTGATTTAGATGGAAAAATTACCGGAGGAAGCGTGAGAGTTCCTGTTTTAGATGGCTCAATGACTGAAATGACAATTATTACCAAAGATGATATAACTGTTGAGCAAATAAATACTGCAATGAAAAACGCAGCGCTCGGTTCTATGAAAGGAATTTTAGGATATACAGAAGATCCGATTGTTTCTGTTGATGTAATAGGAAGCTCTTACAGCTGTTTGTTTGATTCAGAACTAACACTTGTTTTCAATAATCTTATCAAAGTGGTTGGTTGGTACGACAATGAAGCCGGTTATTCTAATAGATTAATTGATTTTGTGCGAAAGTTTAATTAACTATAGCCAATATTCCTGGCAATTCTTTTCCTTCAAAGTACTCCAAAAGTGCTCCTCCACCCGTACTAACATAACTTACTTGAGAGGCAAAGCCAAATTTCTGAACAGCAGCAGCACTATCTCCTCCCCCAATCAATGAATACGCGCCATTTTTTGTAGCTTCGGCAACAGCCTCAGCAATCGACTTAGTCCCATGTGCAAATGCATCCATTTCAAACACTCCCATTGGGCCATTCCAAAGGATTGTTTTACTATTCATTACAACTTTAGTGAAAGATTTAATTGTTTCATTTCCAATATCTAATCCCATCCATCCTTCTGGAATAGCATCACTTTTTTGATTTCTTATTTCTGCATCTGAAGCAAACTTATTTGCGATTTTTGAATCTATTGGCAAATGAATTTCTACACCCATTTTTTTTGCGCGCTCTACTATTTCTTTACATGTACCTAAACGTTCATTTTCACAAAGTGAGTCTCCAATTTCTCCACCTAAGGCTTTGAAAAAGGTATAAGCCATTCCTCCTCCAATAATAATATGATCCGCAATTTTCAATAAGTTTTCTACTATTAAAACCTTGTCTGAAACTTTAGCGCCTCCGACAATCGCAGTAAATGGACGCACTGTTTTTTTTATTATTTTTTCGGCACTTTCTATTTCTGCTGCCATCAGAAAGCCCATCATCTTATCATTTGGAAAAAAAGATGCGATTTGAGTTGTACTCGCATGAGCACGATGCGCAGCACCGAATGCATCATTGACAAAACAATCTCCTAAAGATGCAAGTTCATTAGCAAAATTCATATCTCCAGAAGTTTCTTCAGGGTAAAACCGCACATTTTCTAGAAGCAGAATTTCTCCAGATTTTAATGCGGCACTTTTCTGTTTTGCCTCACTTCCAATACAGTCATTCGCGAAAAGCACTTCTTTACCTACTAATTTTTCAATATGAGGAATAATTTGCTTGAGTGAAAATTTATCTTCTGAACCATTTTTTGGCCTTCCTAAATGTGACATTAGGATGAGACTTCCTCCTTTATTTAAAATGTGCTTTAATGTTGGTAAAGCTGCACGAATTCTTTTGTCATCTGTAATTTCGAAAGTAGATTTATCTTGAGGAACATTAAAATCAACACGAATTAAAACGCGTTTGTTTGAGAAGTCATAATCCAGAAAATTAATCATACTATTTTTTTTCTGCAAATCTAAAAAAGCTTTGTAACTTCTATCTATTTCTTTGATTATTCTTGTCAAAAGAAAATTTCTTTGCAGTTTTGTGCTAAATTTAATTCAATGAAAAAAATCACTCTTTTTATCGGCATATTTATTGTTTTACTTGCGTGTACAAACATTAAAGAAATTACTTTAGATTCAACTTTAAATGAGCCTGTAGATATCGACGAAACATACTACGACACGACAGCTATGTATGATGAATTCGAAGAAGTTGACATCGATGAACCTAAAGTTCGAAGTATCTACAATAGTTCAAGAACTATATACACCGACTTAATTCATACCAAATTGGAAGTGAATTTTAATTGGCAAAAATCACAATTAAATGGCCTTGCTACTATTACTGCAAAGCCCCATTTTCATGCTTCTGATAGTTTAGTGTTAGACGCTAAAGGAATGGATATTAAAAAAGTTGAAATGAACGGCAAAGAATTAAATTATGTCTATAAAGATTCACTTACACTTCATATTAAGTTAGATCGTAGCTATTCTAGAGATGAAAAATTTACCCTGCAAATTGACTATGTTGCAAAACCAGATGAAAGAACTGTTAATGGCAGCGCTGCAATTACATCTGATAAGGGCTTATTTTTTATAAATCCAAAAGGAGAAGATAAATCTAAAATGCCACAGATATGGACACA
>CAMDDR010000022.1:0-26692 GCA_945892995.1 Chitinophaga pinensis | reverse complement strand
ACCAAGATATTATCTGAAGCACCGGTATACGTATGACTTGTATTCTGAACAGTACTAAATGAATTATCTCCAAAATCCCATAAATAGGAAACTGCACCAATGCTTGAATTAAGAAAATTAATTTCCTCAATTTCAGAAGAAATTACTGCTGGATTAAAAGTAAAGGAAGCAATAGGATCATTTTCCATGAAAATATAGTCATCATATGTTGTGGTTTCAAAACAAGAGCTTAATTCGTATTCTAAGGTTATATCATGGTATCCACTTGCATTTATAGTGTACACTAAATTTGGCCCAGTTCCTATTTCTGTATTATTCAAAAACCACGTATAATTAGCGCCAGGAATTGGATTTATAGTTGAAAAATTAACTGGTAAAGGATTACAACCTGTAAGATTATCAGCAATAAAAGTTGGAGGTGCAGCAGGAACTATTGTAATATTCATATTAACAGTAGTTTGACACTGCCCACTGTTTGGAAGAAAGGTATGTGTAAAAAATCCAGGAATTGATGAATCAATAGTTGCTGGAGTCCAAACTCCAGTAATTCCAGGAGTATTATTTGAAATTGTTGGTAGAATTGGGTTTAGGTCATCTTGGCATAATTGTGGAATTTGACTAAAAGCCGCAACTTCTTGTATTGTTACATTTATAGTTATAGGTAAGCCACACTGACCGGGTGTTGGTGTAAAAGTATAGGGGAAAATTCCAGCAGTTGAAGTTGAAATAATTGGTGGGTTCCATGTTCCTTGGTAAGGAATTGTATTTGTTGAGGTAGTCGGTAATATTGGAGCTACACTATTAATACATAAAGTGTTTATTGGATTAACACTTGCTGTTCCATTTGGAATGGTTATAACAGTCATAGTTGCAGTATTTGCACAATAAATATTTGTCGGTGTAAAGGTGTATACTTGACTACCTGCTGTGGCAGATGATACTGTTGGGGGATTCCAAGTACCAGGAATAGGAGGTAAATTTGTAGAATTAGTTGGAAGAATAGCTGTCACAACTGAATTGTTACAGAAAGGAAGAATTTGGGAAAAGGTAGGATTTATGGGAACATTTACCGTTACCGTGCTTGTAGCAGAATTACTTATTGGTGCACCATTAACACCAAATCCGCTGGCAGAAACAGTATAAGTTGTACTTGAGATTGGAGAAACGGTAATACTTTGGGTAGTTTCTCCTGTTGACCAGGAATAAGATACAGTAGATGGATTTCCGGGAATATTTGCTGTCAGTGTAACACTTTCTCCGGGACAAATTGAAGCATTATTTACAGTAAGTGGTAAAACAGGTGTACAAGAAATATTTGCGGTTCCAGGGAAACTAAGTGGTAATGTTGTAGTTAGAGAGCTATAATTAGACATACAAATTAAGAATTGCTGTCCAACCGTTGCATTTAATGATGCTTCAAAATTTGTTGGACTTGCTCCTGGGGGAAGAACAGTAGCCATACCTGTAAAACCTTCGCAGGCACCATTCCAATTACATCGAATAGGCGCTAATGTATTTGCTATTATTTCATTGCAAGATGTGGGTGAATAAGGCCACATAATCCAATCTAGGCAACCTGTTCCATTATCTGCTCCAAATGTAAATTCTAAGGAGCCTGATGCAGCAATGTTAATTATCATCCATGTAGGATTCGGACCTGCAGAAAGTAAGCAACCAGCATTTAAAGTTCCTAATGAATTAACTGGCCCAGGGTTAGTAGATGGATTTGAAAATGATCCAGTTGTAAGTTCGATTACATTTCCTGCTCCATTTGGTGTTATTAGTAGAGGTTGATCTGCACAAATATTAATAGCATCTATACAATCTGGTTGAGTATAGGATGAAAAGCTGCAAAATAATAAAAGAAAAAGAAGTAAAGTTTTATAAAGTTTAATCATTATACTTTGTTTTTATGAAAACGAATATAAAAATAATTAGTTGCTTCGAATTTAAGCAAATTTACCAAAAATATTTTATCTATAAAATCTTATTCTTTTTTACATTTGTAGCAATGAAAACGAAGGAAAAATTAAAACTTGCTGTAGTTGGTGGAGGAAGTTGGGCAACTGCACTTGTAAAACTTTTTTGTAATAACCTATCAACGGTTGGGTGGTGGATGAGAAATGAAGAGGCAATAGAACATATTCTTCAGTTCAAGCACAATCCTAGATACTTACAATCTATTGAATTTGACACGACAAAGTTACATCTTAGCGCTAATCTAATTGAAACAATTGAAAATGCTGAGATTATAATAATTGCTACTCCTTCCGCTTTTTTAACAGCTGTTTTTAAGGATTTACCGGAAGGGCTTTTAAGTAATAAAATCGTTTTTTCAGCAGTTAAAGGAATTGTACCTGAATTCAATGCAATCCCTGCACGATTTATTCATAAATCTTTTGCTACACCTTACAACAACATAGGAATTATTTGTGGTCCGTGCCATGCTGAAGAAGTTGCATTAGAAAGATTATCCTACCTTACAATTGCTTGTGAAAATAATCTTATTGCAAAAGAAATGTCAGAATTATTAAACTGTAGATATATAAAAACAACTCTTTCTGACGATTTATTTGGCACTGAATTTTCTGCGATACTAAAAAATGTCTATGCTCTGTGCTCAGGTATATCCGCTGGTTTAGGATACGGCGATAATTTTCAAGCAGTTTTAATTGCAAATTCACTTCAAGAAATAGAACGTTTTATTGATGTTGTAAGCCCTGTGCACCGCGATACAAAAACTAGCGCTTATTTAGGAGACTTATTGGTTACCTCCTACTCCAATTTTTCTAGAAATAGAACATTTGGACATATGATCGGTAAAGGTTATTCTGTAAAAAATGCGCAATTAGAAATGAATATGATTGCTGAAGGGTATTACGCCACAAAATGCTTAATTGAAATCAACAAAAAATTTCAAGTAGAGATGCCAATTTTAGAAGCAGTTTATGAAATACTCTATAAAAATGTAAATCCTGCTCTTGAAATTAAAAAGCTTTCAAATAAATTATCTTAATCAAATTCTGATTCCCTATTTTTGTCATCGTAAAATAGTACAATGAAAGTATTCAAATTTGGTGGGGCTTCCGTGAAAGATGCGTCAGCAATCAGAAATGTCTCAAAAATAATGTCATTATTCCCTGATGAAGAAATTCTAGTTGTTTTATCTGCTATTGGAAAAACCACAAATAAACTGGAGGAAATTCATCAAGCATACCAATCAATGGATAAGATGACATTCTTAAAAAGTATTACTGAACTAGAAAAATTTCATGTTGATCTTTTAAATGAACTTTTTAAAACTAATTCAAATCCAATTTATAATAAAATTGAAGTAGTATTTAATAAGCTAAAAGCTAAATTCAATTTACCATATTCACAAAATTTTTCATTGGAATACGACCAAATTGTTTCTTTAGGAGAAGTCCTTTCTTCATCTATTTTAAGTACTTATTTAAGCGAAAATAATTTTTCTGGAATGTGGATTGATGCACGAGAATTAATTCAAACGGACAATAATTTCCAAGAAGCTAATGTGGATTGGGAAAAAACTGAAATAGCTATTTCAAAGAAGATTTTACCAAAAATAAAAGAGAATAAATTATTAATTACTCAAGGTTTTATTGGTGCTACAGCAGATGGGGAATCAACTACACTTGGAAGAGAGGGCTCCGACTATTCTGCTGCAATCTTTGCCTATTGCTGTAATGCTGAAAGTGTAACCATTTGGAAAGATGTTCCTGGAATGTTAAATGCTGATCCAAAATATTTTGAAAACACTAAAAAATTAGATAAAATATCGTACAAAGAAGCGCTAGAACTTTCTTATTACGGTGCCAGTGTTATTCACCCAAAAACTATAAAGCCACTCCAAAATAAAGACATCCCACTTTATGTGAAATCTTTCCTTGAACCGTTAAATGAAGGGACAACAATTCATGCAAATAAAGAAAATGATAAGCTTATTGCATCTTTTATCGTAAAACATAATCAAGTACTATTTTCGTTTACTCCAAATGATTTCTCTTTCATTGTTGAAGAAAACCTAAGCACACTATTCAAAGGTCTTTCAGCTTGCTCTGCAAAAATTAACCTAATGCAAAATTCCGCCTTAAGTTTTTCTATTTTGCTAGACGAACTAAAAATTAACAAAGAAAAAATTCTCGAATACTTCAAAAAAGAATACACTATAAAATACAACGAAGGATTAGAGCTTATTACAATACGCCATTACGATGAGCAAATAATTTCGAAAATGACGAAAGGGAAAGTAATTTTAGTAGAACAAAAAACACGAGAAACTGCTCGATTTGTTGTTAAAAATAAGTTGTAAATACCACTTTAAAGGTATGTTTTGAGGAACATTAAATCTTAAATTTGCACATGTTTGATCTCTCAACAATGAAAGTAGGAAGTAAGTCCGAAATTATCGCAATTGAAAATTCCTCTATTAAATCAAAACTGATAGAATTGGGTTTTTTAGTTGGTAGTTCATTAGAAGTTGTTTTCAAAGCACCATTGGGCGATCCAATTGCAATTGAAATAAATAGCACAATAATCTCCTTGAGAAAGGATGAAGCTACTCTTATTAAAGTACGTAAAAAAAATTGATACTCATGTATCCATAAGTTTGCAATCAAATGAAAATTGCCCTATTTGGAAATCCTAATACCGGAAAAAGCTCTGTTTTTAATTTATTAACGGGTTTAAGGCAACAAATAGGAAACTTTGCGGGTGTTACCGTAGAAAAAAGAGAGGGCTTTCTTGCTCTTGGAGATAAAAAATATTCAATTATCGATTTTCCAGGGGCCTATAGTTTGTATCCTCGTGCAAAAGATGAGAAAATTGTTTACGATCTACTCACAAACAAAAATCAAGAATTATATCCTGACGCAGCGCTATTTATTGTTGATGCTGCTAATTTAGAACGCAATCTTTTATTTTTTACACAACTATACGATTTAAATATCCCCCTCATTTTAGTCTTAAATATGTGGGACCTTACTGCTAAAAGAGGCATTGAAATTAATATTGAAAAGTTAGAAGAGACATTTCCAGGAGTTCAAATTGTTACTTCTAATGCCCGACTTAGAATGGGAAAAGAAAGAATTATTCAAGCTATTCAAACTTTAAATCTCACTACTAGGAAATCATTTTTTTTAGAAAATTATGAAGTTGCAGAAATTAATGACCAAGAAAAACAAATAGCCGAAACAAATTTACGCTATGAAAAAATTAAAAAATTAATCGAAGTAGTTGAGAAAGTAAAAGAAACAAAAACAGATACCTTTTCAAGAAAAATTGATAGAATTATTGTACATCCAATTTGGGGCTATGCAATTTTTATATGCGTATTACTAACGATTTTTCAATTTATATTTTCTTTTGCAAGTATTCCAATGGAATTAATTGATGGTATTTTTACTGATTTTGCCGCTTATACCTCACAAATTCTTCCAGCAGGTGTTTTTAATAATTTAATCTGCCATGGAATAATTCCTGGAATTGGTGGTATTGTTGTGTTTATTCCACAAATTGCGCTTCTCTTTTTTTTCATTGCTATTCTCGAAGAAACTGGTTATTTAGCAAGAGTTGTTTTTATAATGGATCGCCTAATGAGACCTTTCGGATTAAATGGCAAAAGTGTTGTGCCACTAATGTCAAGTGTTGCATGCGCGATTCCCGCAGTTATGGCAACAAGAACTATTTCAAATTGGAAAGAACGAATGATTACAATATTTGTAGCCCCTTTTATGAGCTGCAGTGCAAGAATTCCAGTTTATACGCTCTTAATTTCTTTAGTAATACCTAAAATCTATTATTTTGGTTTTATCAACTTGCAAGGAATTGTACTTTTTTCACTCTATAGCTTGGGTTTAATTGCTGTATTAGTAGTTTCGTTTATCATGAAGTTTATTGTCAAAAGTGAAGAAAAAGGCTTTCTTTTGCTTGAGCTACCAAGTTATAAAAATCCGAGATGGCCAAATATCGGAATTAGTATACTTGAAAAAATCAAACTATTTATTTTCGATGCTGGAAAAGTTATACTGGCTATCTCCATTATTCTTTGGGCTTTGGCATCCTACGGACCAAATAATTCAATGGATGAAGCACTTGAAAAAACTAAAAAACTAAAACGCTTCTCATTGTTGAGTAAAGTAGATAAAGATCGTGAACTTGCCTCTGCAAAATTGGAAGCTTCATACATCGGAAGAATGGGGAAATTTATAGAGCCTGCAATAAAACCGCTAGGCTACGATTGGAAAATTGGAATTTCCTTAATTACTTCTTTTGCGGCAAGAGAAGTTTTTGTTGGGTCCTTAGCAACAATTTATGCAGTACAAGATGATGGAGTTACCAAAACAAGGTTAATTCAGAGACTAAAAAGAGATAAAAATGCAAAAGGAGAAAAAACCTATACCCTTGCTTCTGGAGTATCACTAATGATTTTCTATGTTTTTGCAATGCAATGTATGTCGACACTAGCAGTAGTTAAACGAGAAACAAATAGCTGGAAATGGCCTTTAATTCAACTTATAGTTATGGGAGTAATGGCATATTTCAGTGCTTTTTTAGCTTTTCAACTTTTAAGATAATTATAAAAATTTTAGCGCTTTTTTAATTTTATTTCTTTTAAAAAATTAATTCCTAAATAAAAAAGGTAAATTTATTCTCAAATGACACAAACTATTATTGTATTTCTGAGTATCGGTTTAGCAATTTTATTTCTTTTGCGGCATTTTTGGAAAATGTTTTCTCAAAAAAAAGATTCATGCGCGGGATGTGGAATTTCTAAAGCAATGAAAACAAAGATTTAACTTTAAAAATAAAAAATGAGTCAATGTCAGTTATATAAGTATAATACTACATTTTACGCTGTTAAAATAGAGAACTCAGAATTTTTTGGTTCAAGCTTTTCAGAAAATGAATTAGACAATGACCATGTTGCTTGGCTTAATTTTCACGGCTTAGATGATACTAAAAGTATTGAAGAGTTGTGCCATAAATTAGATCTTGATAAGCTCACCAATGAAAATATACACACTTCATCAAGAAGACCAAAAATTGAAGAATATCCAAAATATGTGTTCTTTCAAATTAAATCAGCGCTTCCGACAAAAAAAAATAATAATCTGTTAAACCAAGAACAAATATCCTTCATTTTAGGGAGTAATTATTTGATTTCTTTTCAAGAAAAAGCTGCTGATCACTTTTCTGATATTAGAGATCGTATCATAAAAGCAAGGGGGAAAATTCGAACAAAAGGTGCTGACTTTTTATTATTTAGAATGCTAGAAGCTATTATAGATAATTATTTTGAAGTGCTAGAGAATATAACTGAAAGAATAGAAAATCTTGATGAGCGTATTCATAACACAAATAATAAGACGATTTTTAAAGCGATTGAATTAGAAAAAAGAAAACTAATTGAACTTAGAAAAATTGTTCAACCAACACGAGATATTACCTTACAAATTCTAAATAGTGAAAGTAATTTTCTCGACAAATCAAACATTCGTTATTTCGCAAATTTAAAATCATCCTGCTTGAGTATTTTGGAAGAAATTGATGCGAACAAACAAATTCTTGAAGGATTAACAAATTTATATTATGCTAGTCAAGGGCAGCGCATGAATCAAATCATGAAAGTATTGACAATTGTAAGTGCAATATTTATTCCTCTTACATTTATTGTTGGTGTATATGGAATGAATTTTGAGAATATGCCAGAACTAAAATATCAAAATGGTTATTTTATAATAATGGCTTGTATGCTTATTCTAGGTATAAGTTTATTGACATATTTCATAAAACGAGGTTGGTTAAAACGAGAAGATGAATAAAAAAATCTTGTTAATGTTATGTTAAAATAATTCAGGATTAAGACAAAAAGCAATAGATTTACATCAAAGACATAAAATAAAAATAGAAACTATGAACAAATTAATTTTATCATTCGCATTGATCTTTGGAACTTCTGTTCTAGTAAATGCACAAATTGAAAAGGGTCCAAAAATTGAATTCAGTAAAGAAGTTCATGATTATGGAAATATTAAATATGGTGGAGAACCAAATTGCACATTTGAGTTTAAGAACACAGGTAACGAACCTCTAATTATTACCAATGCAAAAGGATCTTGTGGCTGTACTGTTCCAGATTGGCCGAAAGAACCAATTGCACCAGGAGCAACAGGTGTCATAAAAGTTAGATATGACACAAACAGACCTGGACCTATAAACAAGAGTGTAACAATTTCTACAAATGTTACTACAGGAAAAGATGAACAAGGTAATCCTTCTTATTATGATGCAGTAATACGTATTAAAGGTGAAGTTGGCCCTGCTCCAGAAAGTGGAACGCCTGTTAACAATACTGGTGCACCAACTAACAACTAAATAAAAACTTATATTATTTAAAAAAGACCACTTGATAGTGGTCTTTTTTTTGAGGAAAAATTATGTGAGGATAATTTCTGAAAAATCTGATACTGATTGTGGCCATGATTGTAAGTTGCCCTCTCGTGTTATTTGTATGGTTTTCATTCCAGCCATATCTGCGGCGGCTAGTTCTTCTATTACATCCGAAAGAAATAAAATACGATTGGAAGGTAGTGCGAGTTGTTTTGTTATTAAGGAATATGTATCACTATCTCTTTTACTACCAATGTTAGTATCAAAATAATTTGAAAAATAAGTTGATAAATTACCTTTTACACTATGACTAAACAGTAACTTTTGAGCATTTACTGAACCTGAAGAAAAAATACCCATTTTTTTACCTAGCAAATTCCAATTTTCAAGCATTACAGGCACATCATCGTAAACGTGACCTATTAATTCCCCGTTCTGATAACCTTTCTCCCATAAAATACCCTGCAAAGTTTTTAAGGGTGTGATTTTTAAATCCTGCCCACACCATTTCTTTAATTCAAGTATTACCTCTTCACTTGTTGTAATATCTCTATTTTCCTCTCTTTTAACTATTCTTAATACTTGACCAAAAGCGTACTTTACTTCCTTTATATTAGAAAGTTTATTGATATCATCAATATTTAAAAGAAAATATGGAAATAATACATCCTTTACAAAGGAAATGGAAGAAGTTGTGCCCTCAATATCCATTAAAATATAATCACAATCAATTTTCACGAGAAGGCATTATAAAGTTTGAAAATTTTAACTCAATTCCAGAATTTGTATAATCCGGCACCCAAGCACTAACATCCATAAAAACCCTTATTGCTTTAACAAAAGGATTTTTTTCTCCAGCATCAAACCAATGCTTTGTACCTGATGGTACGCTAATTAAATCACCAGCCTCACAGAGTAAATTAAATACTGGTACATTTTCTAAATTAAACCAAAATAAACCTTTTCCGTCAACAAAAAAACGAATTTCAT
Organism: Chitinophaga pinensis; assembly: GCA_945892995.1. Lineage (GTDB taxonomy): Bacteria > Bacteroidota > Bacteroidia > Flavobacteriales_D > Crocinitomicaceae > UBA952. The sequence goes on along the minus strand of CAMDDR010000022.1, from coordinate 17,290 downwards.
CTTCAGAATGTGTGTGCTCAGCAAGAAATTTAGTGCGTAAGGTGCTATAATTTTCTGTTGTAGCGTTAATAGATATGACATCTGCGGTCTTATAACCAGAATTCTCCATAAATGGTACTAAATCTTTTGAATAAGCAGCTAATATTTCTTCTTGAGTAGCGGCATCATCAAAAACAATTTCACATTTCCATTGATCAAAAAAAATACCGTGACTATTTAAAAAAGTATATATTTCTTTGGGACTATCATACTGAGTATTTAAGGAAGGAATAGAAAGTATTGCCATTATTTTTGTATTAGATTCCATTCAAATTGACAAAGATAATCCAAGGTCTCAAGATGTTTTTTTGCTTCAAATAAATTTTTTCCCCAAGCATAAGTTCCGTGCTTAGAAATAGCAAAACAAGAATGAAGAATTTCCGATTTTCGCGAACAGAGTTCCTTTTCAAAAAAAGACATGTCTTGACTATTATCGAAAAGTGGAATTCTCAATTTCGAGAGATGAGAAACTTCTCCATCAAAGCCCTTCTGTATTTCATTTCCCTGAAATTCAAAATAATTTTTCTTTATTGAAGAAAGTAAAACAGGATAAAGACCATGGCTATGTAAGATAATTTTAGTTTCAGGAAAAAGCTTGTAAATAAAACGATGAATAGCTGTTTCAGCAGATGGTTTAAAAGTAAGATTGTTTCCAGTAAAATAACCATTTTCATCAATAGAAATAAAATCAATTTCGGCAATTGTACTTTTATCTATTCCAGAGCGAGAAATCCAAATTTTATTATTTTCGTCAATAAAAGAGTAATTAGTTGAGGTAGCTGGAGACCAACCTTTCAGATTATATATCTTAATAGTTTCAATAAGTTCTTGAATAATTGAATATTTGCTCATACTAAAAAATTGAAAAAAGCATCCATTAGAATGCTTTTACAATGATATTAATTATTTATTCTATGATTTTAGTAATTCTACCTTTACAAGTGAAGCAATAATTTTCCCATCTGCCTTACCTGCTAATTTTGCTGACAAAATACCCATTACTTTTCCCATATCTTGTGGTCCACTAGCACCAGTTTGAGATATTGCTGCTATAACCTCAATTTTAATGTCTTCTTCACTAAGCATTTTGGGTAAGAATTCTTGAATTATATTCGCTTGTAAGAATTCAACTTCTGCTAAATCTGCTCTATTTTGAGCAATATATAAATCATAGGTTTCAATTCGTTGTTTGTATAATTTCATACAAATTTTAAGTGCTGTTTCTTCAGAAACTTCTCCATTTCCAGATGTGCTTTCTAACAAAAGTTTTGATTTTATATCTCTTAATGGCTCCAAACGATCTTTGTCTCTTGCAAGCATCGCTTTTTTTATCGCCTCATTAATCATATTAGTAAAACTCATTAGTCTACATTATCATGTAAGAAATTATTACTGCGCAATCCCGATTTCCCGTCTTCCTCCTCTGAAAGTCCAAATCTTGAAACGGATTCTTCAGAACTTGGAATACTTTGATTTAACGAAATATTTCTGCGAACATAGGCTGGTTCATTTTCAAAATCAGCAATACCCTCGGCATTTTTTAACTTATTGGTATATTCCATAATTTTAAAAGATCTTTCCTGCGCTATTTTTTGTTGCTCTTCGGGCGTAGTATGTTTTACCTCTGAATCGAGCTCCATAATTACTTCATCTTCTAACATATGACGAACAATTTCTTCTTTTTCCTCAATTTTAGTTGAGCTTTCAGAAGCATCAGAATTAGAAACACCAATATCCCAAGAAAACTCAGGCTGAACATCTTTTTCTTCTGAATTGGAAGTTATTTCATTTTCAAGAAATGTGATTTCTTCTACAAAATTTGTATCCTCGTTTACATCTAAAATAGCAGAAGGATTAATCTCTACAGCAGATTCAAAGAGATCAAAGGATTTTTTTTCGCCAAAATTTTGTGAAATTGATTCTGCAGAAATAGTATTATCAGTTATTTGTTCCGATTTTAAAAAAGGTTCCTCTGAAAACGCATCTTTGGAATTTCCAGAACCTTCAACAGAACTAACGGGATTCGTCAAAAGACTTGTAATTTCTTTATTGTTTTCACCATGTAAATCTACAACTTTTCGTTCTGGTGCCTTTTCAAAGCCATTTAATGGTACATCTTTTAAACCAGCTGCAATTAAAGTTATACTGATTTTTTCACCCAATGAACTATCAAGTCCATGACCCCAAATTACATCTGCAGTAGCACCAGCAGCTTCTTGAATATAATCGGTGATTTCAGTAATTTCATCCATCATCACTTCTTTAGATCCATAAGTAATGTTTAATAATACATAACGAGCACCATCAATTTCATTGTCCATTAGTAAAGGAGATGAAAGAGCAGATGATACAGCTTCAAGAGCACGATTTTCACCTTCAGCACTTGCGCTACCCATGATTGCGTGACCACTATTTTTTAAGACAGTGTTCACATCATTGAAATCTACATTTATTACCCCTGTTACAGAAATTACTTCAGCAATTCCTCTTGCAGCGACAGTTAAAATATCATCAGCATAGGAAAACGCATCTGTAAGAGACATATCTTTTCCAAATTCTCTCAAGCGTTCATTATTAATCACAAGAAGTGTGTCAACATTTTCACGCATTTTATTCAAACCTTCCTCTGCTTGGAGACGGCGTTTTTTTCCTTCAAAATTAAATGGAATCGTTACTATGCCAACGGTTAAAATACCTAAATCCTTTGCTACTTTTGCAATTACTGGAGCTGCTCCAGTTCCTGTGCCACCTCCCATACCAGCAGTCACAAATACCATTTTAGTATTCTTTGAAAGTAATTCGCGAATTTCATCAATATTCTCATTCGCTGCTGCCATTCCAACTTCAGGAAGCATTCCTGCACCTCTACCATCAGTCAATTGAGCTCCTAATTGAATCTTATAAGGCACAGGAGAAATATCGAGTGCTTGACGATCAGTATTACATACAATAAAGTCTACACCAACAATTCCCTTGTTGAACATATGATTTACTGCGTTACTTCCACCACCGCCAACACCAATAACTTTTATAATTGAGTTATAGTCTCTCGGTAAGTCAAATTCCATTTTCGGCATATCAAATTCCATAATATTATTTTAATAGTTAATTAATTTTCATCTGTAAAAAACTCTTTTGTTTTATTTAAAAACTTATCAAAAAAGGTTCCTCTTCGTTCTCTATTTGAGTGCTTTGTAACTTCTTCTTTAATAGGTGAAGTAACTACAGGTTCCTTTGTTTCATCTAGCTTTTTAAATCCTTGCAAAACCAAACCAATTCCAGTAGAGAACATTGGACTTTCTATGCCTTCAATATCATTTGAATTAGCAAGATGCTCTGTTGGGTATCCAATTCGGGTATCCATTCCTGTCATATATTCAAATAGTTGAGTTAAATGCTTTAATTGTGCACCGCCTCCAGTAACAACAATTCCGCCTATTAATTTTTTACTATAGCCAGAATTTTTAATTTCATAATTCACCAACTCAATTATCTCTTCCATTCTAGCTTGAATGATATTTGACAAGTTTTTGAGAGTAATCTCTTTTGGTTCTCTCCCTCGTAATCCTGGAATGCATACTACTTCATTTTCCTTGTTTTCAGATGCACTTGCACTACCGTATTTTATTTTTAAAGCTTCAGCGTGGCGAGATAGAATTTTACAACCCTCTCTTATATCGTTTGTAATAATGTTCCCACCAAAAGGAATAACTGCAGTATGACGAATAATTCCATCCTGAAATATAGCAATATCAGTTGTTCCTCCTCCTATATCTACTAAAACAATTCCAGCTTCTTTTTCTTCATCACTTAAAACGGCATCTGCAGAAGCAATAGGTTCAAGAATAATATCACGCACATTCAAATTCGCTCTTTCAATGCACCTTTTAATGTTCATCACATTATTAATTTGCCCGGTAATAATGTGAAAATTTGCTTCTAAACGAACACCAGCCATTCCAATAGGTTCTTTTATTTCCGGAGAACCATCGACAATGTATTCTTGAGGAATAACATCAATAATTTCTTCTCCAGGAGGCATAACCATTTTATGCATATCGTCAACAAAGAAATCAATATCCTCCTGAGAAATCTCACTTGTATTATCCCTTTTTGTATACATTCCCCTGTGCTGAATACTTTTTATATGCTGTCCAGCTATTCCAACATACACGTTTTTTATTGACAAGGTTCCTTCTTTACATAATTGAGCAGCATTTACTGCAGCTGCTATAGACTGAACAGTTTTTTCAATATTTGCAACAACACCGTGCATTACTCCCATGGATTCACTTTTACCCATTGAAATAATTTCAATTTTATTATGTTCATTTTTACGACCAATAAAACAGGCAATTTTAGTTGTTCCTATGTCTAAGCCAACAATAACACGTGTATTACCTTGTCCGCTATCTTCTTTTTCTACAAACGATTTGTCCTTCATATTTTACACTTATTTCATCATATTTATCCCAACCTTCATAGGGCATTGCTTCTTCATAAAAAACCTTCAATCGATCAAACTTTTCTTTTATTTCTTGTTCTGAATATGCAGAACCAAAAATTATTTTTTGATCGCCGAGCAGCGGAATTAATATAAAATCGCCATTTTTTTCCAAATACACTTGGCCAATAAGTTTTGACATTAATGTATCCTTACAAACATAACTTGAAATTCGATAGATTTCATCAATTTTTCTAATACTTTTCAATGAGTCGTTGTTGATAATTTCTGGCACTGATTTATGGGAAAACTTGTCCTTTATAAAGCCTGAAAATATTAGTACACGTGCAGTATGCAGATCAGATCGATTCATCATAAATCCGTCGTCATCGATATAAAAACTTTGACCATAAGAATTGAAAATACGAGCAATCGGTTTTCTCAATTCAATTTTTAAAAACCATTTCTTTCCAATCTGTCGATAGGCCTTTACATTTTTTACCTCTGTCATCTGAGCAATAGCCTTTTCAATTTTATGTATATTAATAGCATTATTCTGCTGACCATCAAACACTAACCTGAGAAATTTTAAACGATCCCACAATTCCTTTTCTGTTAGAAATGTATTTTCACCTTCAACATGTATCGAAATTTCAGGATTTATAATTTTTTTATTTTTTTCTTGCTGATTTGAAAAAACAAAAACAGTAATTACACCAGCTCCGAGAAATATCCATAAAAGAATTTTCAACCATTTTTTCATTCTGCAGTAGTTAAATTTGAAGATAATATTTCCTTTAAGGGAGCAACTATTTTATCAATGTCACCAGCTCCAATCGTCAGGACAATTCCTTTATCAAAATGATTAAAATATTGTAAGGCTTCAGAAGGCGTCAATAAATATTTCTTTGATAATTCAACTTTAGAATACAGCCAAGCGCTTGAAATACCATAAATGGGTTCTTCTCTTGCTGGATAAATTGGCAATAAGATTAATTCATCCAATTTAGATAATTCTGCAGCAAATTCTATAGCAAAATCTCTTGTTCTAGAAAATAAGTGAGGCTGGAAAATCCCTAAGATTTTTTTATTGGGATACAAATTTCGTACTGATTCAATTAAAACCTTCAATTCATTTGGATGATGTGCATAATCATCGATAAAAACTAAGTCCTCTGTCCGAATTTGATAATCAAAACGTCTTTTCACTCCTGTAAAACTTGAAAGTCCATTTCGAATTTCCAATTCACTCATTCCCAAACAATCTAAAAGTGCAATGCAAGCAAGTGCATTCTCTGCATTATGAGATCCTGGAATCCCCAACTTTACATTTTGCCAAATACTTGTTTTTAAACGCACATCCGAAAAAATAAAGCCATCTCGAAAAACTAAATTATTCATGCTATAATCTGCCGTTTCAGAATGAAGAGCATAGGATACTTTTTTGGCTAATGTTGGAAGTTTCAAGCCCTCCTTCTCAACTAAAAATCCACTTGGATCAATTTTCATTGCATACTGTCGGAAACCTTCATTAAATTGTTCTATACTCCCATAAATATCTAAATGATCAGGATCTACACCTGTTACAATACTTGAAAAAGGCGATAGCTTTAAAAAGGACCGATCAAACTCATCCGCTTCAACAACTGTCCAATCGCTTGTCTCAGAAAGCACCAAATTTGAATTAAAATTAGTAGCAATTCCGCCTAAAAATGCATTACATTTCCATAAAGAGTGATCTAAAATATGAGCAAGCATAGAGCTAGTTGTTGTTTTCCCATGCGTTCCAGCAACACATAATCCTTTTGATTGACGTGTTAAAATTCCTAGTACTTCCGCACGTTTATAAACAGTAAACTCATTACTAATAAAATAGAAAAGTTCCTTCATGTCCTCCGGAATTGCTGGAGTAAACACCACAAATGTCGTCGCCTTATTTTTAAATTCATTTGGGATTTCTTCCCCTAAATCTTCATAATGAATCAAACATCCTTCTGTCTCTAATTTATTTGTCAAATCACTAGCGCTTTTATCATAACCAGCGACTTTAAATCCTAAATTATTAAAATACCTTGCAAGAGCTGACATTCCAATTCCACCAATACCTATGAAGTAGACATTTTTAAAAGCCCTAAATAGATTTTTATTTTGTTCCATTTTCTATTAAACTATTTTCAAATGCATCTACAATGTCAGCAGTAGCATTTAATTTTTGTATTTTTTTTATTTCAATAGAAAGAAGTTCACATTTTTCTTTTTGCTTCAATAAATCCAAAGCAATCTTGAATAAGGAGTCAGGTGCTTCAGAATCAGCAATTAGAATTGCAGCTTTTTTTGAAACTAATGCATTAGCATTTTTTGTTTGGTGGTCTTCGGCAACATTTGGAGAAGGGACAAGAATTAATGGTTTTCCTACGATACATAATTCAGAAACTGAAATGGCACCAGCACGCGAAATAATTAAATCGGCAGCAGAATAAGCCAAGTCCATTCGTTCAATAAATTGATACAAACAAATATTATTTAATTCTTTATCCTTTAAATCAATAAGAAGTTGAGAATGGTATAATTTACCACACTGCCATATAATCTGCACTCCTGAATTCATTATTTCTTCAAGATTTTTTTGAACAGAAATATTAAGGGTTTTAGCACCTAAACTTCCTCCAATTACCAATATTGTAGGTTTTTCAGGGTCTAAGCCAAAAAAAGAAGATGCCTCAGCTTTGGATTTCAAATTAGCTGAAAATTCTTTGCGAATTGGATTTCCAGTTAATACTACTTTAGAATTTGGAAAAAATCGTTCCATTCCCTCGTAAGCTGTACAAATACAAGCAGCTTTTTTGGCTAAAATTTTATTTGTTTTTCCAGGAAACGAATTTTGTTCTTGAATTACCGTGGGCATTCTCAAAAAATTTGCCATCATCAATGTTGGACCACTTGCATAACCTCCAACACCAATAACAATTTGGGGCTTAAAATCGATAAGAATTTTTCGAGCTTTTAATAAACTTCCAAGAATTTTAAATGGAAGGAGAAGATTTGAAAAGGAAAATTTTCGTTGAAGACCAGCTATTTTCAAACCCACGATATCATAGCCCGCTTGAGGAACTTTTTCCATCTCCATTTTCCCTATGGCACCGACAAAAAGAATTGAAGCGCTTGGATTGCGTTTTTTAATTTCATCTGCAATTGCAATCGCCGGAAAGATATGTCCTCCTGTTCCTCCTCCTGATATAATTGCACGTTCAATCAACATAAATAAACTTCTTTAAGAAACAAAAACACCCTCTTCTTCCTTTTTTCCCTTTTGTATTTGATTAGAAAAAGATTGGATTACTCCAATTGAAATACAAGCCATAATTAATGCTGAACCTCCCATAGCAAGAAAAGGCATATTTTGACCTGTAACAGGAAAAACTCCAGTACAAACTAACATGTTAATACTCGCTTGGGTTAGTAAATGAACACCAATTCCCATTGAGGCATACGTTTGAAATAAATCATCAGTTTTCAATGAAATACGAATAATTCGAAACAATAAAATAAGGTAAAGCAAGACAAGAAAAAAAGAAGAAAACAAGCCAAATTCTTCTACAAAACTTGCATAATAAAAATCCGCATAAGCTTCTGGCAAATATTCTTTTAATTTACCATCACCAACACCTTGTCCAAACAAAGAACCATTGTGAATAGCCAATTGGGCGTTATTCGCTTGCGCATTGGCAATATTTCCCATATCATTTTCAACACGTTGATTGAATCTGTTTACCCAAGTATCATAGCGAGGTAAAAGGTTAAGCTGAGGAACAGTTACATGAATCCCAATTACAAGCGCAACTAATCCAATTCCACCAGCTGCTAATGTTGTAAGTTTCAAAAAAGGAACTCTTCCAATAAAGAGCATTGCCATTGAAAGTAAAAAGAGCATGGCTGCGGTAGAGAAATTATCTTTGATAATAAGTCCACAAATTAATAATATTGGAATCATTAATGGAACAATTCCTTTTTCCCAATCATTTAATAAATCCTTTTTTCGGACAAGTAAACGAGAAATATATAGTATCAAGGCAAGCTTAGCAAAGTCAGACGATTGAAACGTTAAGCCAATAAATGGAATACGAATCCAACGCCCCGCGTCATTTACTTTTGCGCCAAAAAAAATGGTAAAAAGCAGCAAAGCAAGTGCAATATAATAGGCAAATTTTGAAAGTTGATAGATGTATTTTGAGTCGACTCTATGAATAAAAAACATAGATGCAAATCCTAGTAAAACATAGATAAAATGCTTAAAAAGATATTGAAAAGGTGTTCCGCCCTCAATTTTCACAAGTATAGGCACAAAACTATACACTGTTACCAAAGAGAAAGCCATCATTAAAATCGTAATAATCCATATTACAGGATCACCTTTAAGGTATTTTAAATACGATCTTAAATTGGTGTTAATATCCTTTATTTCCATTTTAGTTATGAATCAATAAATTTTCAATTACAACTTTCTAACCGCTTGCTTAAATTGATTTCCTCGATCTTCATAGTTTTCAAATAAATCAAAACTTGCGCAAGCTGGAGAAAGCAAAACTGTTTCATTTTTTTTCGCTAAACGATAAGCATAAGCAACTGCCTCTGTTGCAGATCCAACTTCGACAATCGTTTCTACAAGGTGACCAAAAGCCTTGATGATTTTTTGATTGTCAATGCCAAGACAAATAATTGCTTTCACCTTGTCCTTTACCAAGTTACTTAATTCGGAATAATCATTTCCTTTGTCCACTCCACCCATAACCCAAACAACGGGGTTTTCCATTGTTTCCAATGCATACCAAGTTGAATTTATATTTGTTGCTTTGGAGTCGTTTATAAATTCAATTCCATTTACTTTCGCTACAAATTCAAGGCGGTGCTCAACATTTTCGAAGTCCTCAAGACTTTCACGCACAATACTCTTGCGAATTTCAACAAGGCGTCCAGCAATCCCTGCTGCTAACGAGTTTTGGGTATTGTGCTTACCCTTCAAAGCTAATTCGTGAATTGACATAGTTAATTGGTCTTTTATATTGATTATTAGTTGATTATTTACAGCGTAAGCACCTACTTTTATTTCTTCTTTCAATGAAAAAGGTGCAAGATTCATTGAAAGCTTTCTTTTTGATAATTCTTCTCTAATTATTGGATCATCATAATTGTAGATAAACCAATCCTCATGATTTTGATTATTGAGAATTCTAAATTTTGAATCCACATATTTTTGCATTTGATTTTCGTAGCGATCGAGATGATCTGGTGTAATATTTGTAAGTATTCCAATATCAGCTTTAAAATCAAACATGTCATCCAATTGAAAAGAACTCAATTCAAGCACGTACCAATCGTGGTCGCCTTCTGCCACTTGTTTTGCAAAACTTTTTCCAACATTTCCTGCTAATCCAACATCCCAGCCTGCTTTCTTTAAAATGTGATGGGTAAGCATTGTTGTAGTTGTTTTCCCGTTACTTCCTGTAACACAAATAGATTTTCCTCTGGTATAGTAGCCAGCGAATTCTATCTCAGAAATTATCTTGACTTGCTTATTTCGAAGAGCGCGCATTAAGTCGGTTGTTTCAGGAATTCCCGGAGATTTAACAATGAGCTCAGCTTGAAAGATACGATCTGTAGAATGTGTGTTTTCCTCCCATTCAATTTGATTATTGTCTAACTCTGTTTTATAATCAGCTTTGATTTTCCCTGCGTCAGAAACAAAAACGTTCCATTCATGTTTTTTAGCAAGAAGAGCTGCACCAACGCCACTTTCGCCAGCTCCCAAAATAACAATATGTTTATTTTTTCCCTTCACAGTTTAACGTAATTTCAATGTTACAATCGTTATAACAGCCAATAAAACAGCAATAATCCAAAAACGCGCAACTATTTTTGCCTCATGAATTCCTTTCTTTTGATAATGATGATGCAGGGGCGCCATCAAGAAAATTCTTCTGCCTTCACCGAACTGTTTCTTTGTGAATTTGAAATAACCCACTTGCAGTATGACCGATAGACTTTCAATTAGAAAGATGCCACACAAAACTGGTATAAGTAATTCCTTTCGTATTGAAATCGCAAAGACAGCAATAATTCCACCCAATGCTAGACTTCCTGTATCTCCCATAAAAACTTGGGCAGGATAGGAATTATACCATAAAAATCCAATACATGCACCCACAAAAGCGGATATAAAAACTACTAATTCTTCAGCATTTGGGATGTACATGACATTCAGATAATCCGCAAACTTATAATTAGAGCTAACGTAAGCCAATACTGCTAATGCAATTCCAATAATTGCCGAAGAACCTGTTGCTAAACCATCTAAACCATCCGTCATATTTGCACCATTGGAAACAGCAATTACAATAAAAATGACAATGGGAATAAAAAGAAGCCAACCATAAGATTTATTAGAATCGCCAATCAACCAATTGTAATTAAACTCATTCCCCTTCATAAAGGGAATTGTGGTTGTCATATCATCCGTTTTGATCCATTTATAATTCTCCCCATCATTTTGAATATGTCTTTGAGTTACAAAAGTTTCATTCATTTTTAAGCGATAATTCAAAGGAACTCTTTTATGAACAACCACCTCATCAGAAAAATAAAGGATACAACCTACTATTAAACCAACTCCTATTTGTCCTATAATTTTAAAACGACCTTTTAAACCCTCCTTATTTTTCTTAAAAACCTTAATGTAATCGTCTAAAAATCCAATCAAACCAAGCCAAATGATTGAAATAATCATTGTAATAACATATACATTTTGGAGCTTTGCAAATAACAAGGTTGGTATTAAAATTGCTGCAAGAATTATGATTCCACCCATTGTTGGCGTTCCTGATTTTTCAAGTTGCCCTGATAATCCTAAATCACGAATCGTTTCACCGATTTGCTGATTACGCAATTTATTGATTATGCGTTTACCGAAATGAATCGACACAAAAAGAGACATAAGCAAGGCCATTGCTGCGCGAAAGGAGATGTAATTGAATAATCCTGCACCTGGAAAATTGAACTTATCGAGGTAATCAAAAATATAGTATAGCATTACTTATTTAATTCGTTAAACATATTTTCTGTAATTTTCAAATCATCAAAATCATGACGAACACCCATAATTTCTTGGTATTTTTCATGACCTTTTCCTGCAATCAAAATAATATCACCTGTATTTGCTAATAAAATTGCAGTCTTAATTGCTTGCTTTCTATCTTGAATTGTTATTGATTTTTGCTTTTCAATATCATCTAAGCCAGCTTCCATTTCTAATAAAATACTTTCAGGGGTCTCAGTTCTTGGATTATCAGATGTCAATAGAACAGTAGTGCTTTTATCGCAGGCAATTTTTGCCATTAGCGGTCTTTTTGACTTATCACGATCACCTCCGCACCCAATTACTGTTATTACTTTAGCATCTCCTTTACGAATACCATTAATTGTTTTTAGCACATTTTCTAATGCATCAGGTGTATGAGCATAATCAATAATTGCTGTAATTCCTTTAGTACTTTGAACGTATTGAAATCTTCCCTCAACAGATTCAAGAAGGCTCATTGTTCGCAAAACTTCAAGTTCATCTTCCTCAAGCAAAAGTGATACGCCATAAACTGCTAATAAATTATATGCATTAAATTCACCAACAAGTCGAGAATAAACTTCCTTTCCATTGATTTTTATCACTAAGCCAGTAAACTCATTCTCCATTACTTTTCCTTTAAAATCTGCTGGTGTTTTTAGAGCAAAAGTGTGTTTTGAAGCAAGAGTATTTTGGAGCATTATCATACCATTTTTGTCGTCTGTATTGACAAGCGCAAAAGAAGTAGCAGGTAATAAATCAAAAAAAGTTTTTTTCACACGGATATATTCTGAAAAAGTTTTGTGGTAATCCAAATGATCATGAGTAATATTTGTAAATACAGCACCAGAAAAACCTAATCCTGAAATTCTATTTTGATGAATTGCGTGTGAACTAACTTCCATAAAACAATGCGTGCAATTCTCAATCACCATTTGAGCAAGCAAACGATTTAAACTTACAGGATCGGGAGTTGTATGTGTTGCAACAATATCAGTAGAACCAATTTTATTTACAACCGTTGAAATTAAACCGCATTTATATCCTAAATCTGAAAAAAGTTTATACAAAAGAGATGTGCATGTTGTTTTACCATTCGTTCCTGTTACACCAATAAGTTTTAATTTCTTAGAAGGATTCTCAAAAAAGTTACAAGACATTGATGCCAATAAAGCTGAGGTATCACTTGTTTTTATGATTGTTGAATCAGATAAATCTGGAATATTGTTTTGTACAACGAAAATTCTACAGCCTTTATCGTGTGCTTGCTGAACAAATAAATGGCCGTCGGTAGCACTTCCTTTAATTGCAAAGAAAACAGAGGAAGAATTAGCCTCACGAGAATCAAAAATTAAAGAGGCAACAGGATAATCCAAAGAACCTAAAACAGATTCAGTTTTAATATTCAATAATATGTCGGACAGCAACATCATTGCAATTCTATTTTTATTAATTGACCTTTAGTTGGCAGTATTCCCGGATTCAAAGATTGTTTAGTTACACGTCCGCAACCAGCTAATTTGACAATCAAGCCCCTGCTTTCAAGAAGAAAGACAGCATCCTTAGCTGTTAGTCCAAGAACATTTGGAATTTTATCTTTAAGAATTATTTTTTTTGAGAGTTGAACACAACCTTTTAGAGTATCGGTAGATAACCATTCGCCATGGTAATTTAATTTATAACGAATATGCAATTGATCTAATACAGCTAATATATCTCGTTTATTTCCTTTCTTAACAAGTGGCAAAACATTCTTTTTCTTCGCATTTTGATTGATTGCCTTGTGATAAGAAAGTGTTGATGCATAAATTTTGTTGGCAATTTCTGCAAAAACAGTTCCTGAAACCCTCGCACCATAAATTTCCTTCTTAGGATTTGAAATTACTACTATACAAGAATAGATCGGATTATCAGCAGGGAAATATCCTACAAATGAAGCTTGGTATGCACTATTTCTTTGATCGTTGTATAATTTATTTTCGCCAATTAATTTTGCTGTTCCTGTTTTTCCAGCAATTTTAAAAAGAGAGCTTTTTAAATCAGAGCCGGTACCATCTGTCATGACACCTTTTAGACAAGATTGAAGAATTTTAATTGTATTTTTAGAACAAATTTCTTCACGAAGAACAACGGGATTAAAATTCTTTACAACCTTACCATATCGCTCAATTCTTTCCACAAAAAGTGGGCGTAGCATTTTTCCTTCATTGGCTACTGCATTGTAGAATGCCAAAGTTTGAAGAGGCGTTTGTTGTAATTCGTAACCAATTGCCATCATTGGAATAGAAAGTGCTGACCAACCCGGAGTTCCGATTTTTGGGATAACTGGAAATGCTTCTCCTTTAATCGCAACACCCAATGGCTGTGTTAAACCAAATTGCTTTAAGCGCGCTAAAAACTTTTCTGGATCGTTGTGATAAGTACGGTAAATAAGTTGTGCAATAACATTGGATGATTTTTCAAATGCTTTTTGAATTGTTATGGTGCCATATCCAATACCGTGATTGGAATCCTCCAAACGTTTCCCGGGAAAAGAATATGAGCCAACAGCAGAAACGTTATCTGTAATTTTGAATTTTCCATCTTCTAGACCAGCCATGATAGAAGCTAACTTAAAAGTTGAACCTGGTACCTCATGAAAACCAACAGCATAATTGTAAGACTCAGTATATGATTTGTTATCATTGTTTGTAAGGTTTGCAATAGCACGAATAAAACCTGTTTTTACCTCCATCACTATTACACTTCCATGTTCAGCATCCATATCTCTTAATTGTCTTTCTAATTCAGAATGAGCTACTTCTTGGATTTCTTTATCAATCGATGTGATTACATTTGCACCCTCAACTGACTCTCTTGTAATTTGTCCAGTTTTTTTCCAACCTGTCGAAAATTTCTGTTCTAGTTCTGCGCCGTCCTCGCCTCTCAAGTATTCGTAAAATGCCCCCTCAATTCCAACTCGCTTTTCTACTCCTCTATCCATGGAGTAATAACCAAGAGTTCTTCTCAATAAATTTCCATTAGGAAGTTCACGCTCAATAATCGCATCTGTATCAATTAAGCCACCCTTCATTCGTCCTATTCTGAAGATTGGTAATTTCCTTAGTCGTTTTCGCTCGTCGTTTGTAACTTTTTTCCTTATTAGTAAATAGCGTGATTTATTGGCGCGTGCTTTTTGAATTGAATTAATGTATTCTCGGGCTGATTTATCAGGATACATTTTGTGAAGACCTTCTGCTAAATCTGATAATTCATCATCAAAAACTTTTTGGTCAATAACCGTTGGATCCATGTGAATATCAAAATAGGTAACTGATGTAACTAGCGGATTCTTGTTGCGGTCTAAAATCTCCCCCATTCTAGGAATTCGATTTACTGTTCGAACAGGTATTTTTAAATCTGAGGAATCAAAAAAAGTTGAACGGCCTTCTAATTGTAAAGAAATAGTATTGTAGAGCACTGTTATCATAATAATAACAAAACCAAAATAGATGGCATAAGCCCTGTAATAAAGAAAGTTTTTCTCTTTACTCATCTTTTTTCTTTTTCAAACGAATTACTTTTGTCGCATTTTTAGTCTCTTTCAATTCTCTCTTTTCTAGTCTTTCTACTAATTTGTAGCGTCTTGTAACAGTTTCTAATTTTGATTTTACCTCTATGTATTCGGCAGCATTTTGATCGTATTCCCTCTGGGCATTATCAATGTCAACCGAAATTTGTTTTCCATAATATCCTTTTGCTATAATAAGTAGAAGCAATGCAATCAAAAAAAAGATATAATTCAAATTATTTAACACGAATTCCTTGGTTAAAAAATCTCCATTCAATATTTGGGAAAATGCACTAGTTTTCCCCGAACGCTTTTTAGTTTCGTTCTCACTTGAAGGTGCTTGCTTATTTCTATTTTTATCCTCAGTCATTCTTCTCTGCAATTCTTAATTTTGCGCTTCTTGCGCGACTATTTAATCTAATTTCATCCTCGCTGGGTACAAGCGGATGTTTTATAAGCTCTTTAAATGGTTTTAATACATTTCCAAAGAAATCTTTCTGAATTTCACCCTCAAAAGAGCCGCGTTTCATAAAATTTTTCACCAAGCGATCTTCCAAAGAATGGTATGATATCACTACTAATCTTCCACCTGGCTTCAATAATTCGCTTGATTGTAAAAGAAGTTGTTTTAATGCATCTAATTCTTGGTTGACTTCTATTCTAATTGCCTGAAAAACCTGTGCGTAAAATTTATGGTCTTTAAATTTTGGAGCAAATGGCTTTAAAACAGCCATTAATTCAAAAGTTGTTTTAATTGATTTTGAGGCACGTTGACGTATAATTTCACCAGCTAAAGCACGAGAATTACTTAATTCGCCGTAATATCGAAAAATTGAAATAAGTTTATCTTCACTATCAAGGTTCACAACTTCAAATGCAGAACGCTCTGAATTTTGGTTCATTCGCATGTCCAAAGGGGCATCTTCACGAATTGAAAATCCTCGTTCTGGTAAATCAAATTGATGCGAAGAAACTCCCAAATCTGCCAATAAGCCATCTATAGCTTCAAATTTTTGAGCCTTCAAATGATTTGATAAATAAATAAAATTTGAAGGAACAAAATAAAAATTTGGGGCTTCCCAAGTATTTTCTTTTGCTGCAGCATCTTGATCGAAAACAATTAATTTACCCTGCTCATTAATTTGCTTGAAAATTTCTTTTGCATGACCGCCGCCACCGAAAGTGACATCCACATAAACACCTTCTGGCTTAATTTCTAAACCCTGAATGCATTCCTGCAACAAAACTGGTATGTGGTACGGTATCTTTTTATCCATTATCCAAATCGCCCATTACATCATCCGCTAAATCAGCGAAGTCTGCCATGTTCCCTTCAATCAGATTGAAGTATTTGGATTTATCCCAGATTTCAATACGGTCATTGTATGCAATGAGCATTACCTCTTGCAACAATCCTACACGCTCCATAAGCGTAGTTGGGATCAATACCCGGCCAGCATTATCCAATGCTATCTGCTTTGCTCCTTGATGAAACAAACGATAAAACATTCGATTTTTCGGCTTAAACAAGTTCATTTTTGAAAGTCTGTCACTTACCTTTTCCCATTCTGGAAGTGGATAAAGCGTCAAGCAATCCTCAAAACCTTTGTTTAACATAAAATCACGTTGAGACGCAGGGGGAAGCTGCTTCCGTAAACCGGAAGGAAATAGAAATCGACCTTTTTCGTCTAATTTCACCTCGAATTCTCCAACTAAACCTGCCATAGCGTTATAATGGGTAAAAATAATGGAATTTTACCACTTTTTACCACTTAACTTTTAATTGTTCATAACTTTTAACGTTTATATCCGAAAAAGGTTGCGATAAAAAGTTTAATATTTTTTTAAACTCTTTAAAAACAATAGTTTTAAGATTTGTGGGAATATGTGGTAAACTTTTTAACAATTAATATGAATAAGCAAAGAAGTTAAAATTTTAGCTTATTTAATGCCTACTTTTGCGCCATGTCAAAAAATTTAAAAAGTTGGGTTCTTCTTCTAATTCTAGCTTGTATTTGGGGGAGTTCTTTTATGCTAATGAAGAAAGGGATGTTTACTGAAGGTGGCGAAAAAATATTCAGCGCTCTCCAAGTGGGAAATTTAAGAATGTTAATTGCTTCTTCGATTTTGCTTCCTCTATCACTTT
>CAMDDR010000021.1:0-27356 GCA_945892995.1 Chitinophaga pinensis | reverse complement strand
GCTATTGAAAAAGCAATCGTTCGAATGTGATCTGCAATAACGCGCAAGGCAATGTCAGTTTCTTCCGATTTTCCATAGGAAATCCCAGAGACCTTAACCATGTGTTGAATTAAGGTTTGAAATAAGTCAGTATCGTAGTTGGATTGCTTTCCCTGTAATGCCATTGCTAATCGCTCCAAACCCATTCCTGTATCAACGTGAGTAGAAGGAAGATTTTCCAGAGAGCTATCGGCTTTACGATTGAATTGCATGAATACATTGTTCCAAATTTCAATCACTTGCGGATGATCGTTGTTTACTAAATCACGGCCATTAATTTTCTTTTTATCAGCTTCATCACGTAAATCCACGTGAATTTCGGTACACGGCCCACAAGGACCAGTATCGCCCATTTCCCAAAAGTTATCTTTTTTAGAAGCTAAAATAATTCTGTCTTCTGCTATAAATCTTTTCCAAATGGAATAGCTTTCTTCATCGCGCGGAACATTGTCTGCCGCATCTCCTTCAAAAACGGTAACATAAAGTTGATCTTTTGGAATTTTATATACTTCCGTTAACAATTCCCAAGCCCAAGAAATAGCATCTTCTTTGAAATAATCTCCAAAAGACCAATTCCCCAACATTTCGAACATGGTGTGGTGGTAGGTATCAACTCCCACTTCTTCTAAGTCGTTGTGCTTTCCAGATACGCGCAAACATTTTTGTGAATTAGCGACACGTTTATCACTTGGAACCTGATATCCGAGGAAAAAATCCTTGAATTGATTCATTCCTGCATTTGTAAACATTAAGGTTGGGTCATTTTTCACAACCATGGGCGCTGATGGCACAATTTTATGCCCTTTGCTTTCAAAAAAATCAAAAAATTGTTGTCTTATTTCAGAAACTGTCATTGTCCTCTAACTAATTCTTACAAAGTTAGAAAATTTCGTTTAATTCGAGAACTACGATTATTATATCAGATAAAGAAACAAATTCAATACTTTTATAAAAAATATAAACATGGAATTTCTAGATCCCCTTTTGGATAAATACGTTTGCGAGCATACCGCAAATGAAAGTGACTTGTTAAAGAGAATTAATCGAGAAACGCATTTGGAAGTGCTGCAACCGCGAATGTTGAGTGGTCATCTTCAAGGTCGTGTATTGAGCATGTTCTCGAAAATGATTCAGCCTGAAAGAATATTAGAAATTGGAACCTACACCGGATATTCCACACTTTGTTTAGCAGAAGGATTGACGCCTAATGGAAAATTAGTTACGATCGATATCAACGAAGAATTAGCACCACGCGTGCGTTCTTATTTTTCTGCTTCAGAATTTTCAGAACAAATAGACTATAAAATTGGTGCTGCGATGGAAATTATTCCCACCTTAAATGAAAAATGGGACATTGTTTTTATCGATGCAGACAAGCACAATTACATCAATTATTATCATTTGGTATTTCCAATGGTAAATATTGGGGGCTATATAATTGCGGATAATGTACTGTGGTCTGGAAAAGTAATCGATTCCTCACATAACGATAAAGACACAAAATTGCTTCGAGACTATAACCTTTTGAATCATGAGGATGAGCGGGTAGAAGAGGTGCTTTTTCCAATTCGTGATGGGCTAATGGTTTCGAGAAAAATTAAGGAGTGTTAGCAAGCTAAATGATTTTATATAACTTATTAAATTAACTTTGAATATATGAAAGAAATTATTTGTCCTAGTTGTAAAAAAGCATTTGAAATTGATCAAGCTGGCTTTTCTGATATTGTAAAACAAGTGCGTGACGATCAATTCGATAAAGAATTAAAGATTCTTGTTGGTCAAGCAGAAAAGGAAAAAGAAAATGCTGTAAAGATAGCAGAGGCAGATCTTAGAAAGATATCGCAAGATGAGATTGCAAAAAAGGATAGAGAAATAATAGAATTGCAAGCTAAAAGAAATAATAATGAATTAGAAAAAAAAATAAGTATTTCAGAAGCCATTAAAAGTATTGAAAAAGAAAGAGATGATTTGGCGAATAATGTAAAAATTGCAGCTTTAGAAAAGCAAAATCTTGAAAATTCATTAAGGCAACAATTTTCTACTGAGTTAAAAACTAGAGATGAAATCATTCAATATAAGGATGATGAAATTGCTCGTGTTAAAGATATGAAACTTAAACTTTCAACAAAAATGTTAGGCGAATCTCTTGAGCAATATTGTGAGATTGAGTTTAATAAAATTCGTTCAACAGCATTCCAAAATGCTTATTTTGAAAAAGACAATGATTCAAGTTCAGGTAGTAAGGGTGATTTTATTTATCGAGAATTTGATGACGCTGACAACGAAATTATTTCCATTATGTTCGAAATGAAAAATGAAGCAGACCAAACTACTGCAAAAAAAAAGAACGAAGATTTTTTTAAAGAGTTGGACAAAGATCGGACAGAAAAAAAATGTGAATTTGCCGTGCTTGTTTCAGTATTAGAAGATGAAAGTGACCTTTACAATGGAATTACCGATGTTTCATATAAATATCCAAAAATGTATGTAGTGCGTCCTCAATTTTTTATTCCCATAATCACCCTACTTAGAAATGCTGCAATGTCTTCCCTTAAATATAAAGCAGAACTTGCTTTAGTAAAAAATCAAAGCATTGATATTACCAATTTTGAAAATAGTATTAACGAATTTAAAGCAGGATTTGCCAAAAATTATGATTTAGCTAGCCGTCAATTTAATACTGCAATTAATGAAATTGACAAAACAATCGATCATCTTCAAAAAACAAAAGAAGCACTTCTCTCATCTGTTAATAATTTAAGGCTTGCCAATAATAAGTCTGATGATTTAACGATTAAAAAATTAACGAAGGGAAATCCAACAATGACAGCAAAATTTGATGACCTATCAAATAAATCTGAATAAATATTGAACTTAGCAGAATTATAAAGATGTATTAATCTTTTAAAATAATTTTTAATTCGTTGAGCATTAATGCCGTGGCACCCCAAACAATTTTTTCTTGAATTTCAAAGCAAGGAATATTTTTTAGATTCATGTTTCCTGAAATTTTAATATCTCTATTACTATGATCTTTTTCTAAGAAATCGGAGAGTTTAACTTTTAGAATAGTTGCTACTTCTCTTTGGTTAATAAGAATCTCAGGTTCTTTTTCATGAAAAAACACGAAAGGAGAAACTATGAATTTTGATACTGATACAACGACATCGCTTAGTTCTGTTACCAGTTCTCCAGAATTGACAGGAATTCCAATTTCTTCTTGACTTTCTCTTCTTGCAGTGTATTCTAATTCCCTATCATCTTCATCAAATTTCCCTCCAGGAAATGCAATCTGCTGACTGTGAAAGCCATCATATTTTGAGCGTTCAATTAAAATAAAATAGGTACTCTTCCCTTTGTTATAAAGATGAATGCCTACTGCAGCTTTTCGTAATTCTATATTTGTGTAGTTCCCAAATTCTCGTTCAGGATAAAATACGAGCTGGGCATTAATTCCTGGCTTTACTTTTTGTAGTAATGTAAAAATTTCCTCCTTAGACCATTCTTTTTTTATCATTCTTTCTAAAGTATTTATTCAAAACTATAAATTTTTCTTGATTTATTATAAAAACTGATTTTTTCTTGACTTACCCCCTAAAAATAGGGGGTGTTGTTGAAAAAAGATTATAATTTATTAAAATTGATGTAAAAAAGAGATTATTTTTGTAGAAAAAGTAAAAAATGGCCACTAAAAGACAAAAAGCGTATCAAGATGTTCTTCACCGCGAACCAAAACACGTAGATTATGATGGAAAATTATCAGATCTTTTTGGTCAAAATGTTTTTCATGTAGATGTAATGCGGGAATATTTACCCTCAGAAACATATAAATACATGATGGAATCCATTCAAAATGGTTCTCAATTAGATCGTAAAAATGCCGATCAGGTTGCGTCTGCGATGAAAGATTGGTCTATTTCTAAAGGAGCTACACATTATACACATTGGTTTCAGCCTTTAACTGGTGCAACAGCTGAAAAGCACGATGCATTTTTAAAGCCAATAGGACCAGGAAAAGCAATTGAGCGCTTTGATGGTGATATGCTTGTTCAACAAGAACCTGATGCTTCTTCATTTCCAAATGGTGGAATTCGAAATACCTTTGAAGCACGTGGTTATACTGCTTGGGATCCTTCATCACCTGCATTTGTCATCGGAAAAACATTGTGTATACCTACTATTTTTATATCCTATACAGGAGAATCATTGGATTATAAAATGCCCTTATTGAGAGCTTTAAATGCAGTAGATATTGCTGCAAGTGATGTTTGTCAATATTTTGATAAAAATGTAACGAAGGTTATTGCAACATTGGGTTGGGAACAAGAATATTTTTTAATTGATCAAGCCTTGTTTAATGCACGTCCGGATTTAATGCTCACTGGCAGAGCTCTTTTCGGTCATGCTCCTGCTAAAGGTCAGCAGTTGGAGGATCATTATTTTGGCTCTATTCCTGAGCGTGTAAATGCTTTTATGCGAGAATTTGAAATCGAATCTTTGAAATTAGGAATCCCGGTAACAACAAGACACAATGAGGTTGCACCAAATCAATTTGAGTGCGCTCCTATTTTTGAGGAGTGTAATTTGGCCAATGACCATAATTTACTTTTAATGGACGTGATGGAAAAAACTGCTAGAAAGCATAATTTCCGTGTCTTATTACACGAAAAACCCTTTGCAGGTGTCAACGGTTCAGGGAAACATAATAATTGGTCTTTGAGCACAAATACTGGAGTAAATCTTTTAGCTCCAGGAAAGAATCCAAAATCAAATTTACAATTCTTAACATTTTTTGTGAATACGATAAAAGCGATTCATGATAATGCAGATTTACTAAGAGCGGCAATCGCCTCTGCAGGAAATGATCATCGCTTGGGTGCAAACGAAGCTCCACCTGCAATAATTTCAGCGTTTATTGGATCGCAATTATCAGCGCTATTAGATGATTTAGAAATCAATGTGAAAGCTGGAAAAATGACGCCAGAAGCAAAAACAGAATTAAAATTAAATATTGGTAAAATTCCACAGATATTATTGGATAATACGGATAGAAATAGAACTTCTCCATTTGCATTTACAGGAAATAAATTTGAGTTTAGAGCCGTTGGTTCTTCAGCAAATTGTGGTTCAGCAATGATTGTTTTGAATACGATTATGGCAAAACAACTAAAAGACTTTAAAAAGACTGTAGATGCAAGAATTGAAAATGGAGATGGAAAAGATGAAGCTATTTTAAAAGAATTACAGGTTTTAATAAAGCAATCCAAAAAAATTCGTTTTGAAGGAAATGGTTATGGAGAAGAGTGGGTAAGGGAAGCTGAAAAACGCGGCTTGTCAAATTTTAAAGATACTCCAAGAGCTTTGCAAGTTTGGCACGATAAAAAAGTAGCTCAATTATTTGAAGAAATGGGCGTGCTTTTACCGCGAGAATTAGAAGCAAGACGTGAAATAGAATTTGAAAATTATGTTCTTAAAATTCAAATTGAATCGCGCTTAATGGGAGATATTATTCAAAATTATTTTATTCCAGCTGCAGTAGAATACCAAAATAAATTAATTCTAAATGTTCAAGGTTTAATAAGTGTTTTGGGGGATAAAGCTGGAAGAGAAGCTTCAAAAGCACAATTAACATTAATAGAACGGATTTCTCTTCATATAAATAAAATGAAATCTTCTTCTGACGCTATGTTGGAGCAACGAAAATTGGCTAATAAAATGGAAGACACAGAAAATAAAGCCTTTGCTTATTGTGATAATGTGAAGTCGCATTTTGATGAAATTCGCTATCATGCGGATAAATTAGAACTTCTCGTAGATGATGAATTATGGCCTTTACCAAAATTTAGAGAATTGTTGTTTACGCGCTAAGATTTTTTTTACTCGACCGTAAGGAGAAGAAATAATTTTATAAAGGAATGGTAGACATTTTCTTCCTTTTTAAATTTTAAATGAATTTCTGTTGTATTATCTGTAATCCTTTTCATATTTAAATGATCAGTAGATTCAAATAAATTTTTGCTCGCTTGGTAACCTGGAATAAGATCTAAGACCAAGCTAGACCATCCTGAATTTTCAATTTTTGTTAGCATTTTTAAGTCCCCTTCGAATTGAAAGGGTTCATATGAATCTGAAAGTAAAGCTTGCTTCTTTTGTGTACTGAGGTAAATAATTTTATCTGAT
The DNA here is from genome assembly GCA_945892995.1 of Chitinophaga pinensis. Lineage (GTDB taxonomy): Bacteria > Bacteroidota > Bacteroidia > Flavobacteriales_D > Crocinitomicaceae > UBA952. The sequence continues at coordinate 21,137 of CAMDDR010000021.1, read as the reverse complement.
ACTTGGTTGAAAAATAGTTTCTTAGAAGCAATTGAATAGCCATTGTCATTTTTTAGAATTGGAAGATTGTATTTACTTTGAATTTTATTTATAAAATTTTCAGCATTTTGCTGCTTTTTGAATGTTAATAGAACATCAAATTTTGGTACTCCAAGAATATCTCCTTCATCTTCAAGCTCAAAACCGCGATAGTTGAGAGAAACAAATTCAATTTTTTTTAGGAGGGCTAAATTCTTAAGATAGTCGCTTGGAATTTCAGAAACTAATTTTTGAAGTGAAAAGGAACTGTGAATTCCTGAGGGTTTTAATCTTTGACTTTCTTGTTTATTTTTTTTAATACCTCTTATTTTGGCGATAATTTCTTTTGATGTTATGATCATTTTTTGATCTTGGATTAAATGATTGCCTTCAAATTGTGACCAAATGATATCCTCCTTTTTTCGACTAGTTGAAAATTTAAAGAGATTATTTTTTATATCAGACTTTAAATTTTGTGTGTTTATGTCACCTTTTAAAATAATATAACATTCGTTATTTAAAACAAAATTTTTAAGACCTAATTTGTGAGAATTCTTCTCGAATTTTTCTTTTGCTGCGAGATTTGCACGCACTATTATAATATTTTCTGTTTTGAACGACATTCCAATAATTTCTATTGGTGAAAAGAAGTCAATGCCAATAGTCGTGAATTTTGTTTTTGAATTAGTTTGCGCTTTTTTTAAAAAATCGATTGTTTCTTTAAGAACTTGAGCATCTTTCACAACAAATACTTCATCAAAAACACTGTTTGTAATAATTGAAAATGCATCGATATAAAAATGATTGCTCGTGTTGTTTGGAAGAGAAAATGTTAAATGTGTATTCAGTCCCCTTTTTTTTTCAGGAATAGAAATCATAGCAATTAGTAAAAAAGCTAAAACTATACAACCTAAGATTTCTTTAATTTTTAACATTGTTTTGTAAAGTTACATGAAAGATGTTTTATTATCTTTGAATGTGAAAAAAATTGCAGGTTTTATTTTTTGGCTAATAGGTTGGAAAATCGATCAAACAACTCCTTTAGGAATAAAGAAATGTGTTATTGTTGTCGGTCCTCATACATCAAATTGGGATTTTATACTTGGAAGATTGGCCTTTGTGATGTTCGGGGTGAATGCTAAATTTCTCATAAAAAAAGAGTTATTTTTTCCTCCACTTTCATGGATTTTAAAAGGTCTTGGCGGACTTCCAGTTGATCGCAGTAAACGGAATAACCTAACTGAAACAGCCTTAAAGTATTTTAAGGAAACAGATACAATGTTCATTGTTTTTTCTCCCGAAGGAACTCGAAGTTATAATCCGAATTGGAAAAAAGGATTCTATTACATTGCTCAAAAAGCAGAAGTCCCAATTTGTATTTGCTATGTTGATTACTTCAAAAAAATTGGTGGTTTTCACAGTGTATTTTATCCAACTGGAGATGTGAATGAAGACATACTTTATATAAAAAATATTTTAAAGCAATACAAAGGAAGATTTCCAGAGAAAGGAATTGATTAATCTTTTTTCTCTATTTTATCACTTTTTTGATTATAACCAAATGGACAATGCAAACAAGCACTTTTGCAACAATAACCTCTTTTAGAATGGTACTTTTCTGTAAAAATTATGTAGCCATCTTTTCCAATATAATAATCATCACTGTCTAAACTCGAACGCTTGGAAAAAGAAGAAAAATCATCAGACATACATACTTTTTTTAAAAACTTTATTCAATTGTCTAGAGTTGAAAAGTTTAGTTTCCACAAAACTAACAACAAAGATTTGGAATTGTTTGTCAAAAGAGACGATTTAATTCACAAATATATATCTGGAAATAAAATTAGAAAGCTGAATCAAAATATTTTTTCTTTTTACAAAAATAAATGTGAGAAACTAGTAACTTTTGGAGGTGCTTTTTCAAATCATTTGTTAGCCACTGCAGCCTTATGTAATGAGCTTTATATTGACTGTGTTGGTATTGTTCGTGGAGAAGAATTGAATGTAAATTCTAACGGTATTTTAAAAAAATGTTCTTCTTTGGGCATGCAATTAAATTTTGTTTCTCGTAGTAGCTTTTCAGAGCAAAAAAAAATGACTGGTTTCGTATTTCATGATGGATTTCCTACTTGGTTTGTTCCCGAAGGCGGAGCAAATTTAGAGGGGATTGAAGGGTGTAAAGAAATTGTTGCTGAGAATGAAGAAATTTTCGATTACTATGTTGTAGCTCAAGGGACAACAACTACAAGTATAGGAATTGCATTGGCTTTACCGCCTTCTGCTAAAATAATTGTTGTACCTGTTCTTAAAGGATTCGATTCAAAATCTGAAATGAAATCAGTACTTAATAATGTCGATTTATGGAATGTCATTAAAGATAAAATTATTGTGCTGGATGACTTTCATTTTGGAGGTTATGCAAAATCAACAAATGAGCTTAGGGAATTTATAAGTGAGATAAATCAAATAAATGAGATGCAGATTGAGGAAGTTTATACCGGAAAAGCTCTTTATGCTTTAAAGAATTATTTGGAGAAAAATGCAGTTAAGAATAAAAAAGTCCTCTTTATTCACACTGGAGGTATTTTTACAGACAAGAATTAATCAGAGTTCGAATTTCATTCATTTCTTGTACATCATGTACTCTAAAAATAGCGGGTTTTTTTGAAAATAGGAAGGTGTTTAAAACTGTTGTCCCATTCAGAGCTTGTTCAGCTTCAAGCTTGAGTTTAGTATAAATCATTGATTTTCTTGAAACACCAACCATGATAGGTTTTTCAAGTAAGTGTAGCATTTCAAAATTGCGAATTATTTCGTAGTTTTCGTCAAGTGTTTTTGCAAAACCAAATCCAGGATCGATAATGATATCCTTAACACCTTGTAAATGTAGAAACGCAATTTTTTCTGAAAAAAAATGAAGTAATCTTGACATTATAGAATCTTTTGATTCCCCTACAATTTTATTTACTTCGAGTCCATTGCTGTGCGTTAAGACATAAGGAGTCTGATTTCTTGCAACTACTTCTACAATTTTTGGATCTATTCCAAAGCCACTTACATCATTAATAATCGTAATTCCGTTGTCTATTCCTAATTGTGCAACTTCGCTTCGATATGTGTCTAAAGACAAGATTAATTTTGGAAATTCTCTTCGAATTTCAATTATAGGCTTAAGTATTCTATCAATTTCTTCTTCTTTAGTTGGCGGAATACCACCAGGTCTTGATGAAACTCCTCCAATATCTATACTATTTACGCCCTGATCAATCATTTTAGCAACTTCTTTCAAAATAGTATTTTTATCCTGCTTTCTGCTTTTTGCATAGAAAGAATCAGGTGTTACATTGATTATCCCCATTATATGTGGCACTTGAAAATCATGTAAAATTCCATTGAAGGAAAGAAACTTACTTTGATTAAAATGCTGTATTTTTGTCATAATAATGGAAAAAACTACAAAAGAGTATACAAATGTAATGAATCTTTGTCGAGAGATTTTTGAAAAAAAATCAATTGATTATGGAACCTCATGGAGAATTTTAAGGTCAAGTTCATTGACAGATCAAATTTTTATTAAAGCTCAACGAATTCGAACCATTCAAGAGACTGGAGAAAATAAGGTTGGCGAATCTTTTGAAGATGCTTTTATGGCGATTGTTAATTATTGCATCATGTCAATTATTCAACTAAGGAATGCTCCAACTATTGAGGAAGAAATTTCTTCACAGGAGGCAATTCAACTTTATTCCTTAATTGAAAAGGAAGCATTTGAATTAATGTGTAAAAAAAATCATGATTATGGAGAAGCTTGGCGAGATATGCGTGTTAGTTCTTTGACTGATTTAATTTTAACCAAAGTTTTACGCATCAAGCAAATTGAAGATAACAAAGGCATGACTTTGGTAAGCGAGGGAATTGAAGGAAACTATTTCGACATGCTAAATTATTCAGTTTTTGCTCTTATTCATTTGGATCATAAGTGTTAAAGCTCTGTTAAAGTTTCCGTTTGAAAAGTCTATTTGCTTACTTTTAATTAAAAATATAAATATGGAAAACGTAAAAAAATATTTCCCTTGGTCTGTTCGGATATTAATTTCAGGTCTTTTCTTACTTTCTGCTTTTGCTAAAATTTATCCGGATCCCTCCTTTTATTTTAGCATTACAGCATTTGAATTTAAGCAATTGGTTCCTATGGGATTCACCATGGAAACTGCTGTATATTTTTCACGAATAATCATTGGTATTGAATTCGCAATTGGTATTCTATTACTATTTCCTTATAACATTAAGAAAATTATAATTCCAGCTACAATTTTAATGCTAGCTGTATTTTCTGTCCATTTGACTATTGAAATTTTTACCGCTGGAAATCAAGGTAATTGTGGTTGTTTCGGAGCTTTACTGCCGATGACACCACTCCAAGCATTGATTAAAAATTTATTATCCATAGGTTTGTTACTATTTATTCTTATTAAGTTCTCAGATTCTATAAATGAAAAAAGAAATATTTCATATTGCTTAATTATTACAAACGTAATTACTATTTGTATTCTTGCTTTATTTATGTTGATACCGATTCAGAAGAAAACAACTGTTTCACCCTCTCCGACAGGCTATTCAGAAGATACAACCATCGTTAAGGATTCAATTATTGTTAAGCCGATAACTGATTCAACAAAAAAAGATGCTGTCGTAATCAAGGATACAACGAAGAAAATAATTGTAGTAGCTGGTCCAAAAAAAGTAAAGTCAATTTACTCAAAATACTTTCCAAAAATAGATGACGGAAAAAAAATACTCTGTTTTTTTGCTCCAACTTGTGACCATTGCATGGCTACAGCAAAAGAGTTAACGGAGTTAAAGAAAGCAGATCCAAATTTTCCTGATATACAGATGATTTTTATGGATGAAGCCGCCGAGGAAATACCTAAATTTTTCAAATTCGCTGGAGCTGAATATCCTAATTTAGTTCTTGATATAATCGCTTTTTGGGGTGCTCTTGGAAAGATGAATGAAACGCCAGGTGTTGTCTATTTATGGAATGGAAATGTTCAGAAATTCTACAATGGAACTGAAAAAGATAAGTTCAATAAAGTCGAGTTTAAAAATATCGTTAAGAAATAAATTTAGTCATTAAAAAAGACTATTTTTGAGTCTATGCGAAAAAAAGTACTTGCAGCAAATTGGAAAATGAATTTGTTAAGGAATGAAGCTTTAGACTTGTATAGTAATTTAGATTTAGCTCTACTTAATTTTCAAGAAATTGAAACAGTTCTATTTCCTCCCTCAATTTACATTAGTGAATTGCAATCCAAAGGAAGTCTTTCTTTAGGAATTCAAAATATTTATTTTCAAAATAGTGGTGCTTTTACTGGTGAAATATCTGCCGTGCAAGCAAAAAACATTGGCTGTAGTTATGTTTTAATTGGCCATAGTGAAAGAAGAGAACTTTTTTTAGAAAGTGATGATTTATTAAAAAAGAAAGTAGATTCTGCTCTAGCTGAAAATTTAAAAATCATTTTTTCTTGCGGAGAATCTTTAGAAGTCCGAACAAAAAAAGAACACCTCTCTTTTGTAAAAAAACAACTTGAGAACTCATTATTTCATTTATCAGAAAAAGAAATTTTAAATTGTATCATTGCTTATGAGCCAATTTGGGCTATCGGAACAGGATTAAATGCATCTGAACAGCAAGCAGAAGAAATGCATTCTGAAATTCGTTATTTACTCTCTGAAAATTATTCAAATAAAATTTCTGAACAAATCTCAATTATCTACGGAGGAAGTTGCAATACAACCAACGCAGCTCAGTTATTCGCTTGCCCAAATGTAGATGGTGCTCTAGTTGGTGGCGCATCTCTTGATAAATTTTCATTTATAGAATTAGCAGCTAGCTTGAAATGAAATATGTAGAAGTTTCTTTTTCTATAATTCCATTTGAACCATGGAATGAAATTATTATTGCCAATCTTTCAATTTTACCGTACGAAAGTTTCATGGAGGAAGGCGAATATCTAAAAGCTTACATACAAGAACAAGATTTTGATCCTTTAGTTTTAAAAGATTTAGTTTTAAAACTTAAAACAAATAAGGGAGTAATTATAAATTATGAATATAAAAACATCGAACAACAAAATTGGAATCATGTTTGGGAATCACATTTTGAACCTGTAAGTATTAATGATCAATTGCATATACTTGCACCATTTCATCTAAAGGATAATTACCAGGGATTAATTATTGAAATTGAACCAAAAATGTCTTTTGGCACAGGGCATCATCAAACGACTTTCTTAATGTGCGAAGAAATTTCCTCACTCTCATTAGACGAAAAAAACGTACTTGATATGGGGTCTGGAACAGGAGTATTGGCAATTTTAGCTGAGAAGTGTGGGGCAAAAGAAATACTTGCTATTGATATTGAATCTTGGTCTGTGGAAAACTGTGAAGAAAATACGAAGCGTAATAAGTGTAGTAAAATAATTTCTAAGTTGGGAGATATCATTGACATTAATGGCCAATACTTTGATATAATTATTGCAAATATCAATAAAAATATTCTTTTGGGACACTTACCAAGTTATTCTAAATGTATAAATATCAATGGAATTTTATTGCTTAGTGGTTTTTTTGAAACTGATGCTGAGGATTTAATTTCTGCAGCATTTAAGGAAAATTTAGTCTTGAAATCAAAAAAAAATAAAGATGGATGGACAATTTTGAGTTTTAAAAAAAAATAAACAATTTGTGATAAGTGCTAGCAAAAACTTTAAATTTGAACTTAATTAAGAAAAGAAATAGAAAATTCTATGATTGAATTTAAATTTTTATTTAAAAATAGAATTTCATGTTAATTGCCATCATAATTTTTATTGCATATCTAATTGGCTCAATTCCTTCTGCAGTTTGGCTCGGGATGTATTTTCATAAAATTGACATTCGTGATTTTGGAAGTGGAAATGCAGGTGCAACTAATACTTTTCGAATACTTGGAAAAAAACTCGGATGGGTTGTTTTGATCTGTGATATTTCTAAAGGAGTTATTGCTTCTACTTTGCCCTATTTATTTTCATCATTTTTTGCAGGGTACAAGGATGAGCTTTTAATCCTTCAGCTGTGTGCATCTTTTACTGCGGTTATTGGTCATGTTTTTCCAATTTTCGCAAATTTTAGAGGTGGAAAAGGTGTAGCAACTGCCTTGGGCTTGCTTTTTGGAGTTAATCCTCTTGCAGCTGGAATTTGCTTATGTATATTTTTAATTGTTTTTTTTTCTTTCCGATTTGTTTCATTGGGAGCAATTTCTGCTGCACTAGCTTTTCCGTTCATAAGTTATTTTGCATTAAATGAGGATGCACGTATTATGATAATTTTTACGATTGTTCTTTCTGCACTAGTTATAATTGCGCATAGAAATAATTTTGCTCGTTTAATAAATGGAAATGAAAATAAAATCGACATTCGTAAGAAAAAGATTTAGTTGATTTTATAATAGAGGCTAAAAAATAATTTTTAGGTTTCCTGAAGATTTACTAATTTTAATAAAAAAAGATGCAAAATCCTGATTCGAAAGAACTTTTAGACTTATTAGAAGAAAAAGTTACAACACATTCAATTATTCTTTATAATGATGATTTCAATACTTTTGATCATGTAATTTCTTGCCTGGTTCAAATCTGTAATCATGAGTTGATTCAAGCAGAACAATGCGCATGGATAGTTCATACTAATGGAAAATGTATTGTCAAGACTGGTGAATATAAAGAACTAGAGCCTTTATGTACTTTGCTGCTTGAGAAAGGTCTTTCAGCAATTATTGAATAAGATGAAAATTTCCTTTGTTTCTCGTGGAACCTTATTGATTGCATTGTTCTCTTTAATAGGAATGATTACGCTAAAAGTTTTTCCAACTAGTAGTCAGTTCTTTGTTCTAGACGGCAATTCTCATTTTACATCATGGAAATGGTACCTTTCAAATTTCACATATATATTTGGACATATAGATTCATTGCACTTAATAGGTAATTTGTCAATTATTTTATTGTTGGGCCCACTAATTGAGCTGAAGTTTGGAATGAAACAAATGTTACTGATGACACTAGTAACCGCACTATTAACAGCAATACTTCACACCTTATTATGGGATAATGGTCTATTAGGGGCCAGTGGAATTGCATTCATGTATATTGTACTCACTTCTTTACTTAATTCGCGTGGTAAAGAAATCCCTTTCACTTTTATTTTGATTGTTTTGTTGTACTTAGGACAAGAAATATATTCTTCTTTTCAGAATGATAATATTTCACATTTTGCGCATTTATTTGGGGGGGCAATGGGAGCATTTTGGGGTTTCTATCGAAAATAGTTACTCGCCCCTTTCAGTAGCTTCTCTTTTAATATCATAAAAGGTTCTTTCTATTGTTTCATATGAAGCATTAGGTGATGGAGTAAGTGCGGGAGAGGCAAGTAATACTAAGTCTTTATCGAGAAATAAATAATATGGAAAAGAGGGTATGTTTAATATTTTCCATGATTTTTCAGTTGGTTCAAGTTCAAATTTTTTCCACTTTATTAAATCGAGATTTCTTTGCTCTGACATTGAAAAATTTTCATTAGGTTTTGAATAAACACTGATAAAATTTATATATTTTCCATATTTTTCAGATAGTTTCAAAAGTGCTGGAATTTCTGTTAAGGATTTTTGATTTTTTGGATCAAAACAATGAATGTAAATTGGTTTCCCCTTAAGCATTTGGAGTGTATATTGATTTTTTATATCTAAATATAGGTTTGGAAAGATATCGCCAATATTTATTTCGTCTACTTTTAACAACGAGTTTTTTGCTATAATTGAATGGTTTTCATATATGCTTTTTTCATAAATTTTATTTAAAATAGAATTCGAAATTTCTGGAGAAAAAGCACCTTGATTTATAATTATTAACAAGATTAATTCTGCGAGTTCTTCGGATTGAATATAAGGATCTTTTTTAAGTGTCTTTATACAATTTTCGAGATCATAATTTCTAATATTATAGTTTAATTGTTCCCTTAAGTTTTGATCTAATTGATAATAATAGTTTTCATAAAATGAATGAAGGTATTCTATGTATTTATCATTATTAATTAAAAAAGGAGTGTCTTTTATATAAAACTCAAATTTATCTTCTTCACTTGGAGCGCTAATAAAATTGATATTGTCAATTGAAAGCCCTATTGAATATTTTAAATATGAGCGAAAAAAGAGTGAGGTATCTTTTGAATAAACATCATTCACTTCTTTTTTAAAAGCAGCAATTTTTTGTACGAATTCTCCAGGTTGCTTATCTTTAAGAATATAAATATCTGATAAATAATTATCCATCCAAGCTTCAAATCCCAAAATTTTATAGTTAATATCATTACTATCCAATCTGTAAAATACCATCTCAATTTCGTTGTTTGAAATGAACTGAGTAATCTGTCCGTCTATTGGTATATCAATAAAGTAAGTGCCATTTGGCTGAACATACATCCATGTAAAGTTTGAATTTAAACGAAGAATAATTTTTTTAATGCTATTGCTCGAGAAGTTTAATCTAAAATTTCCTTTTTCGTCAACTTCTGTTTCGCTTATTTTTTTTTCAGTTTTGGTTATGTAATCTTCAATTTCAAATAAAGAAATAGTAGCTTTTGGAAAATCACAGTAGCCATTAATAATAACTTCAGCAAAATTTTTTTGTGAAAACAATATCAAAAGAATAAGAATTATAATTTTCATGCTTTTTCTGAAAAACAAATTAATTTTTTGCTAGTAAGTTTGGAAAAGTAACAAAAGGAGAGATATCTGCTTTATTGTTATACATTTCACGGATAATGGATGAATTTAATGCACTGTGTTTTTCATCACTTAGAAAAAAAATGGTTTCTATCCCTGAAATAGCATTATTCATATGCGCTATTGTCTTTTCATATTCAAAATCAGAAGAGTTCCTAAGCCCTCTTATTATGTGACTTGCATCTATTTCTTTGCAATAGTCTACCGTCAATTTTTGGTATGTTCCAACTTGAACGTTTGGATATTTTTTAAATAATTCTTTAATATGAATTATTCTTTTCTCAATATCAAATAGATATTTTTTGCTACTATTAATTCCAATCCCAATATAAATTTCATCAAAAAGATTAATTGCTTTAACAACAATTGCTTCATGACCCTTTGTGAATGGATCAAATGATCCGGGAAAAAGTCCTTTTTTCATACTTATTTAAGCTTTAAAAAAACTAAAATAGACATTCCCAAAGTTCCTACAAAATTCAAAGTTATCTAAAGTAGCTAGATTTGTTTGTTTTCCGTGTTCAACTACTAGATATCCATCTGGTTTTAAAAGTGATTTTTTAAATATTACTGTAATTAATTCTTCGTGAAATTTTAAATGAAATGGTGGGTCTGCATATATTAAATCATATTTTTCTTTTCCATTTTTGCAATAAACAATACAATCAGTTTTGTAAGAATTCATAATAGTTTCAATCCCTAAATTTTGACTATTAATTTTAAGGGATTGCACACATCTTGGGTTACTGTCAATTGAAAGGACTGATTTTGCACCTCTTGAAACAAATTCAAATGATATGTTACCTGTTCCAGCGCACAAATCTAAAATAGCTTTATCTTCTATTGAAAAATAATTTTCTAGAATGTTGAAAAACCCTTCTTTAGCATAGTCTGTTGTTGGCCTTGATGGAAAATTAGGTGGCGTTGCAAATCTTTTTCCTTTTAAGAAACCTCTAATTATTCGCACGTTAGGGTAGAATTATAAGCTGATTTATCTAAAAAAATAACAGTGTATTCTTTTAGCTCCTTAAAATGAGTAATTAAACTTAAAATTTTTTCTGAGTTTAAGACTTCCAAATAACTCATTAGATTGATTGTGTTTTTTTCAATTAACCCTAATTGTTTATGATGCGACAAAATAAAATAAATTAAGTCTTCTTCATTTTGATATTCAAATGAATTACAAATTATAAGCTTCCCCTCTTTTTTTATACTCATTATAAAAGCGGTTCCCTCAAATACAATAGAAATTAAATCATCATTTTTTGATTTAAAACTATTCTTGATTAAGCACGAGGCATGATGTTGGATTTCAGCTTTAAAAAAGTAACTTCTTTTGAAATCATTAAGCCAATTAGGAATTGGATATACAAGAGATAGATTTTCATCATAAATTGAATCGTATGAAAGACATTCACTTGGATTTAATTCCCCAAAATTTAGTCGGTAATAATTTTCAAGTTGACTTGGAAGAAAAAGTACATTTGGAATTAATGTAAATTGAGTTGAAAACCATCTAAAATACTGTTGAGTTTCTAAAGAAGAGAAGGGCTTTGATACTTCTATTAATTCTTCATTATGAAATGGCTGCTTTGAGTCTATTCTGTTTTCATGAGCTATTGTTAATGAACTATCACTATTTTTTTTCAGAATAGTGAGTTTAGATGGATGAAAATCAAAAAAATATTTTTCTGACATTTATATTTATTCTTCCTCCCACGAACCAGAGAGATCACTCATTTCTAATTTACCGAAATAAATAAGTTCTTTTGTTTTTTGTCCTTTGATTTTAGTGAAAGGGATAAAACCTTCTACACGAATTGTAGCAATAGAATCTATTCCAATTACTATTTTGTCTGATTTTATCGTCCATTCCTTTTTATTCTTAGTAAAAGGTATATAACGCAATGCTTTAGCATCAAATGCACCTAATTCATTATCTAAACGTTCTTTCAGGTAACTTCTATTTTCTGTAAAAGTTGTTTTTATAAAAGATACTTTAACGGTATCTCTTTTAAATTCTTTTAAATCATCAGGACAAATTTTTGATTTCGAAAGTTTATATGCCTCGAATTCATTCATATTATTATCAATTGGACGATTATCGCGGTAAATATAATTTCTTTCTGCCTCTGTAATTTTTCTACCGGGCACACTTCCTTCTGATACAACTGTGTTTACGCTGTCTGTTTCGATAAAATTAATTATGGTTTCCCAATCTTGTGCATAAGAATTGTATCGTTCGAAGTAGGCTTTTTGTGCAGTTCTTAAATCACTTAAATTAAGACGTGACAATTCTTTACACAGTTCATAATTTTTTTTGTCGTTCATAGTATCAGAAACACTGTAAAAAGAAAGATATAAGACAATTATTGCAACTATTAAAGAACCTAAACCGATAATTCGAGTTATTAATGTTGACAATTTACCTGAAACATTCAAAAAAGAAATTAATGCTGTAATTAGGATTAAAAAGGAAGCAGCGTTGAAAGTCAAACTTTGTTCAGAGCTAAATCCAGTTATTAGCAATGCTAATCCAAGAATCAAGAATAAAGTTGGAACAGAATATTTTTTTAGAAGTAGACCAATGTTTAGCATAGTAAAAATATTAATTATATGATATCAAATTTAGCATTTTTAATTTTATCAACGTATTTTGTCTATTAAATTTTTGTAATCTTTGGATTATTTAAATGCCAAACACAAGCCATAATAATTTCGAACAACTAGTAGAAAGTTATTTTCTGCATTCTTTCACTGAAGATCAGAAAAATGCCATGGATGTATTTATGCGTTTTTTTAATTCGGAAAATCAATTTTGCTTTTATATTTTACAAGGTTTTGCAGGAACTGGCAAGTCATCATTAGTAGCAGCAATTGTAAAATCATTACAGGAAATTAAAATAAAAACGCGCTTACTTGCTCCCACAGGTCGTGCAGCAAAAGTTCTTTCAAATTTCGCGAAAATACCAGCATATACTATTCACAAACAGATATATTTTTCTGGAAATGAATTAAACATACAAAAGCCAACATTGGCTAAAAATTTATTTGAAAATACCTTGTTTTTTGTGGATGAGGCTTCTATGATTGGGATTAGTGACAAAAACAATGAAACTAATTTATTAGAAGATCTTTTAAATTATGTTTATCAAGGAAAAAATTGCAAGTTGATTTTTATGGGCGATTCCGGTCAGTTGCCACCTGTTGGACAAATAGACTCTCCAGCACTTAGCAGTTCGTACTTTTCTGAAAATTATCCTAAAATAACAGTCTTTAAAGCAGAATTAAAAAATGTTGTGAGAACAACGGAGAATTCCTCTATTTTAACAAATGCAACCTTTATTCGAGATAAATCTATTTTTGCTGCGCCATTTTTCAGGATTATCAATAACAAGGAAACTTTTCGTATTTCCGGTGGCGATTTACAAGATTATTTGGAAACTTCTTATAATGAGGTTGGAATGGATCAAACTATTTTAGTCACCTTGTCTAACAAAAGAGCAAATCAATGGAATCAAGAAATTAGAGGAAGAATATTATTACGAGAAGAAATCTTTGAACGTGGTGATATTTTAATGGTTGTAAAAAATAATTATTTTTGGTTGGATCCTCAATCTGAAATAGGTTTTATCGCAAATGGAGAACTCATAAAAGTTAAACGCATTATTCGATTCGAAGACCTTTACGGTTTTCATTTTGTGCACCTTGAGATTCTCTTTTTGGATTATCCTGATGAAACTGAAAAAACAGTAATTGTTATGACTGAAGCTCTTTTTGAAGAAGCCCCAAATTTAAAAAGAGAGAAATTAAAGGAATTATTTTTTGCAATTGAACAAGATTATTTACACGAAAAGAACAAGCAGAAAAGATTTCAATTGGTGCTTAAGAATCCTTATTTTTCTGCTTTACATGTGAAATATGCATATGCTGTTACCGTCCATAAAGCTCAAGGAGGACAGTGGAAAAATGTATTTTTGGATTACGGCTTTGTTCCGGATGAATTAAAAAATGAAAATTACATTCCTTGGTTGTACACAGCTTTGACAAGGGCCTCAGAAAAACTTTTTTTATTAAATTTCCCTGATGAATTTTTTTCATCTGAAGAATAATTTAATAATTACTTCTAGATATATGGATTCATTCGTTCAGAAAGAATTTCAATTTCATTTTTTTCACTAGAAAACCCAATAACTTTTGGAACTGTTCTTGAACAATGCCGTGACCACAATCCTAAAGTATTTGCTCCTGTCCCTAAAATTCCAAGCCAATCATTTTCCTTGAGTAGAGGAAGATTAACAGCTTTTAGAACGTAATCACCTGCAAAACAAAGTGGACCTGCAATATCGTGTAGATATTTTTCGTCTGAATTGTTTTCTTCTCCTTCGTTATTTAGTGCAATTATGTCAAAATTCCGGGCTACTGTGTAAGCATCTCGCATAAAATAATCAGCACCAAGATGAATAAATGCAATCTGTTTTTCACCACGCTTAAAAGTGTATTCTATTTCTGAAAAAATAAATCCTGAATTTGTATGACACCACTGTCCAAATTCTGTGATAAGTTCAAAATCCCAAAGTTCTGGGCATGTTTCTTTTAATTTTTTTACATATTCCGACATCTTTTCAACACATCCATATTTTTCTGCAGCAAGTCCACCACCAATATCCAAAGTTAAAATTCTTCTCTCAATTCCTTTTTTTTCTAATAAAATATTGGCTTCAATTGCTAAATCAAGAAGTCCTCTAACAGCAAAAACTGCTTTTGTCAAATCTTTCATTTGACTTCCCGCATGTATGTGAAGTTGTTGAATCGGATGAGATAGAATGGCATTTAACACTGCTTCTTTTTCTAAAATAGGAATGCCAAATTTCGATTCGTTATTACTAACACTATAAATTTCAGGGGAATCCATTTCCATAGATGGATTAATTCGAATTCCAAGAGTGAAATTTGGATTATCCGGCATTCTTTTTAATTCCTCTAAACTATTTACATTTAGAATTAGTCCGTGCAATTCATTATTGCATTTTTGAATTTCACTTCGTTTTTTAACAGGTGAATCGAATACAATCTTATTGGGACTTGCTCCTGCCTTTATTGCCATTTCAACTTCTTCCATTGAAGCTGCTTCTAAGCTAAATCCCCAAGAAATAATTTTAGCCAATACACTTGGATGAGGATTTGTTTTAATTGCAATTGCATGAATTGCATTTGGATGATCAAAAATTGTTCTTAATTGCTCTAAATTAAATTTTAAATCATCCCATGATTGAAAAATAAGTGCAGAATCATCTTTAGAAATCAATGAATTTGCGGTCGCATTCTGAAATGCCCAAAGTGCATTTTCCTTTATGTTTTTCACGGAAATAATTTTTTTACAGCATTTTCAATAACTTGAATAAAAGCAATATCACTTTTTGGATTAAATTGATTATTCATAAGTTGCTTTCGAATAGAGTAGGAGCCAATTGCTAGACGAATAAATGATTTCTCACCATATTGAACAGGTTGACCTAAAAACACGCGATTAAAATTTTCTATTCCCTCTTGTTCATTCAATACAAGATAGTCGAATAATACTTTTAGTTCTTTATTATCGAGAGCAACACCATTTTTTATCACCATGAAAGAAATAATACTGTCGTTTGTCAATTCAATATCAGGCATTAAGCGAAACATATCACTTTGTGCTAAGCGACCAATTACAACTTGATTCCATCTACGAATAAGGGCATTAGATTTTTCTTGCGGGAATGCTAAAAATGATTCCATTTCACACAATGCAATTTCCCACCTCAACCTTAATCCAATATTTTTGAATTCGGGTAAATTTTTACGCATTTTTTCAAATTCTAAAGGATAATCATAGGATGTAAAAAGTGAATTGTATGTTTCCAATATGCTAGCATCTTTGTCTTTAATTTTTTCAGACCAATATTTTGGCACCAAAAGAGCTCCGCAAAATGGGGGCGCCTGATAGAATTTTGATCCTGTAATGCTTATCATTGCTCCTTTACTTATTAGATCATTAATTAATTTTCTATCTGTACGAAATTGGCACATATCAACAACCCACATTATTCCTTCCTTAAATTCATCAATAATTGCCAAATCATCTTTAATTCCTGATTTACTTCCAAAAACAAGATTGCCAATTATCAATTCATTAGGAAATTTATTAATTAGATCTCTGATTGCCTGATTTCGATCTACAATATTTCCATTTTCATTTCTTGCAGGAAGGTAAAAAACTTCTGAATTTATTTTTTCACTAACATTTTTGCCAATAGACAAAGGTTTTCCGTATTGGCTCCATTCAGAAAAATAGAGTCCCTCTGCAGCAGCTTTAGATCCGGAGCCTAATTCTTCAGGGCATGAAACGATGTTAATTATTTTTTTTTTAGGATCAATTATACTTTGAAATAATAAGGGCAAATACATTAGATCACTTCCGCTTGGCCCATAGAATACCTCAAAATCTATAGATTCATCAATCAGCATAGCTTTTAAGCGATTTGTTTGATTTTTGAGAATATTTTCATATTCAGAGTCTTCATAATTTTTTAAAAATTCAAGACTAACTTTGTAAGCATCAGCGGTTAATGTTCCGCAAGTACAGGAACCTCTATGAAGTAATTTATCAAATTTTAAAGGATTTAGATGGTATTTATTTGCATGTGTTTCGGGCCTAATAAATACACGTTCATCGCAACCAGATGTTAGTATTTCTAATAATAAATCATCGTTTACATTTTCCATTCTTCAGGGCAATTTACTGCAAAAAACTTTAGTTTTTCTTTTGTTTCAGTATTCATTAAAGTTATCCATAAATTATGACTGTTATGAACGAGAGTAGCTGAATTATTTTTTAAATAGTTTATCCATATTGAATTTACAAGATATGTATTTTCAAACTCAAACTCCCCTGAATAAAAATACCGCTTCATGCAAACTTCAGTTTCTGAATTTAGAGTAAGTTCATGCCAAGCGCCTTCTCCAATACCTCCCAAATAAGTTGCTGTTTCCTTGATGTTTTTTGGAATAGTTAAAGGTTGATAATTTTGTCCAACAAATTCATCAGAGGAGAGTAATTTTGATTTTTTTCTAGAAAATGACTCGAAACCTTTTCGTATTAAATCAGCTAAAGCATCTCTAATTTCTATTTTTCTCCATTCTTCCTTTCCATTTTCCCAAATTACAAAAGAATCTGAGCTACTAGCTGCAAGAACATTGAAATAAGGTGTTTGTGAATATGTAGTTGGATTATTGAGTTTTTTATATGTAATTGAATTTTCATCTAAGCCCTCTAAAATTGCTTTTGCTACTACTTTTCCACAATTTGTTTTATTTTTTTTAAGAGCACCGTATTTTTGGCAACCTTCTTTTTGAAGAATTTTTAGATATTTAAGTGTTTTTTCAATATTTGCACCATAGGTTGCTGAGGCATAAATTGGTCCATCTCCGTGAGTCGCTTTTTTTTTATCTTCTAGTTCTTGAAAAATACTACTGAGATTTTCTAATTCTCCTTTTTCATTCCAAATAGGTATTGTTTTAATTGCAAGTTTTGGATCAGTCTCTTTACTTCTCACGCGGCCATATCCTAATGGTGAAATATAACGTCCTAAGTCGTAATAAAATAATTCATCGTTTTTTGCTATTAGCATTGCTGCATGCCCAATTTTAAAATTTAGATTTTTTACAATACCTAATTTTTTTAGAAAACCCCATATTTTTTCCGGTGCTCGTGCTGTAGCAAATGGCCAGGCCAATGAAATAATCGCAGTATTTTTATTATCTAATGGAGAATTCATTTCGTTCAAAGATCAAGAGATTTTAGAATTATTTTCACTCCATGCAAAGATTGCTTTCTCCTGATTAGGAGTTAAATCGACTTTTTTATGAATTTTATGATTTAAATAAAAAAATCGATTTACTTCAGGCAATGTTAGCTGCAGTAGTTTTCCATTTCTAAAAAAGGAAAGTGTTTTTAAGCTTGCATCAAAATAGTTTAGACATGCATCAAGGTCATGGTTTAATTTTATAGTATTCAATGCAATTAGTTCGTCCCCTAAAGATAAACCAGCCATATCTGCAGGACTTCCAGGGTAAATAGCACTAATTAATAGGTGATTTGCTTGATTAACAGTTTTCATTCCCAAATTCGCTTCTGAATAAGAATTAGAGGGAGTTTGAATAAGTTCAAGACCAATAAAGTCAAATGCTTCTAATAGAATCGTTTCATACGGAGTTGTTCCATGAACATAATCGTTAAAGAAATCTTGGAATGAATAGCCACATATATTTTCAAGTTGATCAATGAAATCTTTTTCTGTATATCCTTTGTTATTTTGAGCAAAATTATAGTACAAGCGCTTCATAACTTCTTCAATTCCTCGCTTATTATTTGTCGCCTTTCGAATTTTTGCATCCATTACAAATGCCAACAGACAGCCTTCTGTATAGATTGAAACTTTTCTACCTGGAGCTCCTGGAACGTAACCGTCTAACCAAGTATCATAAGATGATTGCGCAACAGAATGCGCAAATCTTCCGGGATTATCAAAATGCTTTTGGAATTGCTTGCTTAATTCTTTCAAATAATTTTCAAGTGAAAAAACACCACTCTTTAACAAATAAAGATCACCTAAATAAGTTGTAATGCCTTCGTAGATATATCCCAATTCAGAATAGTTTTCTTTTTTGAAATTATATGGCATAAGTTCTTTTGGTCGAATACTTTTTACATTCCAAACATGATAGAGTTCATGTGAAGAAACACCAAGTAGTTCGTCATAACGATTTTCAAACAAATCATATGAAGGACCAAGAGTGATTACAGTACTTTTAAGGTGCTCAACTCCATGATAAGCAAGATACGGAAGGGATTGAATGAGAAAATGATATTCGCTAACAGGAAACTCTCCAAAATCTTCGATTTGTTTTTTAGTAAAGTTTCTGAAATCATCAATAACTCTTTCCCATGGAATATTTAATTGATTATTAAACCAAATATGGAAATTAGTATCTGCAACGATATAAGTTTGTTTCTCTAAGTTTTCAGAGCAAATAAAAGGCGAATCTGCTAATTCATCAAAATTTTCTGCAAGCAAAAAGTTGTTTTCTTGAACTAAGGAACTTGCAATTGTATAATTTTCTGGAATATTCAATTCAAGGGAAATAGGAAATTGTTCTTTTCCCTCTGCATATAGAAAGCAATTTACTGGATTTACATATAATTGTTGTTCGTCAAAGTAGCTTGAGCCAGCATTGAGTTCATTTGCATAGTATTGGTATTCAATTTTAATATACTTTGTTTCATTCGAACTTATCTCCCAAGAATCTTTATTGATTTTATGAAAATTAATTGCTTTATTTTGGTCGTTAAAAACTTTAAAATTTTTTATATTTTTGGCAAAATCCCCAAGTTCATAACGCCCAGGTCTCCAAGAGGGAAGATGAATGATTGTTTTATTTTCATCTACAGGAAATTGAACCTTGATTTTTATAAAGTGTTGCTGTGAATTATCACATTCGATGGTATAGAATATTCTTTCTTGCAAATTATTATGCGTATAATTCAACTTGAAGCTGAGAAATTTTTGAATCTGCTAGGTATTCATCATAACTCATCATTTTATCAATAATACCATTTGGTGTAATTTCCACAATGCGATTTGCAACTGTATTTACTAATTCATGGTCATGAGATGTAAAAAGCAAGGTTCCTTGGAAATCCCTCATGGCATTGTTTAATGCAGTTATCGATTCGAGATCCAAGTGATTTGTTGGTTCATCCATCATCAATAAATTTGCTTTCGCCAACATCATTTTTGAAAGCATACAGCGCACTTTTTCTCCTCCAGATAAAACAGATGATTGCTTCATTGCCTCTTCTCCAGTAAATAACATACGACCTAAAAAAGTTCGTAAATAAACATCTTCACGCTCTTCATCAGTTTGTGCATACTGGCGTAACCAATCTATTAATGAAATTTTCCCAGAAAAATACGTGTGATTATCGTTTGGAAGATAGGCAGTTGAAATCGTAGTTCCTACTATGACTTCTCCCTTATCTGCTTTAGCATTCGCGCTTAAAACTTCAAAGAAAGCAGTTAAAGCAACTGAATTTTTTGATATAAAAGCAATTTTATCACCCTTATTAACTATTAGGTTGATATTACTAAAAAGATTTTGTCCATCAGATTTTTTATTTAAGCTATCTAATGTTAAAACTTGGTTTCCAGCATCTCTTTCTTGATGAAAGGTAATGCCAGGATATTTTCTTGAAGAAGGTTTAATTTCTTCTAAATCTAAGTTGCTTAGCATTTTTCTACGACTTGTTGCTTGTTTAGATTTTGCAGCATTTGCAGAAAAACGGGAAATAAAATCCATTAATTCCTTCTTTTTCTCCTCTGATTTCTTGTTTTTGTCAGAGCGTTGTCTCAAGGCTAATTGTGAAGATTGATACCAAAAACTATAATTTCCTGTAAAAATATTTAATTTACTGAAATCAATATCGCATACATGCGTACAAACAGTATCTAAAAAATGTCGATCGTGTGAAACAACAATTACAGTATTTTTAAAATCTAATAAAAAGTCCTCTAGCCATGAAATAGTTTTTAGATCTAAGTCATTTGTTGGCTCATCTAAAATTAATACATCAGGATTTCCAAATATTGCTTGAGCTAATAATACACGAACCTTTAAATCATTTGATAATTCTTCCATTAAGAGGTAATGCTTTGATTCTTCTATTCCTAGATTACTTAGCAGAGCAGCAGCATCTGTTTCGGCATTCCATCCTTCAAGATCGGCAAATTCTCCTTCTAATTCTGCAGTTTTCATTCCGTCTGCATCTGAAAAATCAGACTTTGCATAAAGCGCATCTTTTTCAACCATTATTTCAAAGAGTCTTTTGTGACCCATGATTACAGTTTGAAGCACTTGGTTTTTATCAAATTCAAAATGATTTTGGTGAAGAACTGCCATTCTTTTTCCAGGTTCAAGTTCTAATCTACCTGAAGTTGGATCTTGATCTCCCTTTAGTATTTTTAGAAAAGTTGACTTCCCAGCACCGTTTGCACCGATAATGCCGTAGCAGTTGCCATTTACAAATTTTACATTGACCTCATCAAAAAGCACGCGTTTTCCAAATTGAAGAGAAAGATTATTTACACTCAGCATCTACTATTTTTTTGCAAAGATAAGGAAAAGAAATCACCTTTTTGAACAGGTATAAACAAAGGCAGGCGGAAAATTTAGCGCCGTAAAATTTAATTTAACAACAGGGAATAATTTC
>CAMDDR010000020.1:0-27384 GCA_945892995.1 Chitinophaga pinensis | reverse complement strand
ACTGCTACTGTTTCTTTAAATGGTTGTATTTCTACTGAATCTCAGATCAATGTTATAATTGAAAATATTTTTACATTTGATGATTTTGATTTTCCAAATGTAATTACTGCTGATGGAGATGGTGTAAATGATTCATTAAACATAAATGATTATTTCAATACTTGCTTACCATTTGAATTGTTTATCTATAACCGTTGGGGAAATTTAGTTTTTGAACAAGTTAGGAATGAACTTCCATTTACCGGAAAAACTAAGAATGGACAAGATTTACAACAAGGAATTTATTTATTTAAGTTGATTTATGAAAACGGAGAAAAATCTGGGTTTATTCATTTGATTCGTTAAGATCGCTGTTCAATCCTTTTAAAATCCTCTCTTGTAAAGGAATTGCTTTGTTTTTATTTGCAAGTTGCCCGCAGGCTGCATCAATGTCTTTTCCACGACTTCTTCGAACATTTACAATTAGATTTTTTGCTTCTAAATAATTTGCAAACGCAATTACTTTTTGTGGATCTGCCTGCTGAAACTGTCCGTCATCAATCGGGTTGTATTCTATGATGTTAATCTTGCAAGGAACACATTTACAAAACTGAGCAAGCTCTTGTGCATCTTCAATATCGTCATTAAAATCTTTAAAAATAATGTATTCAAATGTAACGCGAGTCCCCGTTTTTTCATGAAAATAAATCAATGCCTCAGATAATTCTTCTAAATTATTAGTCTCATTAATTTCCATTAATTTATTCCGTTTTTCGTCATTCGCAGCATGCAAAGAAAGTGCAAGATTGAAGCGAACTTCGTCATCTCCTAATTTTCTTATCATCTTTGCAATTCCGGCTGTCGAAACGGTTATTCTTCTTGGAGAAATTCCTAATCCTTTTTCTGAGCAAAGCATTTCTGTTGAGCGAAGAACATTTTTATAATTTAAAAGTGGTTCTCCCATTCCCATATAAACGATATTTGACAACGGGGTTTTATAGCGATTTTCAGCTTGGTTTCGGAGATAGACAACTTGATCCACAATTTCACCAGCTGTTAAATTCCGCAATAATTTTAGACGACCAGTTGCACAAAAGACACATGATAAACTGCAGCCAACTTGCGAAGAAATGCAGGCAGTCATTCGAGATTTACTTGGAATTAAAACACCTTCAACAATTTTCCCTTCTGCTATTTCAAATGCACATTTAATGGTTTTGTCCTTACTTATTTGTTCATCTTGAACGCTAATAGTATCGATAAAGAAATTTGCATCCAAAACACTTCTTAATTCAATGCTGAGATTTGACATTTCTTCAAATGTATGTGCATTTTTTTTCCACAACCATTCAAATACTTGTTTTGAACGAAAGGCTTGTTGCTTTAATTTGCTTAAATGTTCTTGGAGTTCTTCAAAAGATAATTCCCGAATATTAATTTTATCTTCTGCCATAATTCAATGAATAAGGCATTTTTTATCGATTAAGCATTACAGGCATTACCAACATCAAAACTTCTTCATTTGCATTTTCAGGATTGCAAGGAGTTAGTATTCCAGCGCGACCTGTTTCGCTCATTGAAAGTTGAATTTCTGTAGCTTCGAGATTACTCACCATTTCCATCAGGAAGCGTGAGTTGAAAGCAATTTCTAGATCGTCTCCATCGTAATTACAAGTAAGACGTTCTGAAGCTTCGTTTGCAAAATCAAGATCTTCAGCAAAAAGTGATAATTCTGAACCAGCTAATTTTAATTTAATTTGGTGTGTTGTTTTATTTGAAAAAATAGAAACACGTTTAATAGAATTCAAGAATTGTAGGCGATCAATGGTTAACACATTTGGATTTTCCTTAGGAATAACCGCTTCATAGTTTGGATATTTTCCATCAACTAATCGACAAACGATCACTAAATCATTAAAGGTAAAAATTGCATTAGATTCATTGTATTCAAATAGAATTTCCTCTTCACCGCTAAGATTTGATTTTAGCATGTTTAATGCCTTTTTTGGCAATATAAATGCAGCGCTACCATTTGCTTCAGCATCTTTTCTGCGGTAACGTACTAATTTGTGAGCATCTGTTGCTACGAATGTAATGTCCCCAGGTGTAAAATGACAGTATACGCCGCTCATTACGGGTCTTAAATCATCATTTCCTGCAGCAAATAAGGTTCTATTTATTGCTTTAGAAAGGATTTCCCCAGAAATTTTTATTGAATTTTTATTTTCTATGCTTGGTAATTTTGGAAATTCATCACCTTTCATACCATTCATTTTTGACTTCCCATTGTCATAAGCAATTTCAACTTGCATGTTTTCTAAATTTACGCGAATAGTGCAAGGTTGTTCAGGAAGACTTTTTAAGACGTCTAAAATTAATTTAGCTGGTAAGGCAACTTTTCCATTTTCTACTGATTCAACTTTTAAAGTTGTAATCATTGTAGTTTCTAGATCAGATGCTGAAATAGTTAATTGCCCATTTTGGATATCAAACAAAAAATTATCTAGAATTGGCAATGTATTGCTTGTGTTTATCACACCAGAAATGCTCTGTAGATGACGCAGTAAAATGCTACTTGAAGTAATGAAATTCATATAAAAATATTTAATTCAAAATTAATAAAAAAGGATGAGGTTTTACACATTTATTTACTTAATTCGATCATCTTTTATGAAAATATGGATTTTAGAAACGGAAAACTTTACAAACTATAATATTTGCGAAGAAAGACTTTATATGCTTCTCGGTATAGTATTTTTTCCGAAAGGATTTCAAGGAAATTTTCATGGTGACTTGCAGAATGAAAATCAGTTTCTTTGAGATCAATTAAATAGATAAATTGTTGAAGTTCAATCGAAGTTAAATTTGAGATAGTTTTTTCTACTTCTGCGATTAGCTGCTTCTTAAGTTCAATTTTTTTATCTTTCTCAAAGTTAAAATCCACAGAAATTCTAGCAAAATCCTTTGTAATTTGTGCAATTGTTAGCGCTGCAAATGAAAGGTCTTTCAATTCATTTAAGGGCTCAAAAACAGGAGTAGATCCCATTTTATTTTTCAAATATTTTCCAAATTGCAGCATTTGGTGTGTCAGCTGTAAATGTTAAGACTTCTTTTGTAACTGGGTGATTTATTGTTAATCTTCTGGCATGCAAGCAGATTGATCCATCTTCATTTGAGCGTTTTGCACCATACTTTATATCTCCTTTAATAAAGCATCCGATAGCAGCTAATTGTGCACGAATTTGATGATGTCTTCCAGTTTCAAGCGAGATTTCTAATAAATGATAGCGCTCTGAAGATGCGATAAGTTTGTAAGTAAGTTTTGCTTCTTTTGCTCCTCCTTTTTCGGAATCTGTGACAAAACTTTTATTTTTTGTCTCATTTTTTTTGAGGAAATGAACCAATCTCGCTGTTTGTTTTTCTGGCTTTTGTTCAACGATGGCCCAGTAAACTTTGTTTGTTTCTTTTTCTCTAAACTGCGCATTCATTCGCTCAAGTCCTTTACTTGTTCTAGCAAAAACAACTGCACCACTTGTAGGTCGATCTAAACGGTGAATAACGCCACAAAAAACATTCCCTGGTTTGTTGTATTTTACTTTTAAGTATTCTTTAATTGTATCTGGCATCGTTTTATCACCCGTCTTATCTCCCTGTACAATTTCAGAAGGTTTTTTGTTGATGACGATTAAATGGTTGTCTTCGAAAAGAATACTTGTCAAATCCATTTATTCCACTATTTTATCTTTGTTTAGTTTCTTATATGCCTTGTATCGAATACCTGAGAAAATTGTAAAAATTAAGAAGCTAATAATTAATACAATCAACCAATTTGGAAATTCTCCCAGACCTTCACCTTGGGCATACGAATGCAAACCAACAAGCATAAAATTTACACCAAAGAAAGTAAATAAAATTGCTGAATAACCCCAAAGAGCCACTGCATTAAAAACAAACTTTCCATTCAACTTGGGTATAAACCGAAAATGTAAAATCACGGCATAGACTAAAACAGAGACCAGAGCCCAAGTTTCTTTTGGGTCCCAAGCCCAGTAACGGCCCCACGATTCATTCGCCCAAACGCCTCCTAAAAATGTTCCAATTGTAAGCATAAAAACGCCAATTGTCATGGCCATTTCAGACACGTAGGTTAATTCGCTAATGTGAATAGAAATCATTTTTCCATTTTTTTGAGTCCGAAAGATGTAAAGCAACAAATTTATAAGTCCAAGAATAGCAGCCAAGCCAAGTGGACCATAACTTCCAGTGATTATTGCAACGTGAATCATTAACCAATAAGACTTTAAAACAGGCACAAGTGGCGTTATTTCTGGATCCAAGAGATTCATTTCAGTCACAAAAATCATTAAAGAAGCTAAAATGGCTGTTCCTGCAATAATCACTGCATTTTTTCGGGAAAAAACAAAACCAAAAATCATGGTAACCCAGGCGATAAAAATAATTGCTTCATAGCCGTTACTCCAAGGAGCATGATCCGAAATTACCCAGCGGAATCCTAATCCTATTCCATGATAAACAAAAAATACAGTTAGTAAGAAAAAGAAAATTATTCGGAGGATTTTAAAATGTTTTAATGTTTTAGATTTTGGATCTATAAAAAGTTGAACAAAAAAGAGGATTAGCATTAAAAATCCAATTAAGCCATACGAACGATAGGTATTTTTAAAAATCTCCATTTTATTGTAGGAAACTTCAATGTTCACTTGATTTTCACTTGGCACTACTTTTTTTCCAATTTTGCGTTGGAAAGCACAAATTTCAGCCAATAAACTTTCTGCCTCAGTGAAATCATTATTTTTTGCTCCCTTATCAATTGCTGAAAGATATTTTAAGGATGTGATTGAACTAAGCGTATCAATTTTTAATAATTCCATATCCATTGGAATAAACCAAGTATTGTTTTTGTCATTCTTCTTTGGAATAATTCGCATGTATTGCCATGCAAAAATTCCTTGTAAAACTTCAAATTTTTCATTTAACTTGATTAATTTTTTATCAAATTCATCTCTTTTAGATTCTAATTTCTGATGAGAAATTTTATATTCAGCCAACCATTTAAAATTCCCTCCTTCTGCCATTAAATCTTTTGAACTAGCATATTCTTTTAGATTTAGTCTTTCCCTTAGGTTACTTGAAACTTGAACTATTTTCTGATCCATCCAATACTGTGGATACATGTGCATACTCATGATTACTTGCGATGCATTCAAATCCCTGAATTTATTTCCACGGTAAATTTTGCGCAGTAATTGATCACTTAAGGTATGAAATGGAACAATCCGTCCATCAAAATCTTGTACCAATAATTTCGCTAATTTTTCTGAATGTTCCTTGGAAACTATTCTAAAAACAGGTTTTTTAACTTTGTGATTAAAGTGTTCATTTTTGTGATCGTGCTTATGATCGTGACTTTCCTGCGCAGGACTTATAAATGAGTTCAGACACATAAAAACGAAAAGAATTGTTTTTAATTTCTCTCTACGTATCTTTAATTTTTTCAATTTTTCATTTAAATCTCTAAATCGTCCTTTAGGCGCAAATAATGAAAGAACCATGCCTATTGTCATTAATAAGTAACCAAAATAGGTAACATTTGTCCCAATTGCATCATGGTTTACACTGAGTCTCGTTCCCTCTTCATTTTCTGGAGTGCTTGGATCGTCTAAATCATAGGAAGATTGAAAAAAACGATAACCTTCGTAATCCATGATATTATTCATGAATACTCGTTGATTTCGCTCGTACTTTTTTGCTTTATCAAGAATTGTTAGTTCACTTGCAAATGATGATGGGGATTCTGACCCCGGGTATTTGTCTAATATAAAATCGCGGCATAAAATGGCAAAGGGAAGTTTTTGACGAATACTGCCATATTCTAACTGAATACTTAAGCCATTTAATTCAAAACGAGTTGGAGTTGGAATTGCACCCATTCCACCTTCTAAGCGCTTTTCAATGCTTTTTTTTCCTGATTTTACCAAAACAGTTAAATAATCTGAGCCAACATTCTTTTTTCCAGAAGAAACCAACATTTTTTTAGCATGTTTTATTTTTCTTTTGAATACAAATTGCTTGTCGCCAACTTGGTACAATGTGGTTGTTTTAAAATTTACCCATTTATTAAGCGGAATTTCTGTGAACATAGAATCAGATGGACTCTGTCCACTTTGTCTGGCTTTTTGCATTTCTGACATCGCTAAATAACGCAGTGGTAAAAGTGTTTTTACCTGAATAGAATCTCCAAATTTCCGGGTTTCAATTCCTGGTGTAGCTAATTCTTTTTCAAAAGACAAAGGAATTTCCCCCAGCATAAAAATATCATTTTCGCACAAGAAATTGGATTTCATTCCATCTGTCACAAGTTCCAAAGCTTCTTCTTTAAACTGGCTATTTATAACAAAGGAATCAATCATTTTCGATTGAAAATTGAGGTAGGAAATAGTAATATCTTTGCCACAAAAATCATAGTTATGCTCAAAATTATTATTGGCAATTTCTGACATATAATGTTGTTCTACAAAGGTTGAATCTTCTCCAGTTTCAAGATTTTGAATACTGACTAGTAAATGTGGATCAGAGGTAAATATAAAATCTGATGTTTTCCCTTCTGGGATTAGCATGAGTCCATCAAAGCTATAAAAACGTGTTATTCCTGCACCAATGATTATAATTATGAAAGAAATGTGAAATGTTAACAAAGCAACTTTTTCACGCTGAAACATTCTGTGTTTAAAAATATTTGAAATTAAATTGAAACATAAATAGATTAAAAGTAATTCAAACCATGTTGCGTTATAAATAATAAGTTTAGCACTTTGAATTCCATGAATTGATTCGATAAAAGTCGCTGCAGCAACGCTTGTAAGAAAAATTATTAAGGCCAATGAAGCCGAACGAATGGAAAAAAAAGCTGAGAGAAATTTAATAAGCATTTATTTTTTTTTACAAAAATAGTCAATGTCTTTTGATAACATCAAAATCTATATCATAACTTTATTTAATACATTTTTGTTCATGGATAGATTTAATTTTTTCAAAGAAAAAAATAGATGAAAGTCGAAGAGTGCGTCATTTCCTTAACTTTGTATACTTAATTAAGAGCATGAAAATTTTAATTTACTGATAATGAAATCAATACTAATCCTCGGCGCAGGAATGTCGAGTTCTTCATTAATCAAGTACCTCTTGTCACATGCCAAAAAATATGATTGGAATGTGCAAGTTGTAGACCAAGATATTGAATTAGTAAAACGCAAAATAAACAACCATGAGCGAGGAGAGGCGCTTGCATTTAATGCTATAGATTCTGAAGAACGTAAAATCAGAATTGCAAAAGCTGATTTAGTAATTTCAATGTTGCCTGCTCGTTATCATGTTGAGGTTGCACAAGACTGCATTGATTTAAAAGTTGATCTTATTACTCCTTCTTATATTTCAAAAGAGATGCAAGTTTTGGATGAGGCAGCTCGAAAGGCTGGAATTGTTATCATGAATGAAATTGGTGTAGATCCTGGCATTGATCATATGAGTGCGATGAAGATTATTCACGCAATTCAGAAAAAAGGGGGAGAATTGCTCAGTTTTAAATCTTTTTGTGGGGGATTAATAGCGCCAAAATACGATACAAATCCTTGGCATTATAAATTCACATGGAATCCCCGGAATGTTGTTCTTGCCGGACAAGGTGGCTTGGCATGTTTTATCGAAAAAAATGAATATAAATACTTGCCTTATAATCGTTTATTTCAAAAGATAGACCGAATTAAAATACAGAAATTTGGTGCTTTTGAAGGTTATGCAAACAGAGATGCTTTGAGGTATAGAAAAACCTATGGAATAGATGAGATTCCAACTATTTACAGGGGAACGCTCAGGCGTCCAAATTTTTGCCAAGGATGGGATGTTTTTATTGAGTTAGGAATGACGGATGATCAAACGAGAATAGAAAATAGTCATTTATTAAGTCCTAGAACTTTTCTCAACGCTTTCTTGCCATACAAGGCAAAAGTTTCTGTTGAAGAAAAATTTAAATTATTTCTTCGTCCTGAAAGACACTATTTATTCGAGCAATTTGAATGGTTAGGATTATTTGAGTCCAATGTATGTTTTGAGAAAACAAATGCTTCTCCTGCTGAATTATTAGAAGAGTTATTAGTGAAAAAATTAAATTTAGAGCCAGGAGATAAAGACATGTTAGTGATGTATCATAAATTTAAATACCGTTTGAACGGAGTTAAATATCAAATTGAATCTTCAATGGTAAATTTAGGTGAAGATCAAATTTATACTTCTATGTCTAATACAGTTGGTTTGCCCGTGGGAATTGCTGCAAAAATGATACTTAATGGAAATTTACTTGAAAAAGGTGTAACTTTACCTATAATGAAGGAAGTATATGAACCGATTTTAAATGAGTTGAAAAGTTATGGCATTGAATTCACAGAATCTGAAAAAGTAATTAATATAATATAAGAACTATGAAAAATGAAGAAAATCAAATGGACATTGAATTGTCTGAAGAAATTGCTTTAGGAATTTATTCAAACCTTGCTATTATAACGCATTCTCCAGCTGAGCTTGTTTGCGATTTTGTTCAGATTATGCCTGGAATGCCAAAAGGAAAAGTCCGTTCTCGAGTAATAATGACACCTCAAAATGCCAAACGATTTTTATTTGCTCTAACAGAAAATATCCAAAAATATGAGCAGAGTTTTGGACTTATTGAAGACCCACAATCTGGAATGCCACCAATGAATTTTGGAACACCAAGCACAATGGCTTAAGTTTTTAGAATGCTATCTATTTGTATTCCTGTTTACAATGTTGATGTAACAAAATTAGTTTCCGATTTGCATACGCAAATTCAGGAATTAAATGAATCCATCGAAATAGTGCTGATAGATGATGCTTCAGAATTAGAAATTAAAGTAAAAAATCGACTGCTCAAAGAATATTGTAAAATTATAGAATTAAAAACGAATGTTGGTAGGTCAAAAATCCGCAATCTTTTTGTTTCTGAGTGTAAAAATCCCTATTTACTTTTTTTGGATTGTGACTCTGAAATAATTTCTTCAACTTTTTTAGCAAAGTATATTCAGGAGCTTAATAGATTAAATCCAAAAGTGCTTTTTGGCGGTAGTATTTACAGTGAACAAGGCCCTGAGAAGAAATATCTTTTGCGCTGGAAAACAAGTAGAAATAAAGAAAGTAAATCAATTCAGGATAGGGAATCAAATTTTAATTGGGGTTTCAAAACAAATAACTTTGTCATCGAAAAAGAACTGCTTCAAAAGATAGCTTTTAATGAAAATTTATGTGGTTATGGTCACGAAGATACTTTATTTGCCTTTGATTTATTTCGTGCTAATGTGACCGTTATTCAAAGTGATAATTCAGTTTTAAATGCTCATTTGGATTCAAATCACGCTTATCTAAAAAAAACCAAAGAAGCTTTAGCAAATTTAGTAGAGGTTTTGAAAATCCTAAAGTATGACAAAGAATTCATCAAGCATATTCCTTTATTAAAAACATATTTTTCACTAAAAAAGAATGGTTTTTTATTTATTTTAAAACCACTCTTTTGGTGCATTAAACCTACTTTGTTTTCGTGTTTAAAATCGGGAGTATTTTTCTTATGGATGTTTGATTTGTATAAGCTAATCGAATTTTCAAGAATACATTCTGTCAAGTAAACTTGTCAACTTTTGTTTTTCATTTTCCCAATTTTCAATCTTTGCGGCCTCTAAACAATTTTCGCTCATTCGCTTTAATTCCTTAGGATGCTCTTTTAAATAATTAATTCCGGCAGCAATGGCTTGAGGAGTAACAGTAGTTATGGATATGCCAATTTGGTATTTTTGAATTAAAGATGTTATTTCAATTAATTCTGAACTTAAAATAGGTGTTCCAGCATGCATATAGTCGAATAATTTATTCGGAAGTGCAAGCTCGTAATTCTTGCTTTTTGGTTTGTCGATTGCTAATCCAACATCTGCTAATTCTGTAAAACCCATTAATTCAGTATATGGTCTTTTTTCAAAGAAAAACACGCTGTTTTCTAAGCCCTCATGAAGCACCATTTTTTTTGCCAACGGAATTACATCGCCATTTCCTACAATTAATAACGAAACATTCTCCAGTAAATGCATAGAAAGAATAGCTTCCTCAATTCCTCTTTCAATATTTAACCCGCTGCCTTGAATTATAGCAGTAAAGTTATTTTTTGGAATACCAATTTTTTCCTTTTGAAGTGCTGCGTTTCTTTCGTAACAATATGGAACATTTCTAATAACAGTAATATCTTTTCCGTAAAGTGCTTTGTAAATACTTGCAATTGATTCATTTACAGTAATAATAAAGTTTAGTTTTGGAAAAATAAAGCGCTCAATAAGCAACCAGAAATAGCGAATTCTTTTTCTATTTATTAATTCTGGAGCTTCCGTAAATAATTCATGTGAATCATAAATTAATTTAGTGTTCCTAGAGAATTTCTTAGCACAATAATTTGCTAAAAGAGTGTCAAGATCATTTGAGTATAAAACATCTTTTTTTTTGAAAAGTAAAAATATAAAAAGCCGCAAATTATATTCCATGTAAAAAAAGGCCCCTTTTTGAAAGAATAGCTTAAATCTTTTACAGGGATATTCACGGTTTTCTAAGTCAATACTTTCTGATTTTACGCGACCAACAAGAACGACCTCAAATCCATACTCTAAAAGGGCTTTACATGTTCTGTCTACACGGTTATCCGTTGACAAATCACTTGTAACTGAAACAATTATTTTTTTCATTGTGCTAATACAAAAGTAGTAAAATGAGTTCCATCAAGAACCAAGCTTGACTTTTTAAATAAATTATGGCAATATTTTTTGAAAAAGACTTTGTCATACAAAAAAGTTTCGTATATTTGCAATCCGAAATTTAGGTTTCGGCTTAAAGAAACGTTCTTTATTTATTATACCAAACATTTGCCGATGTAGCTCAGTTGGCCAGAGCAGCTGATTTGTAATCAGCTGGTCGGGGGTTCGAATCCCTCCATCGGCTCATGAAGTTGGGGAGATACTCAAGCGGCCAACGAGGGCAGACTGTAAATCTGCTGGTTACACCTTCGCAGGTTCGAATCCTGCTCTCCCCACAGAAAGTTTTAAAAGCGGGAGTAGCTCAGTTGGTAGAGCTTCAGCCTTCCAAGCTGAACGTCGCGAGTTCGAGTCTCGTCTCCCGCTCAAATTCCATTGAGCGCCGGTGTAGCTCAGGGGTAGAGCGCTTCCTTGGTAAGGAAGAGGTCACGAGTTCAATTCTCGTCATTGGCTCAAGAAGAAGAAATTTATCCGTAAGACGGATTTTTTATATAGAATAAGTATTAACTAAGTAACAAAAAAAACAAAAAATGGCTAAGGAAAATTTTGATCGTTCCAAACCACACGTTAACATTGGTACCATTGGACACGTTGACCACGGAAAAACTACATTGACTGCTGCAATCTCTAGCGTATTAGCTTCTAAAGGATTGGCACAAGTTCGTGACTTCTCATCTATTGATAATGCTCCTGAAGAGAAAGAGCGAGGAATTACAATTAACACATCTCACATCGAGTATGAAACTGTTGCGCGTCACTACGCTCACGTTGACTGTCCAGGTCACGCGGATTACGTAAAGAACATGGTAACAGGTGCTGCTCAAATGGACGGTGCAATATTAGTTGTAGCCGCAACAGATGGTCCAATGCCTCAAACACGAGAGCACATTCTTCTTGGAAGACAAGTTGGTGTTCCTCGTTTAGTTGTTTTTATGAACAAAGTTGACATGGTTGATGACGAAGAGTTATTAGAGCTTGTTGAAATGGAAATTCGTGAATTACTTTCTTTCTATAAATATGATGGAGACAATGCTCCAGTTATTCAAGGATCTGCATTGGGTGCTTTGAATGGTGAAGCTAAGTGGGTAAAAGCAGTCGAAGATTTAATGGATGCTGTTGATACATATATCGAATTACCTCCACGTGAAATTGATAAACCATTTTTGATGCCAGTAGAGGATGTATTTACGATTACAGGTCGTGGTACAGTTGCAACAGGTCGTATTGAGACAGGAATCATAAACTCTGGAGAAGGTGTAGATATTCTTGGAATGGGTGACGAAAAATTAACGTCAACTGTAACAGGTGTTGAGATGTTCCGTAAAATCCTTGATAGAGGTGAAGCTGGTGACAACGTTGGTTTGTTATTACGTGGAATTGAAAAAGCTCAAATCAAAAGAGGAATGGTTATTTGTAAGCCAGGTTCAACAACACCTCATGTTGAGTTTAAAGCTGAAATTTATGTTTTGAAAAAAGAAGAAGGCGGACGTCACACTCCATTTCAAAATAAATATCGTCCGCAATTCTATTTCCGTACTACAGACGTAACAGGAGAAATTTTGTTAGGAGAAGGTCGTGAAATGGTTATGCCAGGTGATAACGTTTCAATTAATGTAAGATTAATAGTTCCTGTAGCAATGGACAAAGGACTTCGTTTTGCAATCCGTGAGGGTGGAAGAACTGTTGGTGCTGGTCAGGTTACAGAAATAGTAAAATAAATAATATCATAGTTTAAAGTTAGGGGAATTGAAAAATTCCCCTTTTTAAACGGGTGTAGCTCAGCTGGTAGAGTGGTGGTTTCCAAAACCATTGGTCGTGGGTTCGAATCCTACCGCCCGTGCTGAAATAAAATAAAATACGTGTTTAAAATAAAATCATATTTTCAAGAGACTTACCACGAAATGGTTCACAATGTAACGTGGCCCACTTGGCAAGAATTACAGAATAATACAATTCTAGTAGTTGTAGCATCTATTTTAATCTCATTAACAATTTTTGCGATGGATTTTCTTTTCGGTATTTCTGGTGAAGAAGATGCAATGTGGAAAGGATTAATCGGATTTATTTACGGAATTTTCTAAGGATAAAGACATGGGAGAAATAGTTAAAAAATGGTACGTTATTCGTGCTGTTAGCGGCAAAGAAAAGAAAGTAAAAGAATATCTTGAATTAGAAATTTCTCGAATGAAGTTGGGAGATTATGTGAACCAAATTTTAATACCTATGGAAAAGGTTTTTAAAATTCAAAATGGTAAAAAAGCACTGAAAGAAAAAGTGTTTTTGCCAGGTTATGTAATAATTGAAGCGGCACTAGTTGGAGAAGTAAAACACGTAATTAAAGGAATTCCAAATGTAATTGGGTTTTTAGGCACTGTAAAAGGTGGTGAACCAGTTCCAATGAGAATGTCCGAAGTAAATAGAATTATTGGTAAAGTAGATGAATTAGCCGAACATGAAGAAGAAATGAAAGTTCCTTTTATTGTTGGCGAGCCTGTTAAGGTAATTGATGGTCCTTTTAATAATTTCACAGGCGTTGTTGATGAAATCAACGAAGACAAGAAAAAGTTAAAAGTGATGGTCAAAATTTTTGGCAGAAAAAATCTTTTGGAACTTAGCTATATGCAGGTTGAAAAAGATTCTTAAAATGTATTAACCGTAGAAGTGTGCTGATGATTAAAGCTTCCCATCAATTATAGCGCACGTTTGACTACATAAATTGAATATATATGGCTAAAGAAGTAGCAGCGTTGATCAAATTGCAGATCAAAGGAGGCACAGCCAACCCAGCACCACCAATTGGACCTGCATTAGGTGCAAAAGGTGTAAACATCATGGAGTTCTGTAAGCAGTTTAATGCTAGAACACAAGATAAAATGGGGAAAGTTGTACCGGTTGTTATCACTGTTTACGGTGATAAATCTTTTGATTTTGTTTTAAAAACCCCACCCGCAGCAGTTCAAATTATTGAACATTCTAAAATCAAGAAAGGTTCTTCAGAACCTAATCGTGTTAAAGTTGGATCTGTTTCATGGACGCAAGTTCGTGCAATTGCTGAAGATAAAATGCCTGATTTAAATTGTTTTACTGTTGATTCAGCAATGCGGATGGTAGCAGGTACTGCTCGAAGTATGGGCGTTACAATTAAGGGTGGTGAGGCACCAAAATCCAAAAAATAGTGTTATGAAGAGAATTTCGAAAAAAAGAAAAGAGATTCTAGCCAAGTACGACTTGACTAAAATCTACACTCTGACAGAAGCCTGTGATTTGGTAAAAGGAATCTCCACTACTAAATTTGACGCTTCCGTAGATATTTGTGTACGACTAGGAGTTGATCCTCGTAAAGCAAATCAAATGGTTAGAGGCACAGTGGCTTTGCCGCATGGAACTGGAAAGGATATTAAAGTACTTGTACTTTGTACTCCCGACAAGGAAAATGAAGCGAAGGAAGCGGGTGCTGATTTTGTTGGACTTGATGATTTTATTGAAAAAATCAAAGGTGGTTGGACAGATATTGATGTTATTATTACAATGCCTTCAGTTATGGGTAAGGTTGGTGCACTTGGACGAGTTTTAGGTCCTCGTGGATTAATGCCAAATCCAAAAACGGGTACTGTAACAATGGATGTTGGAAAAGCAGTGCAAGAAGTGAAAGCTGGAAAGATTGACTTTAAAGTTGATAAATACGGTATCATTCACTCTTCAGTTGGTAAGGTAAGTTTTGATGGTGATAAAATTTGTGATAACGCAAATGAATTAATCTTGTCTCTTCTTAAATTAAAACCTTCTGCTGCAAAAGGAACATACATCAAATCAATTTACATAAGTTCAACAATGAGTCCTGGTATTCAAATTGACGCCAAGTCTGTTAATGCTTAACATTTAAAAAAATGAATAGAATAGAAAAAGCAAAGTATATAGATGATTTAACTGCTGAATTAACAGCAAATAATATTATCTATTTAACAGATACTGCAGAACTTACAGTTGAATCAGTGAATACATTACGAAGAAGATGCTTTCAAGCAAATATTAAAATTCGTGTTGTAAAAAATGCACTGCTTCAAAAAGCAATGGAACGTGTAGAAGGAAAGAATTTTGAAGGTCTTTATGACACTTTAAAAGGAGCAACTTCTATAATGTTAAGTGATGTTGCAAATGTTCCCGCAAAATTAATTCAAGATTTTCGAAAGAAAAACGCGAAACCAATTTTAAAAGGAGCATACATTGACGAAGCAATTTTTATTGGTGATCATCAATTACTAATTCTTGAATCTTTGAAAAGCAAAGAAGAATTGGTTGGAGAAATCATTGGATTATTGCAGAGTCCTGCTAAGAATGTATTATCTGGACTTCAAAGTGCTGGTGGCAAAATCGCTGGCATTCTTAAAACGCTCGAACAACGGGCATAATTATTATTTATTAAACCTTTTTTAAAAAAAATAAAATAAAATGGCTGATTTAAACAAAATTGCAGAAACATTAGTAAACCTTACAGTTAAAGAAGTAAGTGAGTTGGCAACAATTCTTAAAGATGAATATGGTATCGAACCTGCAGCTGCTGCTCCAGTTATGATGGCTGGCGCTGCTGCTGGCGGTGGTGAAGAAGCTGCTGCTGAGAAAACTGAGTTCGATGTTATCCTTAAGTTTGGTGGACCAAACAAATTACAAGTTGTAAAACTTGTAAAAGAACTTACTGGTAATGGATTAAAAGAATCTAAAGATTTAGTTGATGCTGCTCCATCTACATTGAAAGAAGGAGTTTCTAAAGATGAGGCTGAAGGCCTAAGAAAGTCTTTAGAAGAAGCTGGAGCTGAAGTTGAGATTAAATAATCTTTAAAATTTACAGGATAGGCAGCACATTTAGTGTCTGCCTAATCCTGTTTTTAAGCAGTTACCTGAGTTAATAATTTCCAATTACTAAAAAAATAAAAGCATTGGCAACATCAAATAATTCAACCAGAATTAACTTTGCGTCAAGCAAAAACCAGTTTGAATATCCAGATTTTTTGGAAATTCAGTTAAAATCCTTTAAAGAGTTCTTTCAATTAGAGACTACTCCCGAAAATAGAGACAGCGAAGGCCTCTTCAAAGTGTTTGCGGAAAATTTTCCGATAACAGATACAAGAAATCAATTCGTATTAGAATTTTTGGATTATTTTATTGATCCACCAAGATATTCTATTGCAGAGTGTATTGAGCGCGGCTTGACTTACAGCGTGCCTCTTAAAGCAAAATTAAAATTATACTGTACTGATCCGGAGCATGAGGATTTTGAAACAATTGTTCAGGATGTATATTTAGGTACAATTCCTTATATGACTCCGAAAGGTTCATTCGTTGTAAATGGAGCAGAGCGAGTAATCGTTTCTCAATTACATCGTTCTCCAGGTGTATTCTTTGGTCAAAGTCGTCACGCAAATGGCACAAAACTTTATTCCGCAAGAATAATTCCTTTTAAAGGTTCATGGATAGAATTTGCTACAGATATTAATAATATCATGTATGCCTATATCGATCGTAAAAAGAAACTTCCTGTTACAACTTTATTCAGAGCCATTGGTTATGAAACAGATAAGGATATCTTAGAAATATTTGGACTTGCTGATGAAATTAAAATTAGTAAAGCAAACATTAAAAAATTAGTAGGTAGAAGACTTGCTGCAAGAGTTTTAAAAACTTGGATAGAAGATTTTGTAGATGAAGATACAGGAGAAGTAGTTTCTATTGAAAGAAATGAAGTTATTCTTGATCGTGAGATTGTAATTGGTGATGAGCATTTAGACTTAATCATGGATTCTGGAACAAAATCTGTTATTCTTCACAAAGAAGATGCTAATTCTACGGATTTTACAATTATCTATAATACCTTACAAAAAGACGTTTCCAATTCTGAAAAAGAAGCGGTAGAACATATTTACCGACAATTAAGGAATGCAGATCCGCCCGACTATGAAACTGCAAAGGGTGTTTTTGAAAAATTATTTTTCTCTGATGCACGTTATGACCTGGGAGAAGTAGGTCGTTTCCGTTTAAATAAGAAATTAGGACTTGACAATTCTGAACAGTCTCGTGTTCTTACAAAAACAGATATTATAAATATTATTAAATACCTTATTGAATTGATTAATTCAAAAGCGGATATTGATGATATTGACCATTTATCAAATCGTCGAGTAAGAACAGTTGGTGAACAATTGTATTCTCAGTTTGGAGTTGGTTTATCTAGAATGGCACGTACAATCCGTGAACGAATGAATGTTCGCGATAACGAGGTTTTTACACCAATCGACTTAATTAATGCAAAAACTTTGTCTTCGGTTATTAATTCATTTTTTGGAACAAATCAATTGTCTCAATTTATGGATCAAACGAATCCACTTTCGGAGGTAACTCACAAACGTCGTCTTTCTGCCCTAGGGCCAGGCGGACTTTCACGAGAAAGAGCTGGATTTGAGGTACGAGATGTACATTATACGCACTATGGTCGTTTGTGTACAATTGAAACGCCAGAAGGACCAAACATTGGATTGATTTCTTCTCTTTGTGTTTTTGCAAAGGTGAATAAGTTAGGTTTCATTGAAACGCCTTATAGAAAAGTTGAAAACGGAAAAGTTTCTTTAAATGATACGCCAATTTATTTGGCTGCTGAAGAGGAAAACTCAAAAATTATTGCTCAAGCTATTGAGAATATTGATGTTAAAGGAAATTTCTTGTCAGATCTTGTTAAAGCACGATTTGAAGGTGACTTCCCCGTTGTAACTCCAAAAGCACTTCATTTAATGGATGTTGGTGCCAACCAAATTGCATCGATTGCAGCCTCTTCTATTCCATTTTTGGAGCATGATGACGCGAATCGTGCTTTGATGGGATCAAACATGCAGCGTCAAGCGGTTCCGCTTCTTCGTCCGAATTCTCCAATTGTTGGAACTGGAATTGAGCGTTTAGTAGCTCGTGATTCTCGTGTTCTAATAAACGCTGAAGGTAATGGAACAGTAGAATATGTAGATGCAAATGAAATTATCATTCGATACGATTGGAATGCAGAAGATAAATTAGTGAGTTTTGACAGTGAAGTAATTCATTACAAGCTTACTAAATTCATGAAAACAAACCAAAGTACCTGTATCAACTTGAAACCAATTGTACAAAAAGGAGATAGAGTTGAAAAAGGACAGGTTCTTTGTGAAGGATTTGCAACGCAAAAAGGCGAATTAGCTCTAGGTCAAAATTTAAAAGTGGCATTCATGCCTTGGAAAGGTTATAATTTTGAGGATGCGATTGTAATTTCTGAAAAAGTTGTTCGTGATGATATCTTTACTTCTGTTCACATTGATGAATATTCTTTGGAAGTGCGCGACACAAAACGTGGAATGGAAGAATTAACGTCTGATATTCCAAATGTTAGTGAAGAAGCTACAAAAGATTTGGATGAAAATGGCTTGATTCGAATTGGAGCAGAAATAAAAGAAGGAGATATTTTAATAGGAAAAATTACACCAAAAGGTGAAACAGATCCTTCTCCAGAAGAAAAATTACTTCGTGCAATTTTTGGAGATAAAGCTGGTGATGTTAAAGACGCATCTTTGAAAGCTGGACCATCTCTTCGTGGAGTTGTAATCGAGAAGAAATTATTTTCTCGGGCAATTAAAGATCGTAAATCTAAAAATCATGATAAACCCGTTCTTGAAACTATTGATGCTGAATACCACAAAGATTTTGCTGATTTAAAAGAGAAATTGGTAGATAAGTTAATTCAAATTCTTGGCGAAAGCAAAGCCAATGGTGTTTTTAATAACTTTAAAGAAGAATTGGTTAAAAAAGGAACTAAATTTTCAAATAAGGCATTAATTTCATTGGATTATTCAATTGTTAATCCACTTAACTGGACAAGCAATGCTACTATAAACCAATTGGTTAGTCGCGTTATTCATAATTTTAATATCAAATCAAATGATCTTTTAGGTAACTATAAGCGTCGAAAATTCCATATCTCTGTTGGTGATGAACTTCCTGCAGGAATTGTAAAATTAGCGAAAGTGTATGTTGCCAAAAAACGTAAGCTAAAAGTAGGTGATAAAATGGCGGGACGTCATGGTAATAAGGGTATTGTAGCAAATATTGTTCGTGCTGAAGATATGCCATTCCTTGCCGATGGAACTCCTGTTGATATAGTTTTGAATCCGCTTGGTGTACCTTCACGTATGAACCTTGGTCAAATTTATGAGACTGTTCTTGGTTGGGCAGGTGAGAAGTTAGGCATCAAGTTCGCAACGCCTATTTTTGATGGTGCAACACCTGACGAAATCAATGATTGGACGGATAAAGCAGGTGTGCCAAGATCAGGTAAAACCTATTTGTATGATGGTGGAACTGGAGAACGTTTCCATCAACCAGCGACTGTAGGAATAATTTACATGTTGAAATTATCACACATGGTAGATGATAAAATGCATGCACGTTCGATTGGACCTTATTCTTTAATTACACAACAGCCACTTGGAGGTAAAGCTCAATTTGGAGGTCAGCGTTTTGGAGAAATGGAAGTTTGGGCTTTGGAAGCATTTGGAGCTGCTAATATCTTACAAGAAATTTTGACAGTAAAATCAGATGATGTAACAGGTCGTGCGAAAGCATATGAAGCAATTGTAAAAGGTGATAATATTCCTGAACCAGGAATTCCAGAATCTTTCAATGTATTGCTTCACGAATTGAGAGGTTTATGCCTTAATGTAACTATGGATTAATTGAATTATTTAACGAAAATATTCCAATAAATATGTCTTTTAAAAAAGAAACACCAAAAAAACAAAATAGCTTTAACAAGATAACTATTTCACTATCTTCTCCTGAGATAATTTTGGAGAACTCCAGCGGTGAAGTATTAAAGCCTGAGACAATTAATTACCGTACTTATAAGCCTGAAAGAGATGGTTTATTCTGTGAACGCATCTTTGGTCCAGTTAAGGATTATGAGTGTCATTGTGGAAAATACAAGCGTATTCGCTATAAAGGAATTATTTGTGATCGCTGCGGTGTTGAAGTAACAGAGAAAAAAGTGCGCCGTGAAAGAATGGGGCATATTTCCTTAGTTGTTCCTGTAGCACACATTTGGTATTTCCGCTCTCTTCCTAATAAAATCGGATATCTTTTAGGTTTACCGACGAAGAAATTGGATCAAATTATCTATTATGAGCGTTATGCGGTAATTCAAGTTGGTTCTGCTTTGTCTATTGAAGGACTTACACTTAAGAAAATGGATTTCCTTTCTGAAGATGAATACCTTGACATTATTGACAATCCATTAATGAAAGACAATCATCATTTAGATGATGCTGAC
This sequence comes from Chitinophaga pinensis, assembly GCA_945892995.1. GTDB lineage: Bacteria > Bacteroidota > Bacteroidia > Flavobacteriales_D > Crocinitomicaceae > UBA952. The sequence goes on along the minus strand of CAMDDR010000020.1, from coordinate 7,194 downwards.
CCGAATAAATTTATCGCTAAAATGGGTGCTGAAGCACTTCATGATTTATTGAAAGGATTGCAATTAGAGGAGCTTTCATATCAATTACGTGATCAGGCGGAACACGAAACTTCTGTTCAACGTAAAAATGAAGCGTTAAAAAGATTGCAAGTTGTTGAAGCTATGAAAGATTCTCAAAAGAGAATTGATAACAGACCAGAATGGATGATTGTAAAGGTTGTTCCGGTTATTCCACCAGAATTAAGACCTTTAGTTCCTTTAGATGGTGGACGTTTTGCAACTTCAGATTTAAATGATTTATACCGTCGAGTTATTATTCGTAATAATCGGTTGAAGCGTTTGATAGAAATTAAAGCGCCTGAGGTTATTTTGCGAAATGAGAAACGAATGTTACAGGAATCTGTAGATTCATTGTTTGATAATTCTCGTAAATCAAGTGCTGTAAAAACAGAATCTAACCGTGCTTTAAAATCACTTTCTGATTCCTTGAAAGGAAAACAAGGTCGATTCCGTCAAAATTTATTGGGAAAACGTGTTGATTATTCTGCTCGTTCTGTAATTGTTGTTGGTCCAGATTTGAAATTACACGAGTGTGGTTTACCAAAAGATATGGCTGCGGAACTTTACAAGCCGTTTATCATTCGTAAAATGATTGAACGTGGTATTGTGAAAACAGTTAAATCAGCGAAAAAAATTGTAGATAAAAAAGATCCAGTTGTTTGGGATATTTTGGAGAATGTATTGAAAGGACATCCTGTTCTCTTAAATCGTGCACCAACATTACACAGATTGGGAATTCAAGCTTTTCAACCGAAATTAATTGAAGGAAAAGCAATTCGTTTACATCCATTAGTTACTACAGCATTCAATGCCGATTTTGATGGTGACCAGATGGCGGTTCATTTACCTTTGGGTAATGCTGCAATCTTAGAAGCACAAATGTTGATGCTTGCATCTCATAATATTCTAAATCCTGCGAACGGTGCTCCAATTGCTGTGCCTTCTCAAGACATGGTTTTGGGATTGTACTATATTACGAAGGGAAAAAGATCTTTTGAAAAGGAAATCGTAAAAGGTGAAGACAGTATTTTTTACTCTCCACAAGAGGTAATAATCGCTTACAATGAAGCGAAACTAGATTTACATGCTCACTTAAAGGTGAAATCATATGACTTAAACGCAGCAGGAGAACCTGAATTAATGTTAATTGAGACGACTTGCGGACGTGTTATGTTTAATGAGAAAGTTCCAAGAGAAGTTGGATACATCAATGATGTACTTACGAAAAAAGCATTGCGAGATATTATTGGTGAAGTATTGAAAATTTGTGGAACTTCCCGAACTGCTCAATTCTTAGATGATATCAAAGGTTTGGGTTATGAAATGGCTTTTAGAGGTGGTTTGTCTTTCAACTTGGATGACATTATTATCCCGAAGGAAAAAGAAAAATTAGTTGAAAAAGCACATGGTGATGTAAAAGATGTTATGGGTAATTATAACATGGGTCTTATTACAAACAATGAGCGCTACAATCAAATTATCGACATCTGGACGCATACAAACTCTCGTTTGACGCATACATTGATGGAGCAATTGAAAACAGACCGTCAAGGTTTTAATTCAATCTACATGATGTTTGATTCTGGAGCCCGTGGTTCGAAAGAGCAAATTCGTCAGCTTTCTGGTATGCGTGGATTAATGGCGAAACCTCAAAAGTCTGGTGCTTCTGTTCAGGAAATTATTGAAAATCCAATTTTATCTAACTTTAAAGAAGGTTTATCAATTCTTGAATACTTCATTTCAACACACGGTGCGCGAAAAGGTCTTGCAGATACAGCTTTGAAAACAGCGGATGCGGGATACTTAACACGTCGTTTGGTGGATGTTGCTCAAGATGTTGTTATTAATTTAAATGACTGCGGTACTTTAAGAGGAATTGTCGCAACTTCACTCAAGAAAAATGATGAGATTGTTGAGCCTTTATACGATCGTATTTTAGGACGAACTTCTGTTCATGATATTTATTTGCCGGATTCAGAAACAATCATTGTTGCTGCAGGTGAAATTATATCTGAGGATGTAGCAAAGTCAATTGAAAAAGAAGGAATTGAAGAAGTTGAAATTCGTTCAGTACTTACCTGCGAAATGAGACGTGGTGTTTGTTCTAAATGTTACGGAAGAAATCTATCGAATCACCGTCTAGCTCAAATTGGAGATGCTGTTGGTGTTGTTGCTGCTCAATCAATTGGTGAGCCAGGAACACAGTTAACATTGCGTACTTTCCACGTGGGTGGTACGGCATCAAATACTACGGATATTTCTGATTTAAAAGCGAAAGCAAATGGTAAATTAGAAATAGATGAATTACGAACTATAGAAAAGAAAAATGCTGATGGTTCTGTTAAATTAATTGTTGTTGGTCGTTCTGCAGAATTGAAAATTTCAGATGAGAAAACAGGAATTACTGTTATGACTACTAATATCCCTTACGGATCAGAATTATTTGTGTCGCACAATACGAAAATCAAAAAAGGTGATGTAATTTGTAAGTGGGATCCATACAATGCTGTAATAATTTCTGAGGTTGCAGGTAAAGTTGTTTTTGACGATGTAGTTGAAAATATTACTTACCGCGAAGAAGTTGATGAGCAAACTGGATTTACAGAAAAAGTAATCATAGAAACAAGAGATAAAAAGAAGAGTCCAGCGATTCATATTATCGATCCTAAAACAAAAGAAATTTTACGCGAATATTCAATTCCTGTAAATGCACACATTTCTGTAACTGCGGGTGATAAGTTAGAAGCAGGAGAGATTCTTGTGAAAATACCAAGATTGTCAGGTAAAACAGGAGATATCACTGGTGGACTTCCTCGTGTAACGGAATTATTCGAAGCACGAAATCCTTCTAACCCTGCTGTTGTTTCAGAAATTGATGGTACCGCTACTTTTGGAAATATCAAGCGAGGTAACAGAGAAATTAAAATCACTTCGAAATTTGGAGAGGTTAAAAATTACTTGGTTCCATTGGCAAAACATATTCTAGTTCAACAAAATGACTTCGTTAGAGCTGGTCAACCCCTTTCTGATGGTGCAATTACACCAAATGATATCTTAAATATTGAAGGCCCAACGAAAGTACAAGAGTACATCGTGAATGAAATTCAAGAAGTTTATCGTTTGCAAGGTGTAAAGATTAATGATAAACACTTTGAAGTTATCGTTCGTCAGATGATGTTGAAAGCTGAAATTAGCGAATCAGGAGATACGCGTTTTCTTGAAGGACAATCTGTTCATAAAGCAGATATCATGGAGGCAAACGATGCATTGTATGGTTTGATGTTTGTAAAAGAAATTGGAGATTCTACGGAATTTAAAAAAGGTCAATTAGTGACAGTTCGAAAATTGAGAGACGAGAATTCTCGTTTGAAAAGAGAAGACAAACAAATCGTTGAAGCGCGCGAGGCAATTCCTGCAACTTCTACTTCTTTGCTTCAAGGAATTACAAGAGCTTCACTTCAAACTCAATCGTTTATTTCTGCTGCATCTTTCCAAGAGACTACAAAAGTGTTAAACGAAGCAGCTATCGCAGGAAAAGTAGATCATTTATTAGGTCTAAAAGAAAATGTGATTGTTGGACATTTAATTCCTGCGGGAACAGGTGTTCGTGAATATCAAAAAATGATTGTAGGTTCTCAAGAAGCTTACGATGAACTTTTAGAACAAGTTTAAAAAATAAATTATTAATAAGAAAGTGGTAAAAGCCACGAATGGTCGGAAGATTTTATCTTCCGACTTTTTTGTTTTATTTACTTTTTAAGGTTGATATAATTATATGATAATCAAATAAATAGCTTTTTTTAGTGTCTATTTTCAGTTTCTTTAATACTGAAAATTAATACATTATGTTAGTTTTTAATGATCATAAAATTTCTGCCGCGGAGTTACTAAATGTGATGCCTGAGGATTTGTTTTCTAATCTTTCCCAAGAAACCAAAGTTGATTATTATACAAAAGTGCTACACGGTAAAAAGTTGTTCTACCTTTTGATGTTTGGTATTTTGGAAAACGAGCGCCTAAGTCAACGCACATTAGAAGATACATTTAATGATCGAGTTTTTAAGCTACTTTTTGACTTAGAGTCAAAGGAAACGGTTTGTAGAAGTTCTATTTCAGATAGACTTTCAGTCGTGGATTCCGATTATTTCAAAAAGATAGATGAAAATATCTAATCTCAGTTCACAAAGTCTTACTCTTCAGTTGAAATAGAGAAGTATAATCTCATTCGTGTAGCATAGTACTATGGTGAGTGAAACAGTTGGTAAACTAGTAGAAGGTCTTGGACAAATTACCGGAAAGAAAGCTGTCAAATACAGTGTTTTTTTTGATGGCCTTTTACCCTGTGATTTAAAAGTGTTCACGTCCAGTACTTATACAAGTGAAGATGTTGCTCTGCCTGAAGTAATTATGAGCCATGTAAAAAAGGAAACGAATCATCAAAACATCTATGTTATAGATCGTGGTTTGCAATCAACACGAGCTAAGAAGGCTTTCAGTGAAGATAAAATAACATTCGTCTGTAGAGCCAAAGAAAATAGAAAACACATCGAAATTGAATAGTATCTTTCCGAAAATCAAGAAATAGATCTTGGCGAATCAATATTATTAAAAGACTCCAAAGTTCAATTGTATACAGGCATTTCTGTCGATAACAAACGTGGTAACAAGTATTTCAAGCAGACACTTCTAAAGAAACATTTTAGAAGTGTCATTATCAAAAGCAAAACTCAAGAGAATAAGGAATTTTGGTTCCTAACAAACAATTTTGAACTGACTGCAAAAGAAGTAGCAGAAGCATAAATAAGAAGGTGGGACATAGAGGTTTTCTTTTGCTTTATAAAACAAGAACTTAACGTAAGTCACTTGGTCTCTTTGAACAAAAATGGAATGCAAGAAATTATTTACATAACAATGATTGTGGCAATGCTAATACTTATCTATAAAAAGGAAAATAACGTAGGATATAAAACTGCCAAAAGACGGTTTTCAATGGAAATAAGAAACCTTGCTATATCAATGATAGTAGTAAATTGCGGAGGTGACCCCAAACTATTTTTTAGGCAAAAAAAAAAATGGCCGGAATTTCTTCCGACCATTCGTGGACCGAGGCCGCCTTTATTTTTTTGTAACTTAGATTAGAATCTCCAACCTAAACGGATAGCAGAATTTCCACCTAAACCCATTCCAGTTGTAGCATCAGCATCACCCGCTTTGTTTGATGAATAATTTAGTAGGCCAATTTCTAAACCAACATAAATATTTTCACGTATATAGTAGTCTAAACCTGCGCTAATTCCAACTCCTAATGATGAAGCTTTATTTTCTACTACATCTCCAGTTTTTGTTCCACCAAAATTTAATCCAGCAGCAAAATAAGGAGACATTTTGTCGTTACCAGCAAGGTGGTATTCAAAACCTAATCCAATACTATTAGAGCTACCAGCTATTGTATCAGAAGAACTGCTATAGCCTAGAGTCAATCGTGCAGCCATGTTATCTTTTAAGAAATAACGTAAGCGTACATCTGGCGCTTGCCAATCCATTCCATCAGCACTTGTGTAATTTACTGTTCCTTCTAATGTCCAAGGATTATCAGTTGTTCCTTTTTGTGCAAACATTGTTCCTGACAAAGCTACTGCACTTACTAAAATCATTAATTTTTTCATAATCTTAAAATTTAATTAGTTAAAAGTTTGGTCAAATATACGTGGCAAGTTTCATAGGGTTTCATTTTTTTTTTAAACATTTGACTATTAATAAAATTTCTAAATGAATTAATGCCATTGTACCACTTGTTTTTAATAGGTTTTATAGTAAAATTATAAAGTTATAAAATGTTTAAAACTCAGTATTTTTTTTTAACTTGTCTCAAATTTACTAGCTAAAAAATGGTAAAAGCAGTCATTGATTTGGGCACAAACACCTTTAATTTACTCATTGCGAATGTAAATAAAGGGAAAATATACCCTATTTATAAAGATAAAGAGGCTGTTGGACTTGGTCTTGGCGGTATCAATGAACAGTGTATTTCGGAGCAAGCAATCGCTCGAGCTATTGAATGTTTAAGAGGTTTTAAGCAAATCTGTGATAATTTTGGTGTTGAGCTTATTCATACATATGGTACTTCTGCAATTCGAGATGCGAAAAATCAAAGTGAATTTCTAAAACAAGTTCTTGATTCTACAGGAATAATAATAACTGTTATAAGTGGGAGAGAGGAAGCGCATTTAATTTACCAAGGAATTCAGTATTCTCATAAATTCACAATAGACAGTATCATTATGGATATTGGTGGAGGAAGCACCGAATTTATAATAGCCAATGCATCCGGTGTAAAAGATTTAGTTTCTTTAAACATTGGAATTTCTAGAATTTTTCAATTCTTTTGCTTTAATGATCCAATGACTGATTCAGATATTGAAGTCGTTGAAAATTATTTAGAGCAAAATTCTGAAGGATTTTTTAATAATAAGCGTTGTGATTTATTGATTGGAGCTTCTGGAAGTTTCGAAACATTTTATGAGTTAATTTATAAAAAGCCATTTTCTAAGTTATACAAAACTCATTCCTTAGATTTTACTCTTATGTTAGAATTATTAGATACTATAATCTACTCAACACGAGCAGAGAGAGATATAAATCCTTTTATTATTCCAATGAGAAAAAAAATGGCGCCTCTTGCAGCTATAAAAACACGTTGGCTTATTCGTAAGATGAAAGTCAATGAAATAATAGTTTCCCCTTGTTCCTTAAAAGAGGGAGGCTTACTAATTTAAGATTTAAAAATCAGCTTAATTTCTTTATCTTTGCACAAATTAAAGGGCAAAACTTGTAATTTTTAAATTTTATTTGGCTCCGTGGCGCAACTGTATAGCGCACTGGATTTCGGCTCCAGCGGTTACAGGTTAGAATCCTGTCGGGGTCACTCGAGCGGAGATTTGGTCAAAATTGATCGGATCTCCGTTTTTTATTTTCGATAAAGCCTTTGATATTGAACGTATTAGCTCAAAAAATATGTTCGTTCTAAAAGTTTGAACTCTTCCGTTTTGCTGGTTGATTAAGCAGTTAGTATAATATTTTTCATTTTTCTATAAATCAGCTGTGCAATGAGGGCATTTAGATGTTAAGTAACTT
>CAMDDR010000019.1:0-27647 GCA_945892995.1 Chitinophaga pinensis | reverse complement strand
AAATCTTCTAAAGCTAGAGCAGGATTATTACACACAGATCATGGTGTTATTGAGACACCAATCTTCATGCCAGTTGGAACTGGAGGTTCTGTGAAAGGAGTTCATCAAAAAGAATTAAGCGAAGACATTCAAGCACAAATCATTCTTGGGAACACTTACCATTTATTTTTAAGACCTGGAACAGAAATAATAGAAAAAGCAGGAGGTTTGCATAAGTTTATTTCTTGGGATCGTCCGATGCTAACAGATAGTGGCGGTTACCAAGTTTATTCATTGTCAGGTTCCAGAAAAATAAATGAAGAGGGCGTAAAATTTCAATCTCATATCGATGGCTCTTATCATTTTTTTACCCCTGAACGGGCAATTGAAATTCAACGATCTATTGGTGCTGATATAATCATGGCTTTTGATGAATGCACGCCTTATCCTTGTGATTATAATTACGCAAAAAAATCTATGCAAATGACACACCGTTGGCTGCATCGTTGTTTTGAGGCTTTTAATGCCACTGAATCAAAGTACGGATATAATCAAAGTCTTTTCCCAATCGTTCAAGGAAGCACATACAAAGATTTACGAACAGAATCAGCAGAAACAATTGCATCTTTTGGTGCAGATGGCAATGCGATTGGCGGCTTATCCGTTGGGGAACCAGAAGATGAATTATATGAAATGACAGAACATGTCTGCGCCATATTACCCTCCGATAAACCACGCTATTTAATGGGAGTAGGCACACCAAAAAATTTATTGGAATGCATTGCTTTGGGAATCGATATGTTTGATTGTGTCATGCCAAGTCGTAATGCTCGCCACGGAATGTTATTTACAGAAAATGGGACAATTAATATTAAAAACGAAAAATGGGCCACTGATTTCTCGCCAATCGACAAAGAAAGTCCTGTTTGGGTAGATCTAGTATATTCAAAAGCTTATTTGCGCCATTTAATTAAAACAGGTGAGAATTTAGGAATACAAATCGCCACTATTCACAACTTATCTTTTTATCTTCGGTTAATGAAAGAGGCAAGAGAGAAAATCAAATCAGGAGAATTTTCTATTTGGAAAGAGAAGATGGTTAAACAATTAAGTCAACGTTTGTAAGGAAATTATATGTTATCACTAATTGATCGCTACATCATTCGAAAGTTTTTAACAACATTCTTCTTTATGTTGGGTATCATCATGTTGTTTGCAATGGTATTTGATATTTCTGCAAAATTGAGTGAGTTTATTTCCAATAAAGCACCGTTATCAGGTATTTTTTTGGATTACTATTTAAATTTTATTCTTTTCTATGGAAATATGTTTTCATCGATGATTATTTTTCTTTCTGTAATATGGTTTACCGCCAAAATGGCTCAAGACACAGAAATTATTCCGATTTGGTTTAGTGGTCGGCCTCTTACTCGATTTTACAGACCCTATTTGATTGGAGCAACTGTTTTAATGCTTATTTCGCTAGTTTTAAATCACTTTATTGTTCCATGGGCGAACAAAAATCGCCTAGCATTTGAAGAAAAATATTATAGTGATGAAATGAGTGTTGAAGATTATCATGCTGATTACCCCGGAAATCAATCTGTTTATTTTTCAAATTATACTAATTCTGAGGGACAAGTTCACGATTTCACAATTCAACGGTGGAATGACAGTAATGAGGTAGTTTATTTTTTAAAAGCTCGCTATGCAAAGAATTATCCAGGGACAAATAAATGGCAATTAACAGATTATTACGAAAAAGATATTTTATTTCCGGAGGGGACACTCAAATTTGGAGATAAAAAAGATACGGTTTTTAATTTTGTAATGGAGGAAATGGCGCAGCGAAATACCATTGCAGAAACAATGACATTTTCTGAGTTAAAGAATTTAATTTCACGAGAAAAATTAAAAGGATCAGCAGCTGTTTCATCTTATGAAATTGAGTTGCACCAGCGCACTTCTTACCCTTTTGCTGCCTATATTTTAACAATTATAGGAGTTGCAGTATCCTCTCAGAAAAAAAGAGGAGGAATAGGATTAAATATCGCAATCGGTTTGGGGTTTGTATTCATTTATATTTTTGCCATGAAGATGACGACTGTTGCAGCAATAAATATTGGATTCCCTTCGCTTTTAGCTGTCTGGATTCCGAATATCTTCTTTAGTATAGTTGCTTATGTTCTTTATCGATTTGCGCAGAAATGAAGTTTTGTATCTTAGAGATTGTTGAAATCCATAATTGAAAGGTCTTTAGATATAAAACAATACTTATCTTTAACAGATTTTTTAATTAACAAATAATTTTATTATTATGATTCAACTTAAATCATCAGAGACACCCAATAATTTTTGGAAACGAGCATGGATTTATTCCAAAGAAATGTTACCTGTAACCATTTATTTACCCTACGTGGTTTCCTTATATTTTTGTCTTAATACAGTGATTCAGATTTTAAATACACCAATTTATAAAAGTTTCAAACAAGGTTTAGGTGGCATTTCTAAATTACCCGAATCTATCTATCAGGCAGGATCACAAGTTGTTTTAGATTCTACATCAATAGCAGGAGTGGTTACAGCTTTTTTTATGATGCTGTTGATGAGAACTTTTGATGACTTAAAAGATTTCGAGCTTGACGCCCATCTTTTTCCGCATCGTGCTACTGCGCGGAAATTAGTTTTAAAAAGTGATATTCAATTGTTGAGTCTTAGCAGTTTTATCATTGTGGTTTTAGTTAATCTTATTTGGGGTCAGCAAACCTTAATGGTTTTTACAATAATGATTATTTATGTTTTACTGACTTTTAAATGGTTTTTTGCAGAGAAATTTCATCGTGAACATATTTTTATTACCATGCTCGATCACCAACCTCTTCCTTATGTTATTAATTTTTTTTTAATCCATACTGCATTAGCTTCAGGAACTGATTATGAGTCATTTAATATTGTACACTTGTTTTTATTGCTTATAGTTTCTATGCCTATAACGGCTTGGGAGGTTTCGCGTAAAATTCGTTCAGCTGATATGGAAACAGAATATGAAACATTTTCTATGGTAATTGGTCTTAAACTAGCAACTTTAATTCCTTTGATATTTTTTATGATAGTAGGATTATTAAGTATGAAAATTGGTAATATCTTGTATTTCGATTCATTATTTTATTATGTGATAATAACAATAATGACAATAGTACTTTTCTTTTATTTGAGATTTCTAATTAAGCCAATCAGTAAATATAATGTTCTCACCAAAGTTTCGTTATTTGCTACCACTATGTTTTTCCTAAATTTATTGGTAAATACTCTTTTACATTATTCTATTTTTTAGCTTTGACCACTAATTTATTTCAATCAGAATCTACAAAGGTTTCTGAGATTGGTGGAAAAGCATATAACTTGTTTATTTTGCTTGGGGCAGGATTTCGTGTACCTCCATTTATTGTAATTTCTAGAAGTGATATTGAATTAATTTTTGGTGAGGTAATCAATAAAGTTGAAGCTAAATTTTCCAATGCATTAAATCAAATAGAATTAATTTCCTCAGAAGCACTTCACAAATTATGTGAGGATTGTAAGGTTTTAATTATGAATTACGAGCCTAAGGAAGTATTGAAGCAAGAAATTTTTAACCGTTGTGAAAGAGAATTTGGAATTGATTTTTCTATTTCAGTAAGGTCATCAGCTATGGCAGAAGATACTTCAGATATTTCATTTGCAGGTCAGCATAGTACTTTATTGTATACTACTTCGGATACACTTATTCATAATATAAAAGAAAGTTTAGCTTCAGCCTATAGTTTTGGAGTAATAAGTTATAGAAAATTTCATAAACTTTCATGCCTTAATATTCAATATGCACTAGTTCTTCAAAAAATGGTTTCTGCTACTAAATCTGGAATTGCTTTTTCAATGAATGCAAATGGAAATCTTGCAGATGCAGTAATTAATTGCGGGTATGGAATTGGTGAAGGAATTGTAATGGATAAAGTGGCTGCTGATTGCTTTTATGTTAACCGATCTATAAAAAGTATATCACGAAGTATAGTTCGGAAAGAAAAAGCCATGAAACATAATGATAGCAAAGGATTATACTTAGCTAATGTCTCAACTGACCAGCAAATGCAAGCTACTTTAAATGATGAAGAGATTTTAGAAGTTTTAGAAGTTGCCATTAAAGCAGAAAATCTTCTCAAAAAACCTGCAGACATTGAATTTATATATGGCGAAGATGATGAACTCTATGTATTGCAAATGAGGCCAATCACAACGATTCAAAAGGAAAATCTTATTTTATTGGATAATTCGAATATTATTGAAAGTTATCCAGGCATTACACTTCCTTTAAGTTTCTCATTTGCTTCAATGGCATATTCTAATTTATTTCAAAGAAGCGCAAGAGCTTTTTGGATCTCAAGCGATAGATTTGATGCAAATAATGATGTATTCTCTAATTTAATAGAACATTTTTATGGTAGAGTCTACTATCGCTTAGATAATTGGTACAAAATGATGGCTGTGGTATACAACTCAAAGCGATCAATGGAAGCGTGGGAAAATGCGGTTGGTCTTCCAGATTCAGCAAGCGATTCTTATCATTTTTCGGTTCCAGGTAAAATAAAAACATCGCTATCTCTATTTTGGTTAATTATTAATTATAAAAGAGGAAACAAAAGATTTTTTAATCATTTCAGTACTGCATATGAAAAATTTCAAAATTTTGAGTGCTATCAAAATTCAGCAAAGGAAATGTGGGAACATTTTGATCGCTCTATTGAAAATACTTTTGAGAAATATCATATTACTATTGTGAATGATTATTTAGCTTTTAAAATATTTTCTTGGCTTCAAGATTTTATTACACATTTGAAAATCTCAGAAAATTCAGTCTTAGCTAATGAATTGCTTGTCGGGCAGGGATCCGTAGAATCAGAATTAGCAGTTTTAGCTTTTTTAGGGATTAAGGAACAAGTTAGATCAAATCCAGCCTTATTGGATATTTTTAAACTAGATGACTTTCAGGTACTTGAAAAAATTAAATCCAATGATTTTCATTCCTTTTATACTGACTGGAATGGATATTTGGAACGATTTGGAGATCGTACTTTGGAGGAGTTGAAATTAGAAATAAAATCTCTTCGTCGCAACCCTGACATGTTGGTTAAACTTGTAAAATCGCAATTGGATTCTACTATTACAGCTGCAAATTTTAAAGAAAAGCAAGCAAAAATTTATGAATCTGCCAAAGAAATAGTTTATTCTAAACTTCGATGGTGGATGCCAAAAACTTGTTATTTCAATTGGGTTTTACAACTTTCTCGTTATGGTTTAGCTAATCGAGAAAATATGCGATTTTGTCGTACCCGAGTTTACAGTGTTTCTAAAGATATTTTTTTAGCTATCGCTGAATTGATGGTCAAAGAAAACCATTTGGATTCTAAAGAAGATATTTTCTATCTTACATTGGATGAAGTAAAAATTTATTGCATAGAAAAATCATCTAGTTTTAAGCATCAAGTAGAAGAACGCAAAAAAAAATATTCTGATTATAAAAAGTTACGATTACCTGATCGAATTATTTATAATAAGAATGATAAACCAGACTTTGATAACTACTTGGAAGATATTACTCGTGACAGCTTTAATCAAAACCAAATATTAAAAGGGGTTGCTGTATCTAAAGGTATTATTGAAGGAGAAGCACTTGTTATCACTGAACCTGTCCTTACTGCTAATGTTAAAGGAAAAATTCTAATCAGTAAAATGACAGATCCAGGATGGGTATTTTTAATGTCTCAAGCTATTGCATTAGTAACAGAAAAAGGCTCCTTGCTTAGTCATACTGCTATTGTCGGACGTGAGTTGGGAATTCCTGTTGTTGTTGCTGTTCAAGATGCAACTGTAATTATTAAAACAGGTGACTACATTCGCGTAAATGGAACAACTGGAATTATTGAAAAAATTTCTTGAAACGGATTTAAGCCCAAATTCTTCTTGAATCGCCATTTTTTGTTGTGATTTGGTACCCTCTTTTTTGGGCTTCACGCTTTAAGTTATAAATTAACTGAGCAGGAAAGAAGGCCTTCAAGAACCGAGAACCCTTGGAAACCTTATTGTATTTTAATAATAAACGAAAACAGTTTGAAGCACAACGTTCTCCCCAAAAAGAATAATCCCATTCTGGGTTAGCGACATTTTTCAAATAAAATTCTTTAATTTCTAATTTTTCTTCCTTTGAAAAAGGAATTGAAATAATTGTTTCTTTTTTTAATCGAACAATTTCCTTCCATTCCTCCAATGATTGATTTTGAAAAATAGAGCTTTTGTTTTTAGAATTCGGGAAAATATGAATTCTGTTTCTATCAGCAAAATAAAAACCGAAAACACGATCATCAACTTGTACAGCAACATGTCCACCAAAAAGCCCTCCAAGTTCACGGTACTCATCTCCGCTGAAGGGTTTTGCAAAAGAACCATGGAAAATTCGTACATTTATCATATTATAAAAGTATGAATTTCTATTTAATTGCCTATTTTTATTAATTAAATGTATGATTAATAACCATTCACACCCTCTACTTTATGAAATTCAACTCGAACAAAAACTAAGAACAAAAACTTGGTTAATTCCCATTTTTACACTAGTAATGGGTGCCACACTTTATATTTTTCTATATTTTCTAATGAACTTATTTGAAGCCGGGAATTACTGGGTAGTTCTATTTTCAGGTTTAGTGATGCATGCTTTTTTTATAGTGATTATTCACGATGGTGCACATAAATCTATAACACGAACAAAGTATGATCGTCTAATTATGAATATTGGTTCAGGTTTCATGCTTTTACCTATTTATGCTGAGTTTTTTCATAAATTCCATCTAGTACATCATGCAAATACAAATTCGGAGGTTGATCCACTTTGGTCGGACACAAAAAAACATCTTTTTTCACATTATCGTTTTTTATATTTATTCTTTTCATTAATTCCATTTTTGTTTACAATTTATTCAATTTTTTTACAGCAAAAAAAAATCCGTAAAGAGAATAAAAAAGTAAAATCACCTACTATAAATTATTTCAATTTGGTGTGGGCAACGTTAATTTCAATTTTTGTAATCTATTTCATTCAACCTAATGTCATTTTTTTAATATTGACTTTATTTTCTGTTTCAATAATTAGTAGTCTAAGGCATTGGTGCGAACATTTAGGTTACAATAAAGAATTAGAAAGCAACACATTTTGGTTTCCATTGGGCATGGGAATTGGAAAGCATGATGTCCATCATAAAGCTCCAAATATTTCATGGATTTCGCTTTTGCTTGGCTTGTTTAGAAGACCAAAAACTACATCTATTTTTAGGGCAATTTATGGAATTATGTTCGATAAAAACTTCAAACATTTTATTCCTAAATCCTCCATTATTAAAAATAAGGGAGTTTAAAAACTAAAAATTAATTTTTATTTATGCAAGAACTTCCTCTTATTATGATGCTTATTATTTCATTTTCAGCAATCACTGCCAATGTATTTATGAACGCATCTCCAAATGATATAAAATTTATAAAAGACGATAAAACTATTTTGATTTTTAGAATTTTAATGCCTATTTCAGTAATTTTTTCATTTCTTGTTGCTTATGCAGATCCTTGGAAATTCGCTTTGGATTCAGACAAATTATACTTTTTAGATTTCTTTGCCGTATTACTTTTTATAGCTGGAATTGTATTAAGATGGGGTGCTATTTTTAGTTTAAAAAAAGCATTTACAGTTAAGGTTAGCATTTTAAAAGATCATGAACTGAAAAAAGATGGTTTGTATAAATGGATAAGGCACCCAAGTTATACAGGAATGTATATTTACGGATTAGGTTATGCCTTATCATTTCATAGTATTTTATGTATTGTATTAATAATCAGTGCAGTTTGGATTTCAACACATTTACGCATAAAGGTTGAAGAAAAAGTTTTAGAATCTCATTTTGGCGAATCGTACCTTGAATACAAGAGAAAAAGTTGGAAGTTATTTCCAGGAATTTATTGACGTATACCAGATTTTAACACCCAATACAAA
Source organism: Chitinophaga pinensis (assembly GCA_945892995.1). GTDB lineage: Bacteria > Bacteroidota > Bacteroidia > Flavobacteriales_D > Crocinitomicaceae > UBA952. The sequence continues at coordinate 19,594 of CAMDDR010000019.1, read as the reverse complement.
CCTTTTACATTTGAACGTAACTTATTAAAATAAATCAATATAATTATTTCTTCAAGACTACTTATCCACCCCCAAATCATTGCCAGGTAAAATATGGGTGGATAATAACCAAATGCGAAAAGGCTGAAGAAATAAATCCCTTGTAAATAACCACCAATTTTGGCGCTATACATGTGAAAACTTGGGAGTCTTTTGAATTTCATAAATGAAAAAACATTGTAAAAAACGATTAGACCAATAAATACATAAAGCAACCAGAAATCTGCTTTATGATCTTCCATTTTGAATTGATAAATCCCTAAAAACGCCAAAATATATGTTCCCCAGTCAGCTAAAGAGTCCAAACGTGCACCAAATTCTGTTTGTAATTTGAAAACTCTTGCAATGAGTCCATCTAAAATATCACTAACTAAGTTTATGCAAAGTAAAAGTGCAAATAATGATTCGTTATTAATGTATATTAGGTAAAATAGAAAAGGGAATGATACAAGGCGATACAAACTTATCACGTTTGGTAAATTCCATATATTTTCTTTAGGTTTAATAGAAGACTGAGTCATCAGGGATTAAATTTAAAATGATTTTTTGATTTTAGCTGCTACCAAGATGAGGGATAATACTACATGTAATACTACTGCAATTAAGAAAAACTCTATCATTAGCTGAATGTTAAAATGATTTAAATAACCATAAAATAAAGTTAAGCCGAATGCTGAATCTGTCTTATCTATTAATTTAAAAAAAAAACGATATTTCTGACTGTATTCTCCAGCCTCAATACCTAATCGCCGTTTCATAAAAGAATTAGGTAATTCAAAAATAACGTAAAACAATCCATAAATCCCTCCAATTATGAAAAGAAAAAGTGTTGGATTATTTATCGAAAAATTATGATTTATAACAGTACTTAATTCTGATACAGAATAGCTCTCTGACCAATTTAAGATTGTATATAATAATGCATTTAAAAGAGGTAAAACAAAAAATCCACGATAGGTTTTATTTTTCCCAAACCAACCATCATTTATGGGGTAATTCAAAATTGATAACCATTTTTTTTTAACCACAATCATGTGTAAAATATTACTTATTATTAACGGAATTAATGTGCCTGCCAGATAAATAGTTTTTGAAGAATAAATTTCAAGCATTTCTATAGTTTATGACTTTTTAATTCATCTAGTATTACTTTTTGCATTCTAATTGAAACTGCCAAAATACGCTTTGAAAAATCGTACTTAGCAATAATTCCTGAGATTTCGTAAAAAGATACTCGGCAACAGATATATGTCCTAACTGCCATTTCAGATGCTTTTAAGTACTCTTTGAATCCCAAATTATGTCCAGGCCCTTTTCTTAAAACAATACTATTATAATGATTATGTAAACGAATTAATAAAGTTTCTGCTAAAAATTTTTCAGAGAGCACAAAACTTAAGAATTCAATTATATCCCGTTGAGGAAAATCCAACATTGATAATTCCCAATCGATGATGCAGGGTATTTCATTAGAACGAATAAGTACATTTCTAGGGTTGAAATCATTGTGTATTGGACTTCTTGGCCATTCAATTTTTTTGCAATCTTCTTCAATATTCAGTAATGATACTTTGATGTTTTTAAGAACTAGCGTTTGAACTTCTTCATCACAATTGTCAATTAGAATATCCATAAGTTTCTCGTACAAAATAATTGAATTCCATGGTTTAAAAATATTGAGCAATGATGGATATTCTAATGGCAAGGATTCTAGTATGTTATGTGCTAAAAAAATATAGTTTAGACTTGAGCTAATCCAATCGTCAGTCCATTTTTCAGGATTGTTTTCGCTGTTATTTAATAAAATTTGGTCATTACAAACCAACTCCTGACCTAATAAGTAAATTTCTCTCTCTACATTAATATATTTACCATAAAAAGTTGGCATTGCCTTAAAACCTTTTTTGTTAAGATATTCATATACTACTATTTCTTTTTCATGACATTGAAAGAATTCCAACTCATTTTTTTGTTGTTTAATTAAATCAGAAAGTTTAGGGTCAATTGATGCAAAAATCATGTGTAAACCCTTTAAAACTTCAATGTCTTTGGCTTTAGACTTAATTAATAGATTTTCAAAAGTCCCATCTTTTAACTCCAATTTCATGGGTAAAAACCCTATTAATTTCTTTGTTATTCTACTAGTAATGTTTGTGATAATACCATTTTCAAGATAATTGGTATCTTTCCAGACTAGATTTTGGATAACCCAATTAGCAGGAAGCTCTGAGAAATGACTATGTAGAAATGTAGGAGTGATTTCTGATTTTAGTAACCATGAAATTGGTTTGTTACGTCCTAATTTTTCGTGAGATTTAGCAAACTCACCGCTTACAACCGCTGAATAAGTTGAAAGTTCTAATCCCATAGTAAACCCTGCAATTAATTGTGCAAATCTATTAACTTTTCCAGTCCCCAAACAACCCATAATTTCTAATGCTTCGGCTTGTTTCTTTAAATGTGTGCCACCTCCAACTGTACCAATAACTAAATTGGGTAATGTAAGTTGTAAACGAATTCCATCTGGTTTTACTTTATTTCCAATGTATTCTAAATGTAAAAGTCCGGTACTTGACTCATGAATACAAGCTAAGTCTTGACCAGTTGCTACAAAAATTGCCGCAATAGCATTTGCAACATTTACATTATAGCTTACCATTCCAACACTTTCCGCATTTTTTTTTGAGGGCATATAGAATTTCAGAATCTGTTCAGGGGTTGTTCGTAAAATATCTTTAATTACCTGACGTGAAATATCACATTGTGCACTTACATGAATACCCCTTCCTTCTTCAATATTTTTCAAAGCAACCTTTTTATCAGAAGCAGCGTTTCCTTCAATTATGTAATCAAATGGATATTTTGAAAATTCATTTTTTAAACTGTCTACAATATATAATAAGGCATGCCATGTACAAGTAGTGGTCATATTTTGTCCTGCAGCATCACCAGTTTCATAAACAAACTTAAGATTAAGAGAAAAGTCAACTAATTCTGCTTTAATTTGTATTAAACTAGCGTAGTTAGAGTAAGCTTGTGCTATTTTTTTGATTTCAGAAAAATTAGCTTTCAACCAATCTATTATTGGCTGAGCATGTTTACTATTTTCCAGCAATAAAATTGGAGTTCTAACCATACGTTGCCAATGAATTTTTGCAGTAAAGCCATTGCTTGATGCGATCGCTTTTGCACCTCGATTCATACTAGCAACTAAGGCCCCCTCCAGAGTTCCAACTGGTGCATAGACATATTCTTTTTTATTGTTATTATTGAAAATTATTGGCCCTACAATTCCTAAAGGTATCTCTACACTTCCAATAAATGATTCTATGTTGTTTTGAATAGAATTGATTTCGAGATTATGATCTTCAATAGCATCTATTTTTATTCCTTTTGAGGTCAAGAAGTCTGATCTGAGTTCAGTTGCAGTTCTTGTTGTAAGACCACGGCCCGGTATTAAAGGAATATCACTCAAAAGAAGATGTTTAGAATACTAAAATAAGATTTTAATCAATACAATAAGACTAAACTATTATTATCCCCTAATATTTAGTTCAATCACCATTCCATCTTCTGCTACGATTGTATCTTTAAATATTTGAGTGGCTTCGAGCAAATGTCCTTCACTATTTTCATATCGCGAAGAAAGGTGCCCTAATATTAATTTTTTAACATTTGCTTTTTGTGCTATTTCCGCAGCTTTTTTAGCGGTACTGTGTAAAGTTTTCTTTGCTCGGTCTGAAAGTTCTTCCGTAAAAGTTGCTTCGTGATAAAGCAAGTCGACTCCCTGTATAGAATTCAAATATTTATCGCTTGGATAGGTATCTGAGCAATAAGCATAGGAAAGCGATTTTTTTGGCTCAAAAACACAATTCCGAAAATCAATTCGTGTCCCATTTTCCAAGAAAATATTTTCCCCTCGCTTAAGTTTTGGGTAATCTTTTAAGGGAATTGAAAGTTCCTTTGTTGCCTCTGCATTGATACTGTATTCTTTTGGTTTTTCTTCAATTTTAAAGCCACAGGTTGGAACTCTGTGTTTTAAAGGAAAACTTTTGACGCATATTAGTTTATCTTCAAAAAGGACTTTTTCCTCAGTGAAATCTAGCGGAACAAAGTTGAGATTAAAATTCAATTGTTGTCCACCACAGCTAAAAATATCATTTAAAAGTGCATTAAGATTTTCAGGGCCATAAATTGTAAGTCCAGTATTTCTTCCTAAAAGATTCATGGTGCTTAATAAACCAGGGAGCCCAAAAAAATGATCACCATGTAAGTGTGAAATTAAAATATGATTGATTTTCTGAAAATGAACTCCGAATTTTCTTAATTGTGTTTGAGTTCCCTCTCCACAATCAATTAGTAAATGTCGGTTTATGCAATCGATGTATTGTGCTGATGGTCCTCTTTTATTTGTTGGCAAAGCAGCACCACTTCCAAGTATGGTGATCTTAAAACTCAAAATTCAATGGCAGCTTGGGCTTCATCAACTGTATCACAAATTTTAAAAACACGATCAAGTTGCGCAATTTCAATCATTTTTTGAACATTTGACTGAAGTCCACAAATTACGAATTTACCATTTGTGTCTTTACAAAGTCTGTTTCCTGTCAGTATTGCACTTAAACCTGATGAATCACAGTATTTAGATGACGATAAATCGAGGATGATGTTATTTATGCCTGCGTTATTTAATAAAAAGAAATGGCTCTTTAATTCTGGCGCATTTGATGCATCTAGTTTCTCAACGTTTGAAGTAACAAAAGTGACATTTCTTATTTGGTCAGTTGAAAAGTTCATTTTAATCGTTTTGTCAAATGTAAAAATAATTAGCGATCAATCTTAGCTGCGAGTAAATAAATTACTGCCATTCGAATTGCAACACCATTTTCAACTTGATTTAAAATTATACTTTGTGTAGAATCCGCAACATCGCTGGTAATTTCAACACCGCGATTGATTGGACCTGGATGCATTATTACAATTTCTTTTGAAAGACTATTTAAAATTTCTTTGTTTAATCCAAATTGCATTGAATACTCTCTCAAAGATGGAAAATAACTAATTTCTTGTCTTTCTGACTGAATTCGCAGCATATTTGCAACATCACACCATTCCAATGCTTCTCTTAGATTGTGAGAAATTTTGACATTTAATAAATGCATGTCTTTAGGAATAAGGGTTGTTGGACCACAAACCATAACTTCTGCACCCAATTTTTGAAGGCAGTAGATATTTGATAATGCCACGCGAGAATGCAAAATATCACCAACAATAACTACTTTTTTTCCTTGTACAGCGCCAAGTTTTTCACGAATAGAGTAAGCATCCAAAAGTGCTTGAGTAGGATGTTCATGTGTTCCATCTCCAGCATTTATTATTTTGGCCTTCACTTTTTTTGACAAGAAAAGGGCAGCCCCGGGATTTGGATGACGCATAACTACCATGTCCACTTTCATAGAAAGGATATTATTTACAGTATCGATAAGTGTCTCTCCTTTTTTTACTGAACTCCCAGAGGCACTGAAGTTAAGAATGTCTGCGGAAAGTCTTTTTTCTGCTAATTCAAAGGAAAGTTTTGTTCTCGTAGAATTTTCGAAGAAAATATTGGCAATCGTAACATCTCTAAGTGATGGTACTTTTTTAATTGGGCGGTTAATTACTTCTTTGAAGCTATCTGCGGTTTTGAAGATTAAGTCGATGTCCTCTTTGCTGAGGTCTTTTATTCCGGTAAGATGATCTACACTTAAATTATTCATTTGAATCTTTTGTATACAATACTATTTTATCCTCACCTTCTATTTCTTCCCATTCTACTGATACGCGTTCAGAGATTAAGGAATCTACCATTTTTCCAACATAGTCTGCTTGAATGGGTAAATCTCTGCGAAAACGGCGGTCAATTAACACGAGTAATTCTACTTTCGATGGACGTCCAAATGTCAATAAAGCATCTAAACCAGCTCGAATTGTCCGCCCAGTATATAAGACATCGTCTACTAAAACTACTTTTTTATTTTCGAGGCTAAAATCAATATTTGTGATGCTTGGGATAAGTGGTTTTTCTCTTCTTCTAAAGTCATCCCTAAAAAAGGTTATATCGAGGTTTCCGCATACAATTTCTTTTCCTAAAATTATTTCTAAATGTTTTTTTAGCTGAGATACAACATGAATTCCTCTTGGCTGAAGTCCAACTAAAACTGTATCTGAAAAATCGTTATGGGATTCAATTAATTCGTGGGAAAGTCTTTTCAATGTAAGTTCTAAGTGCTTGGAATTGAGAATGACTTGTTTTTCCATTAGCACAAAGATAAATAATATTTTAGATATTAAGAAGGATTGTTATCGGCTTCGTAATCCGCTATAAGAAAAAAACTACCAATGACTAACAAAGTATCTTCATTTGAAAGCCTTTCCTTGAGTTTTCTTATTGCCAAATTGACATCCTCAAACACTTCTTTTATTTTTGAATTTTGGGTTTTTAAATTTTGGTATTCTTCAAATTTTCGACTTCGTTCATTACTGAAAGTACATAAAGAGATAGTTGTATTTTCTGGAAATAAGTTCAAGTGCAGGTTGACATCTTTGTCATTAGAACAGCCAAGTAAAACAACTAATTTCCCTTTTGGGTTTATGATAAGTGCATTTAGAGTTGCTTTTATTCCGTCTTCGTTGTGCGATACGTCTAAAATAATAGTAGGATTTCTATTTATGTGTGTCATTCGAGCAAATAGTCCCGTATTTTTTAGAAGATTTTCAATACTTTTTTGAATTATTTCTTGTGAAATGGAGTAGGAGAGTAGCTCCAAAGTTTTGAGGGAAGTTTGTAAATTTTCAATTTGGTAGGATGGATAAAGTTCTATTGGATTATTTTTGTTTTCATCGGCAAAGAAAATTTTTGCTTTTTTTTCTTTTGCAATATCAGTAAATATTTCTTTCAGCTCATGCTGTGTTTTACCAATTACGACCGTTGTATTTTCTTTGATAATGCCGGCTTTTTCTAGTGCTATTTCTTTTAATGTATTCCCTAAAAATTTCATGTGATCCATGCCAATATTAGTTATAATACTAATTTTTGGAAGTATGCAATTTGTTGCATCTAAACGCCCACCTAAACCAGTTTCGATAACACAAATGCTGCAATTTTTAGCTTGAAAATGCACTAAAGAAAGCACAAAAGTTATTTCAAAAAAAGATGGTTCAAAGTCTAGTTTTAAAGTTTTAATTTTTGTGCAAAAAGAAATTACTTCAGCTTCTGTTATTTTTTTTCCATTTACTCGAATTCGCTCACGGAAATCAAAAATATGTGGAGAAGTAAAAAGCCCAACTTTTTCTTTTAATTCTGTCAATATAGATGCTGTAAAAGAAGCTGTAGATCCTTTGCCATTTGTCCCAGCAATATGAATAAATTGTAATTTATCTTGAGGATTGTCAAAGGATTTTAAAAGGGAAATCACATTTGATAAACCTGGTTTATAAGCCTCAGCCCCCAAATTTTGAAATGATGGAAATTGCTTAAATAACCATTCAATGCTTTTTTCGTACTTATTTAGCAAGGATTTTTACAGTATAAAAGGTATAAACTAATCCAGCTCCATTTTCTTTTTTGTATTTTACCTGTCGCATTACTTCATTAATAACTTGGTTAATAATACGTTGATCTGAGCAGGTTGTTTTAGATTTTATACTTTTTGCAGCTACGACTTCTCCATTCGCATTAACCGTTAATTGCAAATGAATATTACTATCAAAATCAATATCGTATAGAGGAAGACTGGCATTGCTTATCCTTAAGCGACTTTCCCCATTTCCTTTTCCAAGACCGCCATCTCCACCATCGCTGTTACCAGGCCCGCTAAATGGCCCATTTCCAGCTCCATTTTTTCCTCCAGATCCTCCAGACCCAAAAGGATCTTGACTTTGCACTGTTGTAGATGCTTCATTATTGGCATCATTCCCATTTGTTTTATTTGATTTCCCTGATTTATCAGAACTTCGTTTAGATTTTCCAGTAATAATTTCTTGTATTTGTTCCTTTGGTTCATCAACTCTGTCATTAGATGGCGAACCACCGCCAATACTACCGCTTTCAAGTTTTAAATCTTTCAGTAGAATTTCATCTATCTCAGCTTCTGCAGTTACAACAACATCTTGAGCTGGTGGGTCTGCAATTTGGTAAGTAATAAGAAAGAGTAAGATCATTAATAGAATAATTGACGCAACTGCGCTAACTAATCCAGCTTTTACATCTTTTGGATCTGCTACTTGAGGACTTGATATGTTTGTTTGTTCTGACATTTATTTATCATATGCTAAAACAGGGTCCCAACCATTTGCTTGTGCTAGGGCTAAAACATTAAAAATTGCCTCATAACTTGCTTTTCGGTGTCCAGCAACTTTGAGTTTTAATTTTTGTGACTTTGCTACAGCTGCACCTGTAATTTCTTTAATTTCATCAAAATCCATTGGATTACTCATGTCTCCTCCAGGCATTACTACATAGCGATTATCTTCTGTAATTACAACCATAGCCTCAACTGGATCTTGAACAGTAGGGAGGTTTTCTTCAGGTTTAGGTAAATCAATCGGAGTTTGGTTGTTTGCCATTAAGCTCATTATAATGAAGAATATCAGCAACAAGAAGACGAGGTCTGTCATAGACGCCATTCCACCTTCTACTTTGACTTTATTTCTTGGGCGAAGATCCATTGTTTTATTTTTTTGGAGAATTCAACATATCCATGAATTCAAGAGCAGCATTTTCCATTTGATAAACAACTTTTCCAATTTGACCCACTAAGAAGTTGTAGCCCATAAATGCGAGAATACCTACAATTAATCCACCGACAGTAGTTACCATTGCGGTCATAATTCCTGGAGCAATTGTTTTCAGCTCAAGGGCACTAGAATTTTGTAAATCAATAAATACAACTACCATTCCTATTGTTGTCCCTAGGAAACCAATCATTGGTGCTGCACCCGCTGCAGTTGCCAAGAAGTTTAGGCGTTGTTCTAAGCGAAGAATTTCAAACTTTCCAGTATTTTCTATTGTTGCAGCAATACTTTCGTTTTTAGCAGAGCCTATACGTGAAATTCCTTTGGCAAGCATGATAGAAATAGGAGAATCTGAGGCCTCGCATGCATCTTTTGCCCCTTGAATGTTATCATTGGCCAAATGAGTTTTAATATTGGTAAGCAAGCCAGTATCCTCTTTTGTAGCTTTTCTAAGCGCCAAAAAGCGCTCTACAAAAACAAAAACGGTATAACCTAACATGATTAAAAGGATTAAATTAATAAGCCAGCCAATTCCACCGTTAGACTGATCAATAATATCCCAAATGGGAACATTTTTTACACCAGTTTTTGTTTCATTACCTGTAGTAAGTCCTGGAGTGGCTTGTAGAAAAAAGAATAAGTTCATTTTGTTTTAACGTTTAAAAGATTAGAAGTTACGAAATAAAATAAAAAAAGCAATTCCACCAAAATATCCTAAGGCAGCAAGTAAAGCAATATTTTTAAAGTACCAGAAGAAAGAAATTTTTTCCATTCCCATTGCAACAACTCCTGCAGCCGAGCCAATAATAAGAATAGAACCACCTGTTCCAGCAGCATAAGCAATAAAATACCAAACATCATCTCCAGGTAAGTCATTAAACATACCAAAGGATGCAGCAACTAATGGAACATTATCAATAATGGCCGATATAAGCCCTAAAGAGATAACAATGATATCTTTAGAAATCTTAGAGTTTCTCGCGACTTCCCCTAAATTATAAATCATTCCAGTTGATTGAAGTGCAGCAACAGTCATTAATATTCCTAAGAAAAATAAAAAAGAAGGCATTTCTACTTTACTTAATGCTTTCATTGTAGGTCCTTGATGCAATACACCCACTTCAGATATAATTCTCTTCTTGCCTTTTTTACTGTTAACTAAACCTTCAGCAGTTACTGAAAATAAAGCTAAAGCACCCATCATTCCTAAGTAGGGAGGAAGATGTGTTATAGTTTCAAAAATAGGAACAAAGATGATTAGAATTAGTCCAAAATAGAGCATAAACTTAGAATTTGGATTTACTTTTTTCGTTTTAACTTTTTCTTGATCAACAAGTTCAATTTCCCCTCTAAATACTGGCATAAATAAAGCAGCGATAAGTGGTAGCAATATACATATTAAGGATGGGACACCTACTTTCAACATCAAATTCCCTGTAAAAACTTGGTGTGCAGACCATAGCATTGTAGTTGTAATATCACCAACAGGAGTCCAACATCCACCAGCATTTGCAGCAATTATTATAAATCCCGAATACCACATTCGATCTTCTTTATTACTTATAATTTTTCTCAAAACAGTTATCAATACAATTGTAGCCAACATGTTGTAAATAATGGATGATAGCAAGAACGCTATTATTGAAACAATCCAAAGAATAGTGGTTTTTTTACGAGATTTTATAAGGTCTTTAATGGAAGAAAACCCATCAAAGTACTCTATCATTTCAACAATCGCCATTGCCCCCATCATAATCACTAATATTTCTACAGTTTTCCCAAAATGATGGAGTAGTGTTTTATTTATTTGTTCAATTCCCAAATAATTCCCTCCTGTAAATTCCTTTGCTTTTCCTTCTGCATCAATCCAAAATGTGATATTATCTACATTAATTGCTATGACTGTCCAACAAGCAACCATCATTAAAAGTGCAGGGATTAACTTATCTAATTTTAGAGAATGCTCCATTGTTATTGCTACGTATCCAAGAATAAAAAAAGCGATAAGATAAATTTCCATTTGTAAATTAATTAATAGGCTTGTTTTCAACAACAAAAATGCGAAGCGAAGTTACACAAATTGTCTTTTTGTGAATTTGTTTTTTATTGATAGTTACGAACAAGTTAATTGTGAATAAAGTGCAAGATATAAGCGGCTTAAATTCGATGATATACACCTGTGCAAAGCGATAATTTAGCTCCTGTAACACTTGAGATAGTTGTCTCCTCATTGCGTAAATAACGTGCACCTAAAAATGCAAAAACGATTGCTTCTTTGAAATCTATTACTTCTTCTTTGGGAATAATTACATTTCCAGAAAAATACTTTTTAAGGCATTCTATAAGAAAATTATTGTGAGCGCCTCCTCCTGTTATAAATACAGACTTGAATTGTTGGTCATTAAGAACTGCTGATATTTGAATAGCGATATGTTCTGTAATAGTTCTTAATTTTTTTTCAGAACTTAGCTCTTTAGGAATTAATGGTAAAAATTGTTTTTCCAACCATTCTGTTCCAAGAGATTTTGGAGCTGCCAAAGAATAATAATTAATGTTATTTAATTTTTTGAGTAAGCTGTAGTCCAATTGTCCATTTTTAGCAATTTCACCGTTTTTATCATATTTTAGACCAATTATTTCTGCAAATTTATTCAAGGGTAAATTTCCAGGACATATATCAAAAGCAGTAATTTCATCACCTTTTTTAAAACTAATATTTACAAAACCCCCAATGTTTAAAAAAGCATCCGCTTCATCCGAAAACAGTAAAAAGTCACCAATTGGAACCAAGGGCGCTCCTTGTCCACCAGCAATAACATCCAAGCTACGAAAATCATTTATTACAGGAATTCCAGTGAGAAAAGCCAATGTAGTCCCACAACCAATTTGCTGCGTAAAACCATTTTCAGGTTGGTGAAAAATAGTTTGCCCATGACTAGCAATTGCAGCAATTATTTTGGAATCAATTTTATATTTTTTTATAAAATCTACTACTTTTAGTGCATAAAATCGCCCAATTTCTTTGTCTAAAATCAGCATTTCAGGAACTGAAAATGTCTTTGCTACGTTTAATTTTGCAAGAATTTCATCGGAATATGGAAGAGTTTCTGAATGCAGTAATTCAAATGTTGGAAGCGCTGCAGAAAAATCAAATGCAACATGCGCGATATCCAAACCATCGAGAGAAGTTCCGGACATTAAACCAATTATTTCAATATTCTTTAACATGTAGAACTATGTAAAAAAGATTTGCCTTATTTTTGTCAAAATTAAATGAAATATTCCAACAATGAATTTTGAATTATCAGAAGAACACATCGCAGTTAAAGAAGCAGCGCGCGATTTCGCTCAAAATGTATTAAAACCTGGTGTTATTGAACGCGATAACCTTCAAAAATTTCCAGCAGAGGAAATGAAACTTTTGGGAGAACTTGGTTTTATGGGCATGATGGTTGACACAAAGTATGGAGGCAGTGGTATGGACACGATTTCATATGTATTAGCTATTGAAGAAATTTCTAAAGTAGATGCTTCAGCTTCAGTTTGTATGTCTGTAAACAATTCCTTGGTAGCTTGGGGAATAGAAAAATTTGGAACAGAAGCTCAGAAACAACATTTTTTAGTTCCACTTGCTAAAGGCGAGAAAATTGGCGCTTTTTGTTTATCAGAGCCAGAAGCAGGTTCCGATGCAACTTCGCAACAAACTACAGCAATTGATATGGGTGATTATTATCTATTGAATGGCGTAAAAAATTGGATTACAAATGGTTCCACAGCCTCTACCTACATTGTAATCGCACAGACGCACAAAGAATTAGGCCATAAAGGAATTAATGCGTTAATTATTGAGCGCGGGATGGAAGGATTTATTGTTGGCGCAAAAGAAGATAAATTGGGAATTCGTGGAAGCGACACACATACTTTGATGTTTAATGATGTGAAGGTTCCAAAAGAAAATAGAATAGGGGAGGACGGCTTTGGTTTTACTTTCGCGATGAAGGTTCTTGCTGGCGGTCGTATTGGAATTGCTGCACAAGCTTTGGGAATTGCGGGTGGTGCTTTTGAGTTAGCATTAGCTTATTCTAAGCAACGAAAAGCTTTTGGCAAAGAAATCTACAAACACCAAGCAATCGCATTTAAATTGGCAGATATGGCAACGGAAATTGAGGCAGCTCGACTTTTAGTTTACAGTTCTGCCTTGGATAAAGATTCCGGGAGAAATTACGACCAATCCAGTGCAATGGCAAAATTATATGCATCAAAAGTTGCAATGGAACAAACGGTTGAAGCGGTACAAATTCATGGTGGATATGGATTTGTAAAAGAATATCACGTTGAGCGAATGATGCGAGATGCAAAAATTACACAGATTTACGAAGGAACTTCGGAAGTTCAAAAAATCGTTATTTCTCGTGGGATTTTAAAATAAGATTCCTTAGGCAATTCGACCCCAATTGGGCTTTTTGCGTAAAATTTCTTGAACACATTCTTTTAATTTTTGGTGTTTCGGCATGCTAAAATCAGCGTCTTCTTGAATTAAATTTCGTGCAGCATCTCTAGCGATTGTTACTATTTGTCCATCTCTTGCTAAATCTGCAATTTTCAAATCCAAAACACCACTTTGTTGTGTTCCCATAAGATCGCCAGGCCCCCGCAGTTGTAAATCCACCTCAGAAATTATGAATCCATCATTTGTTTGTACCATTGTTTCCATTCTTTTTAAACCTTCTTTTGATAGTTTTTCTCCCGTCATTAAAATACAATAGGATTTTTCAGCACCTCTTCCTACACGTCCGCGTAATTGATGGAGTTGAGATAAACCAAATCTTTCCGCACTTTCAATTACCATTACGGAGGCATTTGGGACATTTACACCAACTTCAATAACTGTTGTTGCAACCATTATTTGTGTTTCACCTTTCACAAAACGCTGCATTTCAAATTCTTTATCTTCAGGTTTCATTTTTCCATGGACAATACTTACTTGATATTCTGGCATAGGAAAAGACTGTGATACTGCTTCAAAACCATCCATTAGATTGTGAAAATCTAGGGTTTCAGATTCTTTAATAAGCGGATAAACAACATAAATTTGTCTTCCCAAGGCAATTTGTTCTTTGATAAAACCAAAAAGTCGCATGCGGTGACTTTCAAAGCGATGAATTGTAGAAATTGGTTTTCTTCCAGGAGGAAGTTCATCGATTACAGAGACCTCTAGATCACCATAAAATGTCATTGCTAGTGTCCTTGGAATTGGTGTTGCAGTCATAATGAGAACATGCGGTGGCACTGTATTTTTTCGCCACATTTTTGCTCTTTGAGCCACTCCAAATCGGTGTTGTTCATCGATTACCACAAGTCCTAAATTCTGAAATTGTACAGTATCCTCTAGTAAGGCGTGCGTTCCAATTAAAAGGTGAATAGTTCCATCTAGTAATCCTTGGTGAATAACTTCACGCTTTGCTTTTTTTACAGAACCTGTTAGAAGTGCAACTTTAAGATTTAGGGGAGCTAGAAGTTTTTGAATGGATTCAAAATGCTGTGCAGCAAGAATTTCTGTTGGTGCCATTAGTGCCGTTTGAAAACCACTTCCAATTCCAATTAGCATTGTCAGCAAGGCAACTAAGGTTTTACCACTGCCAACATCTCCTTGCAGAAGGCGGTTCATGTGTTTTGCACTTAAAAAGTCTTTCCGAATTTCTTTGATAACCCTCTTTTGCGCATTTGTAAGTTCAAAAGGCATGTGTTGGCTATAAAACGTATTAAAAGGCTCTCCTAATTCTTTGAAAACAAATCCGTTTAATTTCTTCGCACTAACCTCTTTTCTAAGCAGCATTTCAAGTTGCAGGAAAAATAATTCTTCAAATTTTAAACGCAACCGTGCTTGTTGAAATTCCTGCTCGTTTTTTGGAATATGAATTCCCATCAGTGCTTTTTCTCTTGAAATAAGGTTGTGTTGCGTGCTTATCCATTCTGGAAGTATTTCTGGGATACAGTCAGATATTTGTGGAATTAAGGCATGAACTAGTTTTTCAATTCCTTTTGAATGAAGGTTTCTGGCACTTAATTTTTCTGTGCTAGAATAAACTGCTTGTAAGCCAGTGCGAATTGTTAATTCTGAGAAAAGCGTTAATTCTGGATGCGGGATATTCCAAGTTGAGCTATATAACTTTGCTTTACCAAAAACCTGGTATTCTACATTGAGTTTTAAATTTGGTTTTATCCATTGAAAACCCTGGAACCAAACTAAATCTATCGTTCCGCTAGCATCTTCAAAGCGCGCTGTTAATTTTTTATAGCGCCCAGCACCACTTTCTTTTACCTCTTTTAATACTCCTCTGAGTTGAACAGATGTATCAACATAAGGCAAATCAGAAATCCGATGGTAAGAAGAACGATCTAAGTAACGAAATGGATAATATTCAAGTAAATCTTTAAAGGTAAAAATCCCGATTTCTTTTTGTAACAATTCAGCACGCTGAGGCCCAACACCTTTTAAAAACTCAATAGGTGTTTGTAGCAATTGGTTCATTTAGCGCTGCTTAAAGAGGTTATTTCCAAACACCCATTTTATTGAACTTCTCAATACGTTGTTCAACTCTAACATCGGGTTTAATGGCTTCTAATTGTTTGATGTATTCCTTCACCTTCTCTTTTACAATGGAAAACATTTTTTCCTGTTCGCGGTGTGCACCATTGAGAGGTTCTTTTATCACTTCATCTACTAAGCCATGAGATTTCATATCTGTTGAAGTAAGTTTTAGTGCTTCTGCAGCTTTCTCTTTGAAATCCCAAGAACGCCATAGAATAGAAGAACAAGATTCAGGTGAGATAACAGAATACCATGTATTTTCAAGCATTACAACCTTATCGCCAACACCAATTCCAAGTGCACCACCAGAAGCTCCTTCTCCAATAATTATGCAAATAACAGGAACTTTTAAGCGCATCATTTCGTAAATATTACGAGCAATTGCTTCTCCTTGACCTCTTTCTTCTGCTTCAATTCCAGGAAAAGCACCAGGAGTATCAATAAAAGTAACAATTGGCTTATTAAATTTTTCTGCTAATTTCATCAAGCGCAAAGCTTTACGATATCCCTCAGGATTTGCCATTCCAAAATTTCGGTATTGACGCATTTTTGTATTTATTCCTTTTTGCTGTCCAATAAACATCACACTTTTCCCATCCAATAATCCAAATCCACCAACCATTGCTTTGTCATCTTTCACATTTCTATCTCCGTGAAGTTCCATGAAATTACCGTCCGTTAAGGCATTGATATAAGCAAGCGTGTAGGGGCGATCTGGATGGCGAGAGAGTTGTACCCTTTGCCAAGGACTTAACTTTGAAAAAATATCCTTTGTTTTTGCTACTAGTTTTCTTTGAAGTTCAGATACTTTATCGCTCATATCCACATCTGTGGTTTCACCAATTTTTTTGGTTTGTTCGATTTGTTCTTCTAAAGCTTTTAGCGGTTCTTCAAAATCTAGGTAAGTTGTCATTTATATTAATTTGAAAGAACAAATTTAAGAAAATTGCTCGGTTCTTTTAACTTTGTAAGATGATATTGTTTCCACCGGCAAAAATAAATCTCGGTTTACAGATACACAGTAAGCGCAGTGATGGCTTTCATGAAATTGAGACCTGCATGGTACCTATTCCTTTTTATGATATTCTTGAGCTAACACTTTCTGCTGCTTTTTCTTTCGAACAAACAGGAATAAAAATACCGGGTGGTGTAGGAGAAAATTTATGTGAAAAGGCATTTTACTTAATGAAGTCGCGCTATAAAATAGGAAATGTACGTATTCATTTACGCAAGCAAATTCCAATTGGTGCAGGTCTTGGAGGAGGTTCTTCGGATGCTGCACACGTTCTCTTAGCTTTAAACGAACTATTTGCATTAAAATTAGACATTGAAATTTTGTGTCTCCTAGCAGCTGAATTGGGAAGTGACTGTCCTTTTTTTATTCGGAATGAACCACAACTTGCAAAAGGACGCGGAGAAGTATTACGACCAATTTCATTAAATTTAAAAGGAACTTATTGTATTCTGCTAAACCCTAAAGTTGATGTTTCCACAAAAGAAGCATATGCTGGTGTTTCGCCCAAGAAACCAGAAAAAACACTGCAAGAGTTACTTACTCTTCCAATCGAATTGTGGCCAGCATTGCTCCAAAATGATTTTGAAGAAAGTGTGTTTAAAGTTCATCCAGAAATTACCCAATTGAAAAGTGAATTAGAAAAAACGAGTGCGTGCTATGTTTCTATGTCTGGATCAGGAGCTTCTGTTTTTGCACTTTACAATGAAGAACATGAAGTACCCTCTTCTTTGACATCATCTGTGCTTGCAAAGTTTTATTTGTAGATACTATTTTTATTTAACTGGATATATAAAATTATTTTCTAACGACTGAAAATAAAAAAGATAGCAGCTTGCTCTTTAATTTAATGAAATCGATATGTAAATGATTAAAGTAATAAAGTTAAATAATAAGCATTAAACGTTTTAGTTTGATAAATTTTATACATTTAATAAATTAAACTTAAAATATTATAATTATGAAAAATCTACTACTTCTAACTGCAATATTCTTATTATCTGTTCAAATAAGTTTTGGACAAGTTAAGAAATATTGTTATTCAACTTATTCTGGTAAGTATGTAATGTCACTTTATGATGACGGGACAAAAAAAGCTGTTTATCAATTGTTTAATTCAAATGGCACTATACAAAAAACAATGCAGGGTGAGTGGATTCTTCGTGATGAAGGTATTTACGGTACTGCATACATGATAACAATCACCTGGTCGGGCGTGAATGCTGGACTGCAAGAATTGAAATTTGTTGCTCAGTATGATGGTTTTGGTAATTTACAAGGAATAATTGATAGCCAAAGTCGCATTTGGGATTCATGTCGTTAATTTCCGTCGCCTGAAAATAAAAAAGCCCGCTTCAAAAATGAAGTGGGCACTTTTTGTGATCCGCTCAGGATTTGAACTGTTAACATCTATAGTATTGATATTAAATGTTATAATCATTCTATTTATCTTTTTAGGGTACTAATAAGGGTACTAAAATAATAGGTGTTGGATGGTTAATACAAAGTTGAAACGCAAGGTTGCGGAAAATGGGGGTCACTTTTCTTTCTATATAACTTTGTGATAAACAACAAAACAATTATGAAAAATACATTAATTGATTTATTAGATGAACTTAAAAATGAAATAATAAATGAGATACTTGTTATATTAAAAAGAGAGATTTCAAGCCCAAATAAAAAAGAGTTTTATTCTGTAGATGAGGTATCTGAAATCACGGGACTTCCCAAGTCAAATATTAAAAGAAAATACCAAAATGGTATTATTGAAAGAGTCTATTCGGGAAATAAACCATTAATACCCGCAAAAGAACTTGAGAAATTGATATACATTTTAAACCTTCAATCAACTAAAAACTAATCTATTTAATAAAATAAATGAATACAACATTTTTTTTAAAAAGTAATTCAAATGACACTCAAGGTGTAATTTATTTTCTATTCTCATTAGGATATGATAAAATAAAAAGTACAACAGGTCATAAAATCAATAAAAAAGATTGGGCAGGTGGGTCCCCTAAAAAAACTGCTGCCACAACTGAAATCAGATTTTTACTTACGAGTTTTAAAACAAAAATTGACAAAAAGATAAATGACTTAATAGAGAGCCAAAATAGATTACCCAATAAATTTGAATTAATTTCTTTTTGTAAATCTGTTATTAAAGGTGAACTAAATGTAGAGAATTCAATATTGTTATCAGATATTATAAATCAATTTATTTTGGAAAATGAAACCAACAATAATAAGCGATTATCGATTGGTACTATGAAATACAAAAAAAATCACCTAAAAGGATTTTTCGAATTTTGTGGAAAAAAATCTGTTATCAGTGAGTTAAACGCACAAAAAATTGATGCATACAAATCAATGCTCTATAGAGATAGTAATCAAAATACGACTAAAAATAATTACAGAAAATCCATTATGTCCTTACTAAATTGGTTGAAAGCCAAGAGAATATCAACGGTTGTAAATGAGATTGATTTTAGAAAATTCGTTGAGCCAGTGAAAGATGTAATATCGCTAACAGACGATGAATTAGTTATTTTAGAAAACGCTAAACTTAATTCAACACTACAAAAGCCAATAGATGTTTTTCTTTTAGGTTGTTATACAGCACTATCCATTTCTGATATAATTAATATCTCAAAAGACAAAGTTGCGAATGGACACCTTCATACAAGAAGAATTAAGACAGATGAACTTTTGAAAATCCCATTAATAAATGAAGCAAATCAAATATTAGAAAAATACGATTACAATTTTAAATCATTTAATGAAACATCGGGAAGAGTTCAATTAAAAGAAGCATTTAGAGAACTTGGTTTAAATCGTAAAGTCAGAATAACAAGTAAAATAGGGAGTAAAAGAACAGAAGATAAAATGGTTCCTTTACACGAAGAAATTTCGTGGCACAAAGCGAGAAAAACGGCTATAACATCTTTACTTTCTAAAGGTGTAAACCAATCATTAGTTATGTTAATTTCAGGACACAAGGATCATAGATCATTTAGAAAATACATTGATGGTACAGATCTTTTGGTTAAAGAGATGGAAAAATTAAGTAAAAAGAATGATGAAAATAATGGAGAAAAATCAATAAACTAAATTAATTTTTAGTTTATTTATGATTTATAACAACCTTGCGTTATACCCCCCTACTAATTCCCCTAATC
>CAMDDR010000018.1:0-28919 GCA_945892995.1 Chitinophaga pinensis | reverse complement strand
TTTGTTACTTCATCAAATACTGTAACTGCAGGAACTTGTACTGGTCTTGGAATTGCCCCAACCAGAATCGGAAAAGTTGTAGGAATTTTTAAAGCGTATTGTACTCGAGTGGGAAGCGGTCCATTTCCTACAGAATTAGACAATGAATTAGGGGAGTTAATCCGAAAAGAAGGTAGTGAATTTGGTGCAACAACAGGAAGACCAAGACGTTGTGGCTGGTTAGATTTAGTTCAAATGCGTTACGCTATTATGATAAATGGAGTTACAGAACTATCGATGATGAAATCTGATATACTCAGTATTTTTAATAAAATAAAAGTATGTACGCATTATCTTGTTAACGGTGAAAAAGTATCAGATTTTCCATTTGACGTGAATGATATTGAGATTATACCTTTTTATGAAGAAATTGACGGTTGGAACTGTGATTTAACTAAGTTACGTGACTATAAAGATGCTCCTCAAGAATTAAAAAATTACGTATCTTATCTTGAAAAGCAATTAAGAGTTCCAATTAACGTTATTTCTGTAGGTCCAGATAGAAAACAAACCCTTTCTAAATTATCGTGATAATTAAAACACATCCTACTTTTAAATTTGCGCTTATTTTTAGCGCATTTTTTTTACGTGGATTTTTATTTTCTCAAAACAATGTACTTGAGTTGCTTCCTGGATCAGAAAAAATAATTTACGATGAGAAATCTAAAAAACATCGTTTAATTGGTTCTGTAAATTTTATTTATCAAGGAAATACAATGTATTGCGATTCAGCTCACTATCAAGAAAAAGAAAAAATAGTTCACGCTTATGGTAGTGTTCAAATACGTAAGAATGAGATTAATCTTTTTTGTGATTCGATGTATTATAATGGATCTCAAAAATATGCAAAACTTTGGGGTCACGTTAGGGTTCGCGATCAGGAATATAAAATTACTAGTGATTCAATGGATTATGATGCAAAAAATAGCAAGGCGATTTATCGAAATCAAGGTCAAGTAGAATCGATAGTTTCTGACGAAAAAATAACGAGTAAAGTTGGTTACTTCTTTCCAAAAACAGGTAGTTTTTTCTTTAGTCAAAAAGTCGCATACCGTAAAAAAGACCTTACGATGACAACTGACACCCTACAATTCTCATATGAAAAGCAAACAGTCTATTTTTTTGGTCCAACAAAAGTGATAAATGATAGTATAACTATATTTTGCAAAAATGGCTGGTATCATGTAAACAAGAATGAAGCAACTCTTTATAATAAAGCTGAAATTATTCAAAAAACAAATATCATTCGTGGGGATACTATTTATTACAACAAACCGAGACAAATTTTTAAAGGAACAGGAAATGTGTTTATTAAAGACTTAAAACAAAACTTAATATTTCTTGGCAATAAAGGGTTTGCAAATGATTCTTTGCATACTGCTCATTTGAGTGGAAAAGCAGTTGCAGTAAAACTGCAAGAAAAAGATACTGTATATGTTTTTGCAGATAGTTTAATACTAAAAAATGATTCACTTAATCAATTAGAAGTGATTTTTGCTCATGCCAAGGTGCAAATTTTTCAAAATAATTTAGAAGCAATTTCGGATAGTGCCGAGTATAGACCAAAGATCAAGTTGCTAAAACTGAGGTCAAACCCAATTGTTTGGTCAGAGAATGCAGAATTAAAAGGCGAAAAGATGGATATAACCCTAAATGATAGTATAATTGAAAAAATTGAAATAAGTGGAAAAACAAGTGCTTTAATGGAACTAGATTCTGGAAAATTTTACAATCAACTTTCTGGACGAGAGATGATAGCTTGGCTTAAAAACAATGAATTAATTCATGTTGATTTGTTGGGAAATGCTTGGACAATTTTATATCCCGAGGAAGAAGAAAATAAAGATTCACTCATCTCTAATAAAAGAATGGGGCTAAATCGACTTTTTGCATCAGAATTGAAGGTATACTTGGATAGTGGGGAAGTTACAGGAATTACTTACTACGATAAACCTGACGGTATCTTCTTTCCAATGGATAAGATTAAACCCGATGAGCAATTTATAAAAAACTTTATTTGGAATGCTTCACTTAGACCAAAAAATTCATTTGTTTTCAGCGATTAAAATTGACTTTCCTCTTCAGTATCCCATCGTGTAACTCTCTGTACCCCATCTACCTCTCCAAATTTATTGGTTAATTGTTCTAGGTGTTCTGTGTCAAAAACAAGCACTTTTATTCTTCCTTCAAAGACACCATCAGTTGTCTCAAATGAAATACTTTTCATATTAATATTATTTTGTTTGGAAATAATATCTGTCAACTTATTAACCAAACCAATTTGATCAATTCCAATAATTTTAATAGCCGCTATTCGCTCAACTAACTTATCCTGTTTCCAAGTTGCTTTGATGCAACGAAATGCTAATTTTGATAATAAATCTCCAGCATTCGGGCAATTGCCACGGTGTATTTTAATGCCATCATTCATCGTAATAAATCCAAAAACAATATCTCCAGGAATAGGATTACAGCATTTCGCTAAGTGGTATTCAAAACCTTTAAAATCATCGCCAATTAAAATTGTATCATGTTTGGTATCAATTCCCTCAAAATTATTTTCGACAAGATTCGGCTTTTTTAAATTGTCTTTTCTGGTTAATTTAATATTTCCATCGACAATTTCCTGTTCCCTTAAGATAGCAATATCTAATTTACCTTTTGCAATTCTAAAATACAATTCTGAAGTACTTGACAAATTAAAATAACGTTCTAAAAATGAAATATTATGGTTGGTGCTTCGCAGATTAAATTGTTTAAATTTACGCAGCAAAATTTCTTTTCCATCTTCGACAATTATATTTCTTTCTTCATTTAAAGATGATTTTATTTTTTGTTTTGCCCTTGCTGTTACAACAAAACGAAGCCATTCCTCATTTGGTTTTTGTTTTGGAGAAGTTATAATTTCTAGCTGATCTCCATTAATTAACTGATAACTTAGTGGCATCAATCGATTGTTAACTTTTGCGCCAATACATTTATCTCCAATATCCGTATGAATATCGTATGCAAAATCTAATATTGTTGAACCAATTGGTAAAACTCTTAATTCACCTTTGGGAGTAAAAATATAAATTTCATCATTAAATAAGTTTAGTCTAAAATCATTTACGAAATCCATTGCCGTGGCCTCGGTATTGTCTAAAAGATCTCTGATTTCTGCAATCCAACGGTCAAACTTATTATCTTCATTATTTATTTCCTTGTATTTGTAATGAGCTGCCAAACCTTTTTCAGCAATTTCATCCATTCTTTTTGAACGAATTTGAACCTCAATCCATTTACCATTTGGCGACATCACCGTTGTATGCAATGATTCGTAACCATTAGCACGGGGAGTTGAAATCCAATCTCTCAATCGCTCAGGACTCGGTTGATAATAATCAGTAACAATGCTGTAAATTCTCCAACAATCTGGTTTTTCTAATTCTATAGGTGTTTCCAAAATAATACGAATAGCAAAAATATCAAAGACCTCCTCAAAAGGAATGTCCTTAAACTGCATTTTTCTCCAAATCGATGAAATTGACTTTGTGCGTGCCTTTATATCAAATATATATCCTTCATGTAGTAAAGTTTCTTTAATTGGTGCCATAAATCGTCGGATAAAACGATTTCGGACATCTGCAGTATTTTTTAATTTCCGAGCTATTTCATTGTATATATCGGTTTCACAATACAACATTGATAAATCTTCTAATTCGGATTTTACAGAATATAATCCTAAGCGATGCGCTAATGGAGCATAGAGAAATTTTGTTTCAGATGCAATTTTTAATTGTTTTTCTGGGCGCATACTTCCCAAGGTCCGCATATTGTGCAAGCGATCGGCTAATTTTATAAGAACAACCCTAAAATCATCTGAAATTGTTAAAATCATTTTCCGAAAATTCTCAGCTTGAATTGATGCATTTTCATCAAAAACTTCTGGAATTTTTGTCAAGCCATCAATAATAAGTCGCACTTTCGATCCAAAAAGATCTTCAACATCTTGAAGTGTAATATGTGTATCTTCTACTGTATCATGAAGCAAGGCGCAAACAATTGAAGTAGCTCCAAGACCCATTTCCTCAACACAAATTCTCGCTACAGAAATCGGATGGTAAATGTATGGCTCACCAGACTTACGGCGCATATCTTTATGGGCTTCAAGTGAAACATCAAAAGCTTTACGAATAAGTTGTGTATCTTCTTTTGAGCGGTCTTTTAGCGCCCGTAATAAGCCCTTGAAAGCATTTAAGATATCTTTTCGCTCTTGCTCAATATCAATAGCTATTTCTGGACTATATTCCTGCATTATTTTGCGGGTAATAATTTAGAACTTAATTCACCAAAGCCAATTCGCACTCCATTTCTTTCGGTATAACCTCGCATTATAACGCTGTCTCCATCATTTATGAATTTGCGTTCAGAGCCATCTTTTACTTTCAAGGGTTTTGTTCCTCGCCAAGTTAATTCGAGCATTGAACCGAAAGAGTCTTCACTTTTTCCTGATATTGTTCCAGATCCCAATAAGTCGCCACAACGAATATTACAACCATTAGAAGTGTGATGTGCCAATTGCTGCGCCATATTCCAATACATGTATTTGAAATTAGAATTGCAGACCACTGTTTCTTCTTTATTATTTGTTAGAATTCCTACTTGAAGTTGAATATCGTATGCTTTTTTTCCATCGAATTCTAAATAAGGCAGGACTTTGGGATTTTGTTCAGGAGATTCAACAGAAAAAGGTTCGAGGGCATCTAAAGTTACAATCCAAGCAGAAATAGAAGAGGCGAAATTTTTCCCTAGAAATGGACCTAGAGGAACATACTCCCAAGCTTGAATATCACGAGCTGACCAATCATTAAAAAGACAGAGTCCAAAAATATAGGAATCTGCTTCTTCTGTTGAAATTGAATCTCCAAGAGGTTTTCCATCGAAAGTTATAAAAGCCATTTCTAACTCAAAATCAACTTGTCGTGAAGGAGTAAAAATTGGGTCTTGATCAGCACTTGGTTTTATTTGGCCCTTTGGTCTGTGAATATCTTGACCAGAAAGCACAATCGAAGATGCTCGCCCATGATAAGCAACTGGAATCCACAACCAATTTGGCAAGAGCGCATTTGCAGGATCCCGAAACATCATTCCAACATTTGTAGCATGTTCTTTACTAGAATAAAAATCAGTGTAATCACCAATTTCGACAGGCATAGACACTTCTACAGCTGAAATTAAATGAAGTACTTGTTCAATTTGAGAAGGATCATTTTGAAGAGAAGTTGAGGAATCAAGCAATAATTCTGAAATCCGATTGCGCAATCCTCGAACTGCAAGTTTTCCTTTTTTCATCATCGGATTTAAAAAAGGTGCATCAAAATCATTGCTGTCAAAACCTGTTTCTTTCAAATATCCCAGTTCAGCTAACACTTTTAAATCGAGAGCATAATCTCCAATTCTCACAGAAACTCTTTTTGATAGAATAGCGCTGCTTATAATTCCAAAAGGTAAATTTTGAATGGGAAAATCAGAATTTTCAGGAACGCTTACCCACGATTTTAAATTTGGATTATTTGCTGCTATCATATCCTTAAAATTATACTACTTAATTGAAAATCAAATTAGACATTGAATCTAAAATGCATTAAATCGCCATCTTCAACAATGTATTCTTTTCCTTCTACTTTAAATTTCCCTGCTTCCTTCAATGCCAATTCAGAGCCAAAAGAAATAAAATCTGAATATTTCATTACCTCAGCGCGAATGAATCCTTTTTCAAAATCTGTATGAATTACACTTGCTGCTTGAGGTGCGGTCATTCCTTTTCGAATTGTCCAAGCACGAACTTCCTTAACTCCTGCCGTAAAATAGGTTTGTAAATTCAATAAGGAATAAGCAGATCGAATCAAGCGATTTACACCTGGCTCCTCTAATCCCAATTCGTCTAAAAATAGTTGACGTTCTTCATACGTATCTAATTCGGTGATATCTGCTTCAATTTTTGCACCAATCATTAACACTTGTGCTTTTTCATTCGCCACTGATTTTATAACATTTTCAACATGATGATTTCCTGTTTTAACAGAAGCTTCATCAACATTACAAACATATAAAACAGGTTTTGAAGTTATCAAATTAAAACGGTGAACAATGTCGCGTTCTTCTTGTGTAAAATCTAAAGCTCGCGTTGAAATACCTTTTTCTAGACCTTCTTTTATTTTTAATGCTAATTCATTTTCTTTCACAGAATCTTTGTCTCCAGATTTGATAATTCGCGATAAGCTACTTATTTTTTTTTCAATTGTATCTAAATCCTTAAGTTGTAATTCAATATCAATAATTTCTTTATCGCGAATAGGATTTACATTTCCATCAACGTGAATTACATTATCATCGTCAAAACAACGCAATACATGTAAAATTGCATCTGTTTCCCTAATATTTGCTAAAAATTGATTTCCAAGCCCTTCACCTTTTGAAGCACCTTTCACAAGTCCTGCGATATCAACAATTTCCATGGTAGTGGGAACAACTCGCTCAGGCTTAACCAAGACTTCTAATTTTTCCAAGCGTTCGTCGGGAATAGAAATCGTACCGATATTTGGTTCAATAGTACAAAAAGGAAAGTTCGCAGCTTGTGCTTTTGCGTTGGACAAACAATTAAAAAGTGTAGATTTTCCAACATTCGGTAATCCTACAATTCCACATTTTAAAGCCATTTATTTTAATTTAGATGCAAAGATACTAAATAGAACATTGAATAGTTCATTTTGTATAAAGGCTTACTCTCTGATAATTGATACAATTCGATTTACTTTTTTTGGATCAACCTTCAAGACTTTTTCTGAAAATGCAGAATCTTCATCCAAAAGTGTATTTGTGGTTGCTGAAAAATGAATTCCTTTTGGTTTTAATTCACGAATAATTTTTTGTGCATTTGAAGCACTTACACCTCCACCCGGCATAATTTCAATTCGATTATTTGAATAAGCTATCATTTCTTTTAAGACCGTAAATCCATTGTCTACATTGGAACTAAAGCCAGATGTTAGAATTCTTTTAAAGTGGTGTTTAATCAATATATCCATTGATTTTTTCCAGTCTATTGTTTCATCAAAAGCACGATGAAATGTTAAAACTAAATCGCCACTAATTGCATTAATTTGCTTTAAAACATCTTGGTCGATTTCAAAATTATTTTTTAGAACGCCAACTACAACTCCATGAACGCCTAGTTTCTTACAGGAGATAATATCCTTAAAAATAACTTTTAGTTCTTCTCTAGAATAACAAAATCCTCCCGCTCTTGGGCGAATTAACACATGTGTTTCTAGACCTAAATCCATTGCATATTCAATCATGCCAAATGATGGTGTAAGTCCTCCTTGTTCAAGATTTTGACAAAGTTCAATTCGATCTAATCCCTTTTCTTTTGCTAATAAAACTGCCTCTTGGGTGGCTGCGCACAATTCAATCTTTACCATTTAAAATAATTTATTCAAAATTCGTAAATTTTCTCTTACAAATGACTTTTCCGTATATTTGTCTCTGATTTCAAAAATATGACTGAAAGCACAACAATTAGTGAAAATACAGCAATTGACTTTAATACATTTAAGGATCAAATCTTAGCTGATTATCGCTTGGTTTGTGAATCTCGAGAAACATCACTTCTAGGAAGAAAAGAAGTTCTTACTGGAAAAGCAAAATTTGGAATTTTTGGAGATGGAAAAGAACTAGCTCAAATTGCACTTGCTAAACAATTCCAAAATGGCGATTTTCGTTCTGGATATTACCGTGATCAAACAATCATGATGGCAATTGAGGAATTAACAATTGAACAATATTTTGCAAGTTTATATGCACATACTGATTTAGAATTTGAACCTCAATCAGCTGGGCGACAGATGGGTGGTCATTTTTCTACACGGAATCTCGATGAAAATGGTGAGTGGCAAAATTTAATGTCAAAAAAAAATAGCGCTGCAGATATTTCACCAACAGCAGGACAAATGCCAAGATTACTTGGTTTAGCTTTAGCTTCAAAAATGTATCGTAACAATTCTAAATTACGGGATTTATCGGAATTTAAAAATTTTAGTAACGAAGGAAATGAAGTAGCATTTGGAACAATAGGTGATGCATCTACCTCAGAAGGACCATTTTGGGAAACAATTAACGCAGCAGGTGTTCTTCAAGTTCCAATGGTTATGTCTATTTGGGACGACGGATTTGGAATTTCCGTGCCTAGAGAATTTCAAACCACAAAAGGAAGTATTTCAGAAGCTTTAGCAGGAATGCAGCGGACAAAAGAAAAACCAGGTTACGAAATTTTCGTTACAAAAGGTTGGGATTATGCAGATCTCTGTGAAACATATGAAAAAGCTGTTCACTTAGCACGTACAGAACATGTTCCAGTTTTAGTTCATGTAACGGAGGTTAATCAACCACAAGGTCATTCCACTTCAGGTTCACACGAACGTTATAAATCAGAAGAACGCTTAAAATGGGAAACAGATTTCGACTGTATTCAAAAGTTTAAAGAATGGATATTAGCATTTAATGTAAATGGCTTAGCCCTCGGAAGTTTAGAAGATTTAGAAACAATACAGAACGAAGCAAAAGAAAAGGTGCGACTTGCAAAAAATACAGCATGGAAATCTTTTAATGACTCCATTAAAAAAGATTATTCAGCGCTAATTGCTATTTTGAAATCTTTGGCAGATGAAAGTCCAAATTGCGTATTTATTACCAAGGAAATTGAAGGACTTGAAAAAACAATTGAACCAATTCGCAAAGATATTGTAAGCTTAGCTAGAAAAGTATTACGCATGGTAAGAGCGGAGAATTCTCTTTCAAAAATAAAATTATCAGAGTGGATTAGCGGAAATATTAAAGAAAATTTTGATCGTTATAGCTCACATCTTCATTCTGAATCAGCAAAATCAGCATTAAAAATCGAAGCTATTCCTCCTGAATACGATCAAGAAATTGCCTTGGAAGATGGTAGAATTATTCTTCGAGACAATTACAGAAAATTATTAGAAAAGTTTCCTGAATTATTAGTTTTTGGAGAAGATGCTGGAAAAATTGGTGGTGTTAATCAAACATTAGAAGGACTTCAAGATCAATTTGGTGATTTGCG
This sequence comes from Chitinophaga pinensis, assembly GCA_945892995.1. Classification (GTDB taxonomy): domain Bacteria; phylum Bacteroidota; class Bacteroidia; order Flavobacteriales_D; family Crocinitomicaceae; genus UBA952. The sequence goes on along the minus strand of CAMDDR010000018.1, from coordinate 19,753 downwards.
GGTTTTTGATACAGGCATTCGTGAATGTACGATTATCGGTCAAGGAATTGGATTAGCGATGCGAGGTTTGCGCCCAATCGCAGAAATTCAATACTTGGATTATCTTTTGTATGCAATTCAAATTTTATCAGACGATCTTGCAACACTTCAATACCGCACAAAAGGAGGTCAAAAAGCACCATTAATTATTAGTACACGAGGACATCGTTTGGAAGGGATTTGGCACAGCGGTTCTCCAATGGGAATGATTGTTAATTCCCTGCGTGGTATGCATATTTGCGTGCCTCGAAATATGACAAAAGCTGCAGGATTTTACAATACATTGATGCAAGCAGATGAACCCGCTTTGGTTATAGAACCTTTGAATGGCTATAGAACCAAGGAGCGATTTCCAATTAATATTGGTGAATTCAGAGAGCCCTTAGGAATTCCTGAAATCACACAAATCGGCACAGATTTAACACTAGTTTCTTATGGCTCTACATTCAATTTATGTGAAATTGCAGGAAAAACGTTAGAAGAAATGGGTATTTCTGTTGAATTAATCGATGTGCAGACACTTTTACCGTTTGACATTCATCATGTTATTGCTAAATCATTGGAGAAAACAAATCGTTTATTAATTGTTGATGAAGATGTTAGCAGCGGTGCAACTGCTTTTATGCTTGATAAAATACTTGTTGAACAAAAAGCATATAATTTCTTAGACTCAGCACCCGAAACATTAAGTGCTAAAGATCATAGACCTGCTTACGGATCAGATGGGGATTATTTCTCAAAGCCGAGTATAGATGACATTGTTGAGAAAGCATACGGAATTTTGACAGAAGAAAATCCGATTAAATTTCCGAAATTATTTTAATCTGATTATTTGATTGTTAAATCATAAGGCAATCTCATTTGAATTCCAGACATTCCTTCAATTTTCTTCAACTTCTCGTAATATTCCATAAATTCTTTGGGCATAGCATTTGATTTTATACGGACATCATTTTCTGTTTCTTCTTCAATTAATTCAATGAGTTGTGAAAATGAATCATCTTCCTTAAGTGGGTAATAAATAACTTTAGGATTTTTTAATTTTGCCTTATTTGTTGCAAAAGCGATAGCATCAGGCAAGCCACCCAATTGATCTACTAAACCGATTCGCAATGCATCTCGCCCTGTCCAAACTCGACCTCGAGCAATAACATTTACTTCCTCTTTTGTCATCTTGCGACCATCTGCAACACGCTTTAAAAATTGATCGTAAATCTGATCCACCTCAGCTTGTGTAATAGCCAATTCTTCAGGGCTTAATTTGCGATTAGTGGAAAGCACAGAATGTTTGTTTGTACTTACTTGGTCGAATGTAATGCCCAATTTGTTTTGAAGCATCTTTCCAGTATAAGGAATCATTCCAAAGACACCAATTGAGCCTGTAATTGTTGTTGATTCAGCAAATATCTTATAAGCTGGACTTGCAATGTAATAACCTCCAGAAGCTGCAACATCTCCCATAGAAACAATTACCTTTTTTACTTTATTTGTTAAAGCAACCTCGCGCCAAATTTCTTCGCTTGCCAAAGCGCTTCCTCCAGGACTATTTATACGAAAAACAACAGTTTTAATTGATTTTTCATTTCTAACATCTTTAAAAAGTTTGCAGATATCGAAAGAACTCAAGCCATCTCCGTCAGTAGAGACCTCACCTTCTGCTAAAATAACTGCAATAGAAGGATCTTGATTTTTTACGATATCCTGTTCATCGGAAAATGTTCTTTTTGCATATTTCTCAAAATTCTGAAATTCTAACTTGTCTTCTGACTTCTCAGAAACTTTTTTCATTAAATATTCCATCATTTCATCTCGGTATTTCACACCATCTAAAAGTCCAAAAGATACAGCATCCTCAGCGCGCGTAATTTTTAACTCGTCGGCAATAAGATTTAACTCTTCCGTTTTTATGTTCCGGTCAAGCGCAATGTCGTTGCACATATCTTCCCAAATAGAGGTGATGTAGCGCTGAACTTGTACACGACTAGAATCACTCATGTTTGTTCTAAAAAATGGTTCAACAGCACTTTTAAAATCATTATTTTTTCCACGAATAATTTCCACTTCTAAATCTAATTTATCCAACATTCCTTTGTAATAAATCATTTCACCACCCAATCCAGTTAATTGAAAAGCAGAAGTTGGAAATCCAAAAGCTTCTTTTGCAGCAGAGCTTATGTAATATGCTTTTTGTGAAATATACTCTCCTGAGTTATATGCTACAACAAACTTTCCGCTTTTCTGAAAATCTTTTAGTGCATTTCTTATCTCACGTGCTGTTGCCATACCACAATCTACATCCGAAACATCAATAAAAAGTCCTTTAATCATTTTATCTTCTTTCGCTTTTGATAAGCCATATAAAATATCAGGAAGTCCAATACTTTTAGAAATTGTAAATGTTGTAGGATCAAGTTCAGTATCAGCTTTTTCTAAAATAGTGCCCTTTAATTGCATGTGCAGGATTGTTTTTTCTTTAAGTGCTAAAGGTTCAGGTCCAAAATCACTAAAAGCACCAATAATCCCTCCTAAAATCAAAAAGAAAAATACAAGGCCTGCAATGCTTGCAATCATAATTGCTACTAAACTTGGCCAAAAAACTTTGCCAAATGACACTTTTGATTCAGTTGATTCAGTCATAATAATTTATATTTGTTTAAAGTTAGTTTAATATCTGATTTAAAATTCCCTTATTAACAGGATTTAATTTTAAAGTAAATCGGATTTTATTTTGATAGTTAGTAAATAAATCTGTACCCATATTCGAGCTTTGCACAAAGGGAAACGAGATGCTTAAAATACCTGAAAGCCTTATTCCAATACCTGCATTATACATAGAATGAACAGTAGAACCATCGTAAAATGTACCAAAATCAGCAAAAACACCAATAATTTTTGGAATTTTTGGAATTTGAGTAAACAGATTAGTTGAAGCCATCCAAAAAGAAGAGCTTCCAAAATCAGAAGTGCTAGAGAAATTACCAAAATTACTCATTCGTTGCTGCGACCATATTCCTGAAGTTTCATAGCGACCTAAGTTATACTCCTCCATAAATAAATCTTGATTTCCCCGAGCGCCACTCATTGACATACGGTAATTATTCCCTACACCAGTTGAATTATTATATAAAAATATATTTCCGAAATTTACTCGTAATTCGATCCACCTCTCTGATTTATTTTTAAGAAAACGGTATTTGTAAGTACTTGATGCCAATAATCTTGCAACATTATCAGAATTAGATTTCGTTTGCATGTATTCACCTCTTAATTTAAAATTAAAAATATGATCCGGTAAATCTACACGATAATTATACTGTGCGAAGCAACCAAATTGATCAAGAGTATCTATACCTTTTTGCAATTTTGTAAAAATAGCTTGCACAAGAATATCATGCCCAGTCGGCTTTGTCTTGCCACGATTCCCTAGTTTTAAAGACCAATAAGGTGCGATTGTCAAAAACGATCCAGTTGAAACATCTGAGCCAAAGTTTTTTAGAGAAAATCCGATTCTTGAAATTCTAACATTCTTTTTTGGAAGAAAAGTATAACTAAACTCGCTCATTCCAGCAATATTTTTTCTTCCGAAAGAAAATTGCGGCGCAACAAAATATTGGAAAGGATTAAAAGGAATTCCCATATTATGGAAAGCAGCGCCAATAAGTAAACCATCGTATAAATTTCCGGCAATTGAAGGTGACCAAAAAATATTTGTCCTTTTTGTTTCGTTATCACCAATTAAAAACTCAAATTTCAGGGGCTCTATTTTTGGGAAAAGAAACTTTTTAGTCCAAGTATTATTTCCACGGTTAATCTCAGGAATATTCTTCGAATCATCGATTACCAATCGTGTAAATTGAGAGCGATTAGACTTAATTTTAATTTCTTCCACACCCGGTTCCACCCAAACAGTTTCAATTAAAATTGAATCTTTGAATACATTTAAGGTTATGGGACCATTTACTTGCCCAACATTTTTTACTTTCACTAAGGAACCAACTTTCATTGAACGAACGCTCTTTATTTTATAATCGATATGGTTTGTTGTTTGAATTAAATCATCGAACAACCATGATAAATTTTTCCCCGAGCTTTCCTCCATTGTTTTGCGCATATCTTCTGGCTGTGGATGTTTGAATTTCCATGTCTCAAAATAATCATGCATAACCTTGTTAAATAATTCTTCCCCAAGGTAATCTTTCAGGTATAAAAAAACCAAGCCTGTTTTTTGATACATTATTAAGCCATAATTAGTTGGTGTAAAATCTTCCGAGTGTGTTTCTATTGCTTGATCAGCACCAAAGCCGGAAATTGCACGATAAGAAACATCTCCCATGTCGTGGTGATCTAAATCATTAAAATGTAAGCGCCCATTCAAGAGCATATCGGAAAGTCGCGTGTTGTTTGGATATTTCGTTTGAATGTAGCGCATTTCGTTTAAGGTATTCATTCCTTCGTCCATCCAACCATGCACCCGCTCGTTTGTTCCTAAAATTCCATAAAACCAATTGTGTCCAACTTCGTGCACGATAACTACCTCCAACTCTTCTTTTGAACTAGCATTTCCGATTACAGTAACATTTGGATACTCCATTCCTCCTCCTGCACTAATTGTTCCATCAACAGCTGTAACTTGATTGTAGGGATAATCTCCATTCCACAATGAATAATAATAAGTTCCGTCATTGATATATTCTATAGCATTCTGCCAATAAATCGCATTATGCGGAACAAACATTGCCCAAGAAGTTACTTTTCGTTTTCCCTGCGGTAATTCTACTTCACCTTTCAATACAGCGTAACGTTTATCTGCAAACCAAGCAAAATCATGCACTTTTTCCTGCGTATAACGAATCGTTTTCCATTCACTATCTGATGCTGGAAAAGGGGTTTTTCCATTTCTACCTTGTTTTTGAGATAAATAATCGGGAAGTCTTTTTAATGATTCATTTGCCTTTTCGTTAAGAAAAATTATCTCGCTTTCGGTTTTTAAATCTCCTGTTGCACCAACAACATAATTTTTGGGTAGTGTAATACTTACATCAAAGGACCCAAATTCTGAATAAAATTCTCCTTGATTCAAATAAGGCATTTGATTCCATCCATTTTTGTCATAAACAGCTGGTTTTGGGTACCATTGTGTGATTTGATAGGATTGCCCGACATGTCCCAATCTAGATATTTCACCAGACGGAATTTTCACTTTAAAAGGTGTAGAAATTCGAATTCGATCGCCAGATTTGAGGGGATTTTGGAGCTGTAAAATACAGATGTCACTATTCTTAGCATCATATTCCCATTTTAAACGAATACCATTTGACTGAAAATCCAGGGAATCGATACCACCTTTTAAACTGTCATTACCAAAACGCAAGATATTATTCCCGCTTTTATATTGTTGTTTTGCCAAAGCTGTATTTCCATTTCTGTATGCATTGGGCCATAAATGGATGTATATTTTATCCAATGAATTTGGTGAATTATTTACATATTCAAAAACCTCAAAAGCTGAAATCTCATGCTTTTTGTCATCCAAACGAGCTACAATTGTATAGTTAACTTCCTGTTGCCAATATGATTGCGCTGTTCCTATCGACACAAAAGAAAAAACAAATATAAATTTAAGGACTTGCTTCATACATTAATTTTTACGATTATTCAAAATTAAAAAATTAAACTACTTCAAAATTGTCAATAGTTGCTATTTTTAATAACAATAAAAAAAGCCTTGCAATTAATACAAGACTTTAAGCGGAGAATGTAGGATTCGAACCTACGGTACCTCTCGGTACAACAGTTTTCAAGACTGCCGCAATCGACCACTCTGCCAATTCTCCGTGCACAAAAATAGTAATACTTTAGATATTTTTCAATTTAAAACTCAAAAAAATATTTTACACTATATTTTTTTGATTTCAACACTCAGACCAATAATTGATAACTTTACAAATAAATAATAGATTTAAATGAGATATTTTTTGCTAGCATTATTATTTTCCTTAATCATCAAATCTGGATTTTCTCAAAATAAAGGTTTGTTTTCAGGTGAGTTAACATATGAAATTGAACGAGTTGATAAGAAAGATTCTATTCGTTCTTTTATGATTATTTATGCAAAAGATTCCTTGCTGAGAGTTGTAAATTTTAATTCTATTTCAGGAAAACAAGAACTTATAAAACATTTAAGATTAAATAGATCTTATTTACTAGTTGAATCGGACCAACAAAATTTTGCGGTCCGAACAAATGAGCATTTAATTTTAGATACTGTTCAAAACTATACATTTAAAAAACAAATGGGCACGAGGAAGATTGCTGAAATAAAGGTTAAAAAACTAAGAGTCAAGCACAAAGAAATCTCAGAAGATTTAACCTTCTACTACACAAAAAGTATATCTTCAAAATATGCAAATATTTATAAAAATTTACCGGGTCTTCCACTTTTGTTTTATGTGCCAACAGTAGATGGGTTATTAAAATACACACTCAAGGAACTGAAAAATAATAGTCCTCCATTAGACTTGTTTATGATTCCACAAGGTTATAAGATTATAAGTTTTGAAGAATTTACAAATAAGTTCTTAAATCCAAGTGAGGAAGAAAACAAAAAGTAAGGTAGAAACAGACAATTTAAAAATCCCTGCTAACAATAAATTGTTTATACTTCATCGGTAATTGAGCTACTCTTGTTACTTATACTCATATCTTCGTTAAATATACTTTATTCTGCATGGAAGAGAACCATTTTATACCAAACACTCCTGATAAACTAGTTGAAAAGCCATCTAAATCAGGAAAAGAAAATAAATCTAGAGATGGAAATGTTGAAGCTGAAGAAAAGTCAACTAAAAAAACAGCTGAAAAAAGAATAATTGATTGGTCAAAATTTAAAATTATTCTGGGTTCAACTTTTACCCTCTTGTCACTTTATCTTTTTTTAGCTTGTGTTTCTTACTTATTTACTTGGACAGTCGATCAAGATAAAGTCTTGAATCGATCGTTATTTGAATTATTTTTTAATTCTTCTCAAGAACCAGTTGAAAATTGGTTAGGAAAATTTGGCGCTTGGTCATCACACCTCTTAATTTATCGACTCTTTGGAATTTCTTCTTTTATTCTTTGTTTCCTGCTTTTTATTTCAGGTATAAAAATTCTATTTGGAAAAAGTATTCTGAACATTGGAAGGGCATTCACTATTGGTTTAACATATATGATTTGGACATCAATTTTTTTAGGTTATTTCTCTTATTCAGTAAATTATCTAGGAGGTACTTTTGGATTTTATTTGAACGAATGGATGATTTTAACGATAGGGAAAATAGGAACTATTTCATTACTTATCATGTCGTTTTATGTTTTAACTGCAATTCAATTTAATCCAAATTTTGCTGCTTTATTTTCCTATTTTAAAAACGATAAAAGCAATGATTCTGATATAGAGACTGAAGAACATAAAAACACAAATGAGTTTGAAGACATTTTAGTCGTTAACACGATAAAAGAAGATCAGATAAAAAAAGATGCCGTCTCAGAAACTGTTGATTTTTCAGATGAAGATGATGCTGAATTTGATGAAAGTGAATTAATTGTTACAATAAAGGAAGATGATGATTTTGAAATTGAGATAGGCCAGGAATCTAATGAAAAACCAATTGAAAGTGATTCAATTACTGAAAAAGTAATGAATAAACATGGAGAAGAAGATGTTTTGGCAGCTGGACTAGTAGCGAAATTTGGTGAGTATGATCCAAAAAAAGACTTAGATGGGTATATTTTACCTCCTATTGATTTACTTAGAGATTTTGGGAATAAGGACATTTCGATTAACAAAGAAGAACTTGAATCCAATAAAAATAAAATTGTACAAACGCTTTCACATTACAAAATTGACATAGCAAAAATCAAAGCTACTGTTGGTCCAACTGTTACCTTATATGAAATTGTCCCAGCACCAGGAGTACGGATTTCAAAAATAAAAAATCTAGAAGACGATATCGCCTTGAGTTTAAGCGCACTTGGAATTAGAATAATTGCACCTATTCCAGGAAAAGGAACTATTGGAATAGAAGTGCCAAACTCAAATCCTGAAATGGTTAGCATGCACTCCCTTATTTCTTCTGATAAATTTCAAAATTTTGACGGTGAATTACCCGTTGTTTTGGGAAGAACAATAACAAATGAAACTTATGTATTCGACTTAACAAAACTGCCGCATTTATTAGTTGCTGGTTCTACGGGACAAGGAAAGTCCGTTGGATTAAATGCTATTTTAGTTTCTATTTTATATAAAAAACATCCTGCACAAGTAAAATTTGTCTTAGTTGATCCTAAAAAAGTAGAATTAACGCTCTATAACAAAATAGAGCGCCACTTCTTAGCAAAATTACCTGGAGAAGAAGATGCAATTATTACAGATACATCGAAAGTAGTGAATACCTTAAACTCTTTGTGTGTAGAAATGGATAATCGCTACGAATTACTTAAGGATGCAGGAGTTAGGGCAATTAAAGAATATAATGCTAAGTTCATATCTCGTAGATTAAATCCAGAAAAAGGACATTATTTTATGCCCTATATAGTTGTTCTAATTGACGAATTTGCAGATTTAATAATGACGGCGGGCAAAGAAATAGAACATCCAATAGCTAGAATTGCACAGTTAGCCAGAGCGATTGGAATACATTTAATTGTAGCAACTCAACGACCTTCTGTTAATGTGATTACAGGGATGATAAAAGCTAATTTCCCTGCTAGGATTGCATTTAGGGTATTGTCTAAAATAGATTCTAGAACAATTCTTGACGCATCAGGAGCCGACCAATTAATTGGAAGAGGAGATATGCTTATTTCAACTGGTTCAGATATTATTCGACTTCAATGTGGTTTTGTAGACACAGCAGAAGTAGAAGATATTTGCAGTTTTATTGGAGAGCAGCGGGCATTTCCTGAAGCACTTATATTACCGGAATACATTGCTGAAGGTGGAGAAAATATTGGAGAAGTAGACATGAATGAAATAGATGCCATGTTTGTCGATTCTGCAAGAATTATAGTTATAAATCAACAAGGTTCGGCAAGCTTGCTTCAAAGGAAATTAAAGTTAGGTTACAACCGTGCTGGACGAATTGTAGATCAATTAGAAGCTATGGGAATAATTGGTACTTTTCAAGGAAGTAAACCACGAGATGTTCTTTACACTGATATAGAGTCGCTTGATGAGTTATTGAGATCAAGAGGATTAATTTAACGAATTGCTCGCTCATTAAATAATACATAGCCGTAGCTGACCTGAAATTGAAAAGGTTTATCTTGTTTTGGGAAATAATTTAAAGTTGCCCTTAGCGGTCCAATTGGCGTTTGAAAAACGAATGAACTAGAACCCATAAAAGTATTTCCTTTAAGAGGCTTTGTAAATTGACTTGAACCATTTTCATTTTCTTGTAATAAAATAATCGGTTGATAAAAATAGGCATCTATTCGAAAATCAATATTCTTTTTAAGGGTAAAAACTAGATTAAGTCCACCACCAAAATGCTGATGAGAACGGTATTCAGATAAAAAATAAGTTTCTGCATCTACCAATGGAGAAAAAGTTGGCAATGATAATAAAGTAGCAGTATAATTTGAAAATAGTGATTGAGAATTTAATTGCCCCCTTAAATGAATTCCAATATGAAGGACTTTTTTAAAGCTAAAATAATTTTGGTATTCAGTATTTAAATTAATCCACTGATGATTTATATTAAAAACACTATCGTAAAAAGAAGTAGATCCTGCATATGATCTTTCATAACCATCGACTAATCTAACCTTAAACAAAAATAAATTACCTCTATTAGCAAATTGTTTCCGATTTAATGTGCTTTTTTTAAGCTCCCAACTTGCAGAAAAACCTCTAAAAATTGTGATGTCTGCTGTATCGGTATTTGTAAAATTAGTCGATTGATAGTATGAATCCTCGAGCCTAAAAAATCTTGCATCAAAAGTAGATTTTATACTATTTGTAACGGAATGTTTTATTTTAAGGCCATAATAAATCTCATTTTGAATTAAAAATGATGGTTGAACCTCTTCAAAGAAAGTAGCGAAACTTCTAAAATAATCCCAGCGATTTAAAACGAAATAGGGCGAAAAAGTAGCGGGTAAAATCGCAGGAATGTCAATACTAATATCAGCTTTTGCTGAGCTATAAAATTTACCAAAATAGGATTCAGCATGTATACTTGATGCAACACTATTAATACTTCTATATGTTATTCCAACATAAGCCATGTTTACAGCGCGCGAAGAAACATGACCACCAATATCAAATTTAAAATTACGTGCTTTTTTTAGGTTTAAATTTAACGCATAGCTTGAATCACTTTTTAATTTTAGCGTTGGAAAAATATAATCAATTTGTGGAGCTTCATAGAGTCTAAAAAATCGTTTTTCGAAGCTTAATTCTGATAAGACTTCATTCTTTTTTTCTCTAATAATTGATTTTTTAACAAAATTTAACTCAGAATTATTTTCATTTCTTGATTTTATCTCTGAAATTCTCAATGGAGGTATAGAAGATCTAAATAATACCCTTCTTTTATTTACAAGCTCTTTAGGAACTTTATTTTTAACAAATAATTCTATTGAGTCCAAATACAATAATGTTGAATTATAACCATCGTTAATTGCTTGCTTAATATTATTAAAATCAAAGGTTTCAACTTTGGTATTTGGCTTAATTACAAGTCCATTTTTGCAGGGCATCTGATAATTTGTTGGTATGGTCATCATCGTATTTAATAAGCCAATAAAATCTTGTTCGTCTATAACACTTGAATTATTTGTTACATTACTTCCAATAATAAAATCTGGGTTGAATTCATTGTACATAACATCAAGAGGAAAATTATTGTACAAACCACCATCAAAGTATATTTTCCCATCAATTTTTATGGGATTAATATACAAAGGATAAGTAATGGATGCTCTGATTGCTTCATTCAAATTACCAGATCGAAAAACAACACTTTTTTTATTTAAAACATCCGATGCAACAGAACGAAATGGGACAAAAAGGGCATCAAAATCTTCCTTGTAAGCTGCACTGGTAATTCCCAAAGAACGCAGCATTTCAAAATCCATCAAAATAGGAGTAATGATACTCAAGGGAATTGATTTTCGTAAAATACTATCGCGTGAAATTGAAAAATTAAAAGTACTAGCATTTGCATCTTCTTGGCGGTATAAAAAGTGATGTTTTGCATCTAAAACACCTGAAGTCATATATTTAAATTCTTGACTTAATACAAATGCTTCAATTTCTTCCGGAGAATAACCACATGCATACAAACTTCCAACTAAAGCGCCAGACGAACTTCCTGCAATAAAATCTATAGGAATGCCTCTTTCCTCTAGTGCCTTAAGAACTCCAACATGAGCAATTCCAGAAGCGCCACCACCACTTAATACTAATCCAACGCGCTGCTGAGCACTTGTAAAGAATGCAATGATGATAAATAATGGAGCTAATAGGTAGCTGAGTCTGGACAATTTTGTTATTTTGTACAAAGTTAGAGTATAAAAATTTAAAATGAAATCAAAAGAAACGACAAGCGAAAGTGAACTCAAAATAACACTAAAATGTTTTTTTGGATTTGAACAAACATTAGGAGAGGAACTAATTGAATTAGGTTACGATAAAATAGAATTTTTAAATCGAGCTGTAAGAATAAATGGCTCATGGGAAGACGTTTATTTTCTCAATCTATATATTCGCTGTGCAATTTCTATATTAGTAGAAATAGAACATTTCTTTATAAAATCTGAAGATGACTTATATAAAAAAGCAGCTGGTATTTATTGGAATGAGATTTTTTCTTCAAACAAGACATTTGCTATTAAAGGTGCAGTTTTTTCGACTCTTTTTAAGAATACGCACTATCCATTTTTAGTTCTTAAGGATGCAATTGTAGATTGTTTTAGAGAAACACAAAACGAACGACCAAATATTGATCTTAAAAAACCTCAAGTTCTTTTTGACTTGTATATAAAAGAAAATGAAGTTACGATATCCGTTAATACAAGTGGGCTTCCATTGTTTCAACGGGGCTACCGTGAAGAAGTTGGAGAAGCACCTCTAAATGAAGTGGTTGCAGCAAGTCTAATTCGTCAATCAGGATGGGATAGAACAACAACATTCATGGATCCATTTTGTGGATCTGGAACAATTTTAATAGAGGCTGCTTTTTTAGCAACTGGAATACCCTCAAATATTGAACGACAGCATTACGCATTCAAAAATTTAAATAATTACGATGAAAAGCTTTGGAATGAGATTTATGAAAGTGCACCGCGTATCGTTAGATCTTTGCCCTGTGAAATTATTGGGTCAGATATTTCAGATGAAATGATTCTAAAAACAAGAAGAAATCTTCGTAGTATGAGTTTTGGACGCTTTGTAAAAACTTCTGTGCTTCCCTTTGATCAAGTTACAAAAACAGAAGAAAAGCTCTTTATATTAACTAATCCACCTTATGGTGAACGAATGGAAACAGATATTCCTGAATTATATGATGCTTTAGGGACATGGATGAAGCATTCAATGACAAATTCTGAAGCATGGATTATTTCTTCAAGTGAGGAGGGTTGGAAAAGTATTGGCTTAAAACCAACGAAAAAGACCAAAGTCTTTAATGGCGATTTAGAATGTAGCTTTAGGAAATTTGAGATTTACGACGGGTCTAAAAAGGCAAAAAATGAAGAAAGCTACTCCGAAGAATAGCTTTACATTAAATTTGTGAGCAGTAATTTATCTTTTTGACAAAGGAACGTATTCTCTTGAAGTTTTACCAATGTAAATCTGTCTTGGTCGACCAATTGGCTCTTTATTTTCAGTCATTTCTTTCCATTGAGCAATCCATCCTGGAAGTCTGCCAAGTGCAAACATTACTGTAAACATTTCTGTAGGGATTCCAATTGCTTTATAGATTATTCCAGAATAGAAATCAACATTTGGGTATAGATTCCGAGATTTAAAATACTCATCTTCTAAGGCAACTTTTTCTAGTTTTTTAGCAATTTCCAATAATGGATCACTAATGCCTAATTTTTCTAAAACCTCATCACATGTTTTCTTTATTATATTAGCCCTCGGATCGAAGTTTTTATAAACTCTATGACCAAATCCCATTAATCTAAAAGGATCTTCTTTATCTTTTGCCTTTAATATCCATTTATCTACATTTCCACCATCTTTATGGATTTGTTCTAGCATTTCAATTACTTCTTGATTTGCTCCTCCATGTAATGGTCCCCAAAGCGCAGAAATACCAGCTGAAACTGATGAATATAAATTTGCTTGAGAAGACCCTACCATTCTTACGGTTGAAGTAGAACAATTTTGCTCGTGATCAGCATGAAGAATAAATAATTTATTTACTGCACTAACAATTATTGGATCTACATGATAATCCTCAGTAGGCATAGCAAACATCATATGAAGGAAATTCTCACAATAATTGTAATTATTTCTTGGATACATGACCTTGTGTCTTATTGAGTTTTTGTAAGACCATGCAGATAAAGTTGGTAATTTTGCTAATATGCGTTGAATTGTTAAGTCTTTAGCTTCTGCACTTCTATTCGGGTCGAGTGATTCTGGATAAAATGTAGCCAAAGAAGAAACCATAGAGGATAAAACACCCATTGGATGAGCTTGTGCAGGAAATGCCTCAAAAAACCGCTTCATGTCCTCGTGAACTAAGGTGTGCTTTTTTATTTTTGTTTCAAAGTTTGTAAATTGAGTTTGAGTCGGTAATTCTCCGTAAATAAGAAGATAAGATACTTCCATAAAAGATGCTTTCTCTGCTAATTCCTCTATAGAATATCCTCTGTAATGCAAAATTCCTAGTTCGCCGTCTAAAAATGTAATAGCACTTTTGGTAGCTCCTGTATTCTTGTAACCAGTGTCTAAGGTAATGTAACCAGTTAATTCTCGCAGTTTGGAGATATCTATGGCTTTTTCATTTTCAGAACCTTCAATGACAGGTAATTCATAAATCGTACCATCTAGCTCTATTTTTGCAATTTCAGACATGTGTTTTTATAAGTAATTTTTTAATAATTGTATCGTTTATAAAAGTACGAACTTTTTCTAATAAAAATAAATACAGAATATGAATAATTTATTAAAAAATTAAAAATAATTTGAGTTCGGGCTTATAAATTCTTTAGAACGTAATCAAACATCATTGTAAACAAGTGATTACGTGTATTTCCACCATAAATTCCATGATTTCGATCTGGATAAATAAATAAATCAAATTGTTTATTTGCTTTTACCATAGCATTAATCATTTCCATGGAATTTTGGTAATGTACATTGTCGTCCGCTGACCCATGAATTAAAAAGAATTTACCTTTCATTTTATCAACAAAATTAATCGGAGAATTCCCATCATAACCTGCTTCATTTTCTGCCGGAGTTCTCATAAAACGCTCAGTGTAGATATTATCATAATACCGCCAATTTGTTACCGGTGCAACTGCTATTGCCATTTTAAAAACATCTGCTCCTTTTGTGATTGCTAAAGAAGCCATAAATCCACCATAACTCCAACCCATTATTCCAATTCTATTTCCATCAACATAAGGCAATTTTGTCAATTCCTTTGCTGAATTAATAATATCTTCTATTTCAAGTTTTCCTAATTCTAAATAAGTAGATTTTTTAAATTTCGTTCCCTGATACATTGTGCCTCTTGGATCTACCGAAAAAACAATGTATCCTTTTTGTGCCAATAATTGATGATACATAAAATCTGAACCATCCCATGAATCAAGGACTTCATTATGCCCTGGCCCGCCATAAACATTAAAATAAACGGGGTATTTTTTACTCGGATCAAAATTAGTGGGTTTAATCATCCAGGCATTTAAGGAAATACCATTCGCGGAAATTTTAAAAAATTCTTTTTTACTCAAATTATAAGGCTTCAAGCGATCTTTTAGCTCATTATTGTCTTGTAAAATGCGAACAAGAGACCCATCATTTTTACAAAGTGAAATTTTAGCCGGTGTATTTCCATTTGAGTAAGTATGAATAAAGAACTTCATACCCGATAAAAATTCCGCTTCATTATAACCCATTTCTTTTGTTAAATCTATTTTATTTGTTCCATCTAGCTGAATGGAATAAATTGATTTTTGTATTGAAGATACTTCTGCTGAAGAATAATAAATGGTATTGCTAGATTCATCTATTCCTAAAAAATCAATCACATCCCAAGATCCTTTTGTTATTTGTGTTGCTTTTCCATCAAAACCCAACTTGTAAATATGCTTGTAGCCATCTACTTCACTTGCTCTAAGAATGGTTTGGCCATCCTTTAAAATTAATAAATTGTCATCAACATCGATATAAGTATCAGAATTTTCTTCAAAAATAATTTTATAGCTAGGTTTTCCTTTGGTTAAATCAATTAAATGGTACTTCAAATTATTTTGATGCCGGTTCATCGTTTGAAGAATCAACTGATTAGAAGATGACGACCAATTTAATCTTGGAATATACTCATATTCACCTAGGGTTAAATTGCTAATCGCTCCAGACTTTACATTTACCAAATGTGCTGTAACTTTACTATTGTCTTCGCCAGCTTTTGGATATTTATATTCGTAGTGTTCAGGATAAAGGTTTCCGTAAGTTTCCAAAGAATATTCTTTAACAGCTTTTTCATCAAAACGCAAAAACGCAATTGTTTTACTGTCGGGTGACCAAGCATATGCTTTCGTTATTGAAAATTCTTCTTCATAAACCCAATCTGTCGTTCCATTTATTACTTTATTGCGTTTCCCATCCAATGTTAATTTTGTAATTTTTCCAGTTTGCAGATTTTTAACAAATAAGTCATTTCCATAAATGTATGAAACCATTTTTCCATCGGGAGAATACTCCGCCAAGGTCTGAGGGTGATGTTTTTCGTCTAGTGCTTCTAATTTTTTTGTTGCAATGTCATAAAGAAAATATTCAGCCGTGAAACTTCTTCGGTAAACTGCTTTCGTTTCACTTAAAAATAAAATTTTTGTTTCATCAGAATTAAATTCATAATCATCGTAATCAATCATCTTTGAGTTGTAAACTAAATTTTTAGAATCTACAAGTGTCTTTCCAAGATCTGAAGCGTCTAATATGTCATATTTTAGAATGGATAAATCATTTCCTGGTTTTGTATAATGGGTTCCATTGTTCATGGATTTAAAACCGGCAATTCCCTTTGAAGAAAATTCGTATTTTTTCCATATTTTTTCAATTGAAAGCTCTTGAGCAACAATTTTAGTAAGACATAGAAAGAAAAAGGCGCTAAAAAAAATATTTTTCATGAATTTAAATTTACTTGCCGAAATTAAGATTTTTTTTTTCACTTAATGCCAAATCCAAACAATATTGATTTAAAACCTCTCGAATTGTTAACAAAAAATTAATCACAAAGCAAAAAAAAAGAATTAAATTTGTTTCATAATTTTTTGAGTGAACTCCTAGAGGCAATTTTTATGCTAAAACCATTCAAAAAAAATGAAATTACTTGTTAAAAATTATTTTTTTACAAAGCTTCTAATCGTTTATTCATTTATTTAAATTAACTCTTATGAAAAAAAATCTACTATTATTATCATTTTTTGCGGCAACTTTTTCTTTTTCTCAAAATTGTAGCGAATTATTTATTTCTGAATATGTTGAAGGCTCAGGAAATAATAAAGCATTAGAAATTTACAATCCAACAGCTTCTGCAATCGATTTATCAGGTTACCGCATTGAACGTTTTTCAAATGGACAAGGATCTTCTGCTAATGGAGGTGTTTTAAATTTATCAGGATCAATTGCGGCTAATTCTGCCTTTGTTATTGCAAATGGTCAGATTACAACATCAACAACTTCTCCAGCTTGCGACCCAATTTTACAAGCAATGGCAAATCAATTAGATGGTGTTTATCCTGCACCAACTTATATGAACGGAAACGATGCAATTGCTTTATTCAATGGTTCAGTTATGATTGACCTATTAGGGAAAACAGGTGATGCTTCTATGACGTCTGCTGATGGATGGGGTGATGAATTCCCTTATGATGGTTCTGTTGGAGCAGTTTGGACAGAAAACCATACCTTAGTTCGTAAATCATCTGTTCAAATTGGAGTAAGTGCAAATCCTTCTTCATTTATTGTTTCTAATCAATGGGACTCATTACCACAAAATACTTGGTCTAATCTTGGAACGCATGTTTGTTCTTGTCTTTCAGGAGTAAGTGACTTAGCAAATAGTGTTTCTTTTGCTGTCTATCCTAATCCATCAGCTGATGGTCTTTTTAGTATTTCAAGCTCTGAGTCAATTGAATTTATCGAAGTTGTGAATATTTTGGGACAAGTTGTTATAAGCGAAAAAAAATCAAGCAACACGAAGTTTAGTACCATTGATTCTAGTCTTCTAACTAAAGGGATTTATTCTGTTAGATTGTATTTTTCAGATGCTTCCATTGCTCAAGCAAACATCATTATTCAATAAATAAGTTATTACATTTCTTTGATTAGCAACTGTAATTTTATATGAGAAAATTAGTTTTCCTTGTTGTTTCTATTTTTGCTTTGTCTGTGTCTTTTGGGCAGACAAAAATACAACTAAGCGGAACTGTTTATGATAAGTACACCAAAGAAACTCTTATTGGTGTTCGAATAGTTTGTGGCAATACGCTAATAACAAAAACAAATATTGATGGGTATTATGTCTTATCAGTTGCTGCAAACACCTCTCATAACCTAAAAGTTAGCTACATTGGCTATGACACCTTAATTAAAATTATTCAAGCAGGAAGTACCGCTTTAAAAATTGATCTAACGCTATCACCAATCGAAAAATTAATTGATGAGGTTGTTGTAAAAGCAGAAATAGCAAAAGCACGTGAGACACCTATTGCATTCTCAACTTTAAGTTCTAAGCAAATTGCTGAAGAATTAGGAACAAGAGATTTACCAATGGTTCTTAACTCAACTCCAGGAGCGTATGCTACCGAACAAGGTGGTGGTGTGGGTGATGCTCGTGTGTCAATTCGTGGATTTGACCAACGAAATATTGCTGTTTTAGTAGATGGTGTTCCTGTGAATGACATGGAAAATGGTCAAGTTTACTGGAGCAACTGGGATGGAATTGGAGATATTACGCGCTACATGCAAGTGCAAAGAGGATTAGGAGCTTCTAAATTATCCATAGTTTCTGTTGGTGGAACAATGAATATTGTAACCAAAGGAATAGATTCTAAAATGAGCACTTCAATTAAACAAGAAGTCAACGGTTATGGTCTTTTTAAAACAGCATTTGGATATAATACTGGCTTATTAAAGGGCAACTGGGGAATAACTATTGCAGGATCAAAAAAATGGGGTTCAAGTTATGCAGATGCAACATTTGACGATGCTTATTCTTATTTTATGAAAGTTCAAAAGAAATTTGATAAACATTTATTAAGCTTTGGTGTGAATGGCGCTCCCCAGTCACATGGTCAAAGAACTACTCGTTTACCAATAGCAGTTATTGATAAAGGATTAGCTGAAAGATCTGGTATAAATTACCAACAATCACTGGATTCAATAGCATTAGTAAGCAGTTCCCAGTTTACAACTACTTCGCAAGGAGCAAGAGGTATTCGCTACAATCCCAATTACGGGATGTTAAATGGCGAAGATTTTAATGAGAAAATCAATTTCTTTCATAAACCGCAGTTTAATCTGACACATTCATACAACCCAAATGAAAAAATAAATCTCACAACTGTAGCATATCTTTCAATTGGGAAAGGTGGTGGCACATCGATGAAAACTACTTTATCAGATAGGGACACGACAAATGGCCTATATGATATTCAAGGGGTTTACGATCTGAATAAAACAAATTACTCTCCACTTTACAGTGTAGATGAGCATGTTTCAAGTAATTATTTACGTGCAGCAAACAACGATCATAAGTGGTTTGGTCTATTGTCAACCTTTAATTATAAGCTAAGTAATAGTCTTACGAGTATGTTTGGAGTTGATGCAAGGTATTATAAAGGAGCACATTACCAATCGGTTTATGATTTGATGGGTGGAGACTATGCAATTGATAATTCAAATAAAAATCAGCCAGTAGGTGCAGGAAACACATCCTATGGAATGAAGAGAATTGGAGATAAAGTTTCTTATCACAACGATGCAACTGTGAAATGGGCAGGTTTTTTTGGGCAAATTGAATACAAGAAAAACAAATGGAGTTCTTTTTTAACCTCATCATTCAATATGACTGGTTATCAAAGAACTGATTACTTTAAGAAGAAAGATCTTGTGCTTTCAGATACAACATTGGTTCAAGCCGTTGGTTATGGTGATACACTAGATTATAATGGTGTTTCATACAACAATAATTCAACTCAAGCACGATTTGCAACTACTGATCAAAAATGGTTTTCGGGAGCAACTATTAAAGCGGGAATGAATTACAATATCAATTCGCATGAAAATATTTTTTGTAACCTAGGATATTTAAGTATTGCCCCAAAAATGAATGCTGTATTTGATAATAACAACAAAGAATTCTTGCAAATAAAAAACCAAGAAGTTTCATCTTTTGAATTGGGGTATGGTCACAAGAGTAAAAGATTCTCTTCTAATTTAAATATGTATTACACTTTATGGAGAAACAAACCACCACAA
>CAMDDR010000017.1:0-30005 GCA_945892995.1 Chitinophaga pinensis | reverse complement strand
TTTGTAAAATATCAATCCCAAATATTGAGAACCACCAATATCCTTTATAGGATCTTCTTTACCAAATAGATTTTCTGGAATTCCAACATCACCTTCCCCCTCAGTAGAAAATAAATCAGCTTTCCGTTCAGTTGGCGAACTTACACCATAATCAAGGGCATCAACTCCACCGATTTCATTAATAGGATCATTTGATTGATTTCTTTCAAATGTCATTTTCAAAACTTCTTTCTCAAAAGCTTTATTTTTCTGAGCAAATGAATAAGAAGATGAAATAATTAAGGCTAAAAAACCTAATTTCGGGATATTAATTTTCATAATTTTTTACAGTTTGAATAAATACTTTTACCTTTTCAGGATCAATATCAGGATAAACTCCATGACCCAAATTTACAATATGTCTTTGACTTTTGAATGAATTTAGCATTTTTATTGTCTCTTTTTTTATTAAGTCGTCAGAACCAAATAAAACACAAGGGTCTAAATTGCCTTGTAAAGTCTTAGTTTCTCCGACCAATTTTCGGGTTTCCTCAATACTCATATTCCAATCTAAGCCTAATGTTGAGCAATTTAACGCTGCAATTTCAGGTAAAGAAGCAAGTGCACCTTTAGAAAAAACAGTAAAAGGAAAATTTGGAAAAGCAGCTACTATTTTTTCAATGTATTTTAATCCAAATTCTCTGTATTGATCTGTCCCTAAAATTCCAGCCCATGAATCAAATAACTGCAATGCATCGGCACCTGCTGAAACTTGCGCTTTCATATAGCGAATCGTGACATCAGTTATTCGGCTTAGCAATTCGTGTGCCAAAACTGGGTTTGTATAAAGTAATTTTCGAGATTCAGAAAAAGTCTTTGATCCTTTTCCTTCCACCATGTAACAAAAAACAGTCCAAGGTGCACCAGCAAAACCAATTAATGGTACACGCGAGTCGAGAGCAATTTTCGTTAATTTAATGGCTTCAAAAACATACGAAAGTCTATCTTCAACATCAATATTAGTGTCTAAATAAATTAATTCTTCATTGCTTCGAATTGTTTTTTCAAACCATGGACCTTTTTGTTCTATCATTTGATACGGCAAACCCATTGCTTCTGGAACAACCAAAATATCAGAAAAAATAATGGCAGCATCGACATCTAATAAATCCACTGGTTGAATTGTAACCTCAGCAGCAAATTCTGGTGTTTCAACTAATTCCTTAAATCCTGAAAGCTTTGAGCGAACAATTCTATATTCTGGCAGGATTCTTCCTGCTTGTCGCATAATCCAAACAGGATATCGCTCTAATGATTCACCATTGTGAGCACGTAATAGCAAATCATTTTTAATTTTCATTTGCTACAAAGTTACGTTTTTGAACGAAAAAAATCACCAATTTATTTCTGTTATCCCTAATTTCCGAAAATACTGATTTGTTTGACTAAAATGCTTGCATCCGAAAAAACCACGGTAAGCAGAAAGTGGTGAGGGATGAGGAGCAGTTAAAACTAAATGTTTTTTACAATCAATAATTTCCTTTTTCGCAATGGCATTTCTTCCCCAAAGTAAAAAAACAAGCTGTGATTTTTCAGCACTGATTTTATGAATTACAGCATCAGTAAATTTCTCCCAACCTATATCTTTATGACTATTTGGGTCTCCTTCATCAACAGTTAAAATTGAATTTAACATAAGAACACCTTGATTTTCCCATCTCTCTAAATTTCCGTTTTTTGGAAAATCAATTTTTAAATCATCTTGAACTTCTAAGAAGATATTTTTTAAACTTTTAGGAAGAGATTTAACAGAATCAGCAACTGAAAAACTTAGACCGTTTGCGTTACCCAAAGTCGGATATGGATCTTGACCTAAAATAACAACTTTAAGTTTTTCAAAAGAGCATAAATCAAAAGCACGAAAAATTAATTCTTCAGGCGGAAATACACGTTTTGTCTCTGCTGCATAAAACTTGGTGACAGTTTCATTTAGATGTATGAAATAATCTTTATGAAATTCTTCATTTATTACATTTGACCAAGATAATGGTATTCTTAATTGGATGTTTTTCAATTACTTACTTAAAATTAATTAACGCCGTCCATAAGGTGATTTTTTGCTTATCCATTCTTGGCCAAATTGGTCTAACTACACCTTTATTGACAGCAATTCCAAGATAGTCACCAAAAAACGTTTCTTTAGTAGGAATAAAGGCTGAAGTAGATATAATCTCACTTTTATAAGTAATTCCTCCATCTTCGCTTCTACACCAAACAACTTCAGTTTTATTTTTATTAGCCGTATCTCTACTTCTATCATAATAAACAAAATGCAAATCACCATTACTTTGATCAATTGCTATTGAAGTAAAAAACTGATGTTTTTTTGTCTTATCTTGATTTACCATAACTGCATCCGTCCAAGTTTCACCTCCATCTTTTGATGACTTCAGCCAAATATCTGTATTATTTTTTCCATTTTTTTGATCTGCCCAATTTAAATAAAGCGTCCCACTATTTTTACCTTCGCTCATATCTGAAACAAGGAATGGTAGACCATTTGCCCGATTCATTCCAGGAATAGAAAATTCCCAACCTCCAGTATGTTGTGAAATTGTGCGTTCTTCTTTTAGCCATGTATCTCCATAATTTAAAGACTTTTGAAAAACCAAGCCAAGAGGACCACTCCAAGCGACATATACTTCTCCATTAATACCCAACGCAGGAACAGCTCCTTCAACAGTATTATCACCATCTAAACAATCACCGCCATATTTAGATATTCGAACTGGATCAGTCCAAGAAACACCGCGGTCTATTGATTTTGAAAATAGAATAAAAGAACTATCCTTTGGATTAGGAGAACCATATTTATCAAATTGTGTCCATGTCATGTAAACTACATCAGAAATTGGATCAATTACAACCCAATGTTTGTCCTGTGCTTTAGTGCCATTAGGTTTTGGAAATGAACCAGTAGAAAACTGACCTTGAATTTTGTCTGAAGTTTGACAAACAATACGATCAATCCATGAAGTCTTAGTATAATTAGCAAGATGAAAATAATACAAGCGACCTTTTGAATCGTAGCAAACAACAGGGTCACCCCAAACGCCATAAGGGCTTTTTATTTCCTTACTTTGCCAAGTTTTTCCGGAATCACTTGAATAATGATAGCCCGCTAAAATTGAACCAGCTGCCATTTCATTCGGTCTAAATGGATTTATTGCTATGGAAGGTTCACATTCATTTGATGAATACAATTTATTTACGGGTGGAATCTGAACATTCAAGTATTTTCCTTGTCCATTAATTACAAAGGATAAGTTTAAAAAAAGAGTTAAAAAAGTAAATTTAACGCAACCAATAGTTATACTCTGTCTCATATTTCGAGTTCGTTTGTTTTTCAAATTTAAATGCTGGTTTTCGGTAATTTGTCATTCTAATTTTTACTGAAAATAGGTTTTCATCTCTTGCGACAAGCAATTCTGCTGTTTCTCCGATTGTCAAGCTATTGATCATTCCATCTAACATTCCTTGATCAACGCGATAAGAATTACAGCCAATAATTTCGTCTCCAACACTTAGACCAGCATCTTCTGCACAAGATCCAGCTCGAATACTTTTTACGATTACATTACCACCTTCTTGTCTGCAAGCAGCTCCGAAAGAGGGCGAAAAACTTGTTAAATCTTTAACCGTTAATCCTACTTTATCGAATATTTCTGCATAAGGCAAAATTTCTGTGCCATTGATGTATTTTTTATAAAAATCTGTTAAATCTTTTCCTGCAAATTTTTCCAGTTCAATTTTAAATTCAATATCTGAAAATCCTCTGTTTAAACCTTTGTGAAATTTTGTATAAAGGTGTTTTAAGAAGGCATCTAATCCCTCTTTTCCCTTTGAATTATTTATTATCATAACATCAAAAATTGCTGCAAGAATTGACCCTCTAGAATAATAAGTCATCGAAGTATTAGAACTATTTTCAGTAGGACGATATGCTTTTACCCAAGCATCAAAACTCGCATGAGCAACAGGTTGAACACGAGCGCCAACTGAACCTTCAACATAATTTATTGAACTTTGTAATTTATTTAAAAACTCTTCTTGTGAGTAATGCCCAGTTCGTCTTAAAATTAACTCATCATAATAAGAAGTAAATCCTTCCATCACCCACAATAAGGTTGTGTAATTTTCTTGAGAATAATCAAAAGGCCCTAATTCTATTGGTCTGATTCTTTTCACATTCCAAAGATGAAAATACTCGTGTGCAACCAAATTTAAAAAGTCGATATTTTTTGGTGTGGCATACGTCCACCGATTTACGCTTAAAGTTGTAGAATTCTTATGTTCAAGACCTCCTTGACCATCCACAACATTATGAACAATAAAAACATATTCTTTATTTGGATTTTCCCCGAAAACCGCAGTTTCAGCTTCAATAATTTTGGTCATATCTGTTTTTAAGCTTGGGATATCATAATTTCCTTCGCCATACATTGCAACAGTATGTTTTACACCCGAAGCCATAAAATCAAAAACCACTTGATTTCCAATTTCAATAGGACAATCTACTAATTGATCATAATCTTCAAAAGTAAATTTCTCAACTCCCCCTATTTTTTCAGGAATTAATGATTTTGGCAAAGCAGTTGTTATTTTGGCAAAAGTTGAATGTGGAAAAATATCCAAAGTTCCTTTTTTATTTTGATACGATTCGGCATACATGAAAACACCGGAGCCAGAAACAAAACCATGACTTAAATCTAAAAAAGAAGTTCTTACTGAAAGTTCAAAAGCATACACCTCATATTTTATGACTATTTTTTTTTCGCCATTAATTTTTAAGAACCATGAATTTTTAGTTTTTTTATCCAGCTCCATCAAATTTCCTTTTTGATCATAAGCTTTAACAAGATTTATATTTTTAGAAAACTCACGAACTAAATAAGAACCAGGAGCCCAAACAGGTAATTTTAGATCAATTTGCTTTTCCTTAAAATCTGTAAGGACCATTTCTACTTCAAAATAATGATTCTGAGGCTTTGGCATCCGAAGATTGTAATGTATCGATTGAGCCTCAGCTTTTAGAAAAGATATAAAGAGGGTTATAAAAACTATTTTTTTCATTTTAGAGTAATTTTTGATGCAACAAGTTTTGCTTTTTCAATTAATTCTTCAACATTTTCATTTCCATATGCAAGTGCTACTCCCATTCTTCTGTATTGACGAGTTGAGGGCTTTCCAAAAATTTTAAAGTCCGATTTTGGAATCAATGCTGCCTCTTCAAAACCATTAAATTCAGGTTCACTAACCGATTGAACACTTGCTAAGATTACAGCACTTGCTCCATTTTGGTTTAATGATATTTCAGGAATTGATAAGCCTAAGATTGCTCGTGCATGCAATTCAAATTGGGAAAAATTTTGCGTGTTTGCTAATGTTACCATTCCGGTATCGTGAGGACGAGGAGATAATTCTGAAAAATACGCACCATCTTTGGTAATGAAAAATTCAACACCCCAAATTCCAGCTCCACCTAATGCTTTGGTTACTTCTTCAGCCATTTTTTGTGCTTCAGCTAAGTGATTTGGATTCATTGGCATCGGTTGCCAACTCTCTTGGTAATCTCCTCTTTCTTGGCGGTGACCAATCGGCGGACAAAATAAAGTTGGACCATTTTTTTGAGAAACAGTTAAAAGCGTGATTTCATAATCAAAATCAATAAATCCCTCAACAATTACTTCTTTTAAGTCCCCACGTGATCCCTCCATAGCATAAAGCCAGGCTTTTTCAATATCAAAATGTGATTTTATAACAGATTGACCTTTTCCAGAACTCGACATCAATGGTTTCACGACGCACGGAATTCCACAAACATCAACACCATCTTTTAATTCTTGAAAACTTGTAGCATAGCGATAGGTTGCAGTTTTAATTCCAAGTTCTTTTGAAGCTAAATCTCTAATCGCTTTTCGATTCATCGTGAAATTTGCAGCCTTCGCACTTGGAACTACATGAATCCCTTGTTTTTCATAGTCATAAAATCGCTCTGTTCGAATCGCTTCAATTTCTGGAACGATGATATCTGGCTGATGTTTTGAAATAATACGATCTAGCTCAGAACCGTTTAACATATCAATAACCTCAAATTCGTGGGCAACTTGCATTGCTGGAGCACCAACATAACTATCAACTGCAATAATATATTGACCTAATCTTTGACAGGCAATAACAAACTCTTTTCCTAATTCTCCTGAGCCCAAAAGCATGATTTTTTTCCTCATATAGCAAAGATAGACAAACAAGTAAAAAAAGCACTTTTTTGCTTTTCTTAAAGTTTAATAATTAAATTGAGTGTTCGCTTTCTTAGCACCAATATTTAAAATTATAATCCTAATGAAAATCCCAAATTGAGCTAATATTTTCATTTTGCCATTCTTTTTCCTTGATGAAAAAGAATCAAAAAATCAAGGCTTTGAATTTCTTTTTGTTCGCAAATTATTGTAATACATGTATTTATAAATCGTAGCGAACAATTTTAACTCCTTTCTAAAACTTAAATTTTTTAAAAATGTTCTTGCAGAAATTTTAAAAATTAACAGTTTCAGTTCAGTAGCTAAAACCAAGAAATTCAAGGCCGAAATTAGTTTCGTTACTATTCACCTAATAGCCCTCACTTTAATTAAATTCTTGATTTTCAACATTCAAGTAATTTTCTGGTACGATTGCGAACACTCAATAATTAAACTAAAAATATTGACATTGAATAAGTTTCTTTCATTATTAATCAACTTATGATATTTATTGCCTAAATCTCTTAACTTTGTCTTAACACTAATGCAAGATACAAATATCATAATAAATCAATTTTTACCTATTTCACTTGCTGAAATGGATCGTGTAAAATTGATGAATCGTATAGACACCAAATTTGCTTTTCGAATTGGCTTATTAGAAGAATTGTTACACGAGCTTAAAGCAGAATATAAAATATTAGAAATAAATACTATACGCATACCAAAATACGAAAGTCTCTATTTTGATGATGAGAAATTTTCATTTTTTCAAGACCATCACAAAGGAAAAACAAATCGATTTAAAGTAAGAATTCGTAAGTATGTAGAATCAAATCTACTATTCTTAGAAATTAAACACCGATTTAAGGGCCGAACTGATAAAAAAAGAATTGAAACCACTGATTTCACTCCAATTTTTGATGAGATTCAGCAAAAATTTATATCAAAACAACTTAAAAAAGACATAGCTTTGAATCCAACTATGTGGAATACATTTCAACGTTTAACACTTGTTCACAATGTCTTAAACGAACGACTAACCTTAGATTTTAACATCGAATTTAAATTTGGTGAAATCTCTTGCCACTTTCCTAATTTGGTTATCTCAGAATTAAAACAAGAAAAACTAAATCGTTCTTCTCCATTTTTCAAAATCATGAAAAGTAAAAGTCTAAGACCCTACCGCCTGAGTAAATACTGCTTAGGGTCAATGGAATTATATGGAGAAGGTAAATTAAAATTCAACCGCTTTAAAAGAAAATTACTTTATTTAAAAAAAATGAACAATGACACAGCTATTTAACTTTATTTTTTTTCCATTAAAAAAATCTGCAGAGATTATTACAGATTCAACAACCATCATTTGGTTTAATGACGATTTTTACATGCTTTTATTGAGGTTTGCAATAA
The DNA here is from genome assembly GCA_945892995.1 of Chitinophaga pinensis. Taxonomy (GTDB): domain Bacteria; phylum Bacteroidota; class Bacteroidia; order Flavobacteriales_D; family Crocinitomicaceae; genus UBA952. Next base: position 22,314 of record CAMDDR010000017.1, on the reverse strand, counting down.
ATTTATTTTTTCTTACAATCATTATTCGTTACCTCTATTATCCAAAAACAAAACGGAAAGATTACCTTTTTACCTACTATTTAATTGGGACAATTACCTTTTTTCTTTGCTTCGGTTTAAAGAAATTAGATATTGATACTGGAATGGGTTTAGGGCTTTTCGCAATATTTGGTATTATTCGCTATCGGACAGATGCGATTGAAATTAAAGAAATGACCTACTTATTTTTGATAATTGGCATAAGTGTTGTAAATGCTTTAGGTGCAAATAAATTGAGCATGGCTGAATTAGGTACAATTAATTTTTCTGTTGTAATCTTAACGTATATTCTAGAATATGTTTGGTTAATGAAGCACGAAACTCGAAAAACAATCAATTATGAGCGAATAGATCTTATAACACCTGACAAATATGAAGAAATGAAAGCAGATTTAGAAAACCGTACTGGCTTATCTATTAATCGCTTTGAAATTGGAAAGATTGATTTCTTAAATGATACTGCTCTAATAAGAGTTTTTTATTATGCCGACGAGCAAGAATTATCTGATTATCATGTAAATTAAGAGAATGCTTTGTAAATTCGCTAGATGAATTTATTTCGGTATTTCCTATTTCCATTCTCTTTTTTGTATTATATAATTACCTTAATACGAAATCTTTTCTTCGATTGGGGAATTATTACATCTCAAAAACTACAAGAACCATCAATTTGTATTGGAAATTTATCTGTTGGAGGAAGTGGTAAGACACCAATGTCTATCTACTTGACAAATTTATTAAAAAATGATTTCCAAGTTCAAATATTAAGCCGTGGTTATGGCAGAAAAACATCTGGCTACAAAGAAGTAACTTTAGATTCTACTTCGGATGATGTAGGAGATGAGCCACTGCTCTATAAGAAACGCTTTAAATCAGAACTTACGGTTGCTGTTGCAGAAAAAAGAAGTCTTGGAGCAAGTAAACTTCTTGAAAAACAAACTAAAAACTCCATCTTATTACTCGATGATGCTTTTCAGCACAGATATGTAAATGCTGGTTTTTCTATTCTTCTAACACCATTTCAACAAATTTTTTCAAGTGATTTTCTTCTTCCTGTTGGCAACCTTAGAGAAGCGAGATGTGGCGCAAATAGAGCTGATTGTATTGTTATCACCAAATGTCCCGAATCAATTGAAGCCGCTCATAAAAATAGGATTATAGAATGCATGCATAAATATTCAAAACCCATTTTTTTTAGTTCAATAGAATATGGTGAACTAATCTCTTTTGGTGCAAAAAGAACTTCATTTGAAACAGTTTTATTAGTTTGTGGAATAGCTCAACCAGAAACCCTAATTATCGAACTTCGCAAAAAGTATAAAGTTGAAGTACTTCTTTTTGCTGACCATCATAATTTTGATTCCTCAGATATAAAGCAAATCCTCCAAAAATTTGATACTTTTGCACAAGAAAATAGTGTAATTATTACCACTGAAAAAGATTATATCCGTCTAGAAAATAAATTATCATCAGAAGAATTAATCAAGTATCCTTGGTATTATTTACCAATAGAATTAAAAATTGAAGAGGAAGAAGGATTTAATTTATTAATAAAAAAATATGTTACAGCAATTTAAAGAATCTGCAGTTTATATTCGCTCAAAAACAAATGTTGAACCAAAAATTGGAATTATTCTTGGGACTGGACTAGGTGGTTTGGTAAATGAAATAAATATTATCGATGAAATTCCCTATGAGGACATCCCTAATTTTCCTGTTTCAACAGTTGAAAGTCATTCGGGAAAATTAATTTTTGGTGAATTAGGCGGAAAAAAAGTTGTAGCAATGCAAGGTCGTTTTCATTATTATGAAGGTTACACTTTGCAACAAGTTACATTTCCTGTTAGAGTTATGAAACTAATAGGAATTGAACGTCTTTTTGTAAGCAATGCTTCAGGAGGTGTAAACCCAGATTTTATAGTTGGGGAAATTATGATTCAAAATGATCACATTAACCTTTTTCCTGGAAATCCTCTTATCGGCAAAAATTTTGATGAATTAGGACCACGATTTCCAGATATGAGTGAACCTTATGATTCAACCATGATTGCTTTGGCGCTGACAATTGCGAAAGAAAACGATATTAGAATTGCTGTAGGATGTTATGCAGGATTAACAGGTCCGACTCTAGAAACGCCAGCAGAATACCAATATGTTAGAAATACAGGAGCTGACGCAGTTGGAATGTCTACCGTTCCTGAAGTTATAGTAGCTCGACACATGGATATTCCTTGTTTTGCGATATCAATCATCACAGATTTAGGAGTTCCTGGAAAAATTCAAAAAGTAAGTGTTCAAGATGTAATTGAAGTTGCGGGTAAACAAGAACCAAAGATGACCATAATAATGAAAGAATTGATTTCTCGAATATAAAAGAATGGAAAAAGAAGTACGCGATAAATACGAAGCAGTAATTGGATTAGAGGTTCACGCGCAAATGTTGACCAAAACTAAAGCATATTCCAACGATGTAAATGAATACGGCGCGCAAGTAAATACGAATATTAGTGCAATAACACTTGGACATCCCGGAACCTTACCAAAGATGAATTCCAAAACAATTGATTTTGCAATTCGTTTGGGAATAGCTTGTGGTTGCGATATTGCACGAGAACAACATTTCGCAAGAAAAAATTATTTTTACCCGGATTTACCAAAGGGATATCAAATTACCCAAGATACCACACCAATTTGCACCGGAGGAAGTATTGTAATTCGAACGGAAGAAAATCAAGAAAAGAAAATCAATATTACACGAATTCACATGGAAGAAGATGCTGGAAAAAGCATTCACGATGTTGATGTTTATGATACTTTAGTTGACTTAAACAGAGCAGGCACTCCCCTACTTGAAATTGTGTCAGAACCTGAATTAAGAAGTTCTCAGGAGGCATATAATTATGTCAGTGAAATTAGAAAATTAGTTCGCTACCTCGATATTTGTGACGGAAATATGGAAGAAGGTTCCTTAAGATGTGATGCTAATATTTCTGTACGTATTAAAGGTCAAGATGCTTTTGGAACGAAAGTCGAAGTAAAGAATATGAATTCTATTAGAAATGTTCAGCGAGCAATTGAATTTGAAATAACTCGCCAAATAGAAGTGCTTGAGTCAGGAGGAAAGCTTTCACAAGAAACAAGAGGATTTGATGCGTTAAAAGGAATTACAATTTCTATGCGGAGCAAAGAAGCAGCAAATGATTACCGGTATTTTCCAGAACCAGATTTACAGCCTTTATTTATCAAACAAGAGCAGATTGACGAAATAAAAAACGACATGCCAACTTTGCCACGCGCACTTTTTGAGAAATACACCAAAGAATTTGGTTTGTCTGAATACGACGCTTACAACTTAACAGACAACAAAGGAATTGCAATGTATTACGAAGAATTGATTCTTCACACTGAAAATCACAAAGCTGCTGCAAACTGGATTATGGGAGATGTCAAATCATATTTGAATGAATTTGGAATTGAGATAGATAAATTTCCATTGAATCCAGAACGCATTGCTTCCTTAATTAAACTAATTGATGAAGGGAAGATATCAAGTTCCGTTGCATCTCAGAATATTTTTCCGGAAATGCTAAAAACAGAAGAATCTGTATTATTGATTGCCGAAAGACTAAATTTAATCCAAGATTCAAGCGAGGACACCTTAAAAAATTTCATTCTTAAAGTATTCGAAGAAAATAAAACAGAAGTTGAACGTTATAAATCTGGAGACAAACAACTTACAGGTTTCTTTATGGGTAAATTAATGAAAGTTTCAAATGGTAAAGCTGATCCTAAAATTGCGAATAGTTTATTGCGAAAAATGCTAGAGTTATAAAGATGAAGGAATTCCTATATAAATACAAAACCGGTCTAATAATAGCATTAATATGTGTTATAGGTACAATTAGCTATAGAATATGGAGTAAATCAAAAAACAATATTGAACCCTTAAAAATAAATTTCTCTGTATCTGGAGAAATAAAAGGTGCGGAAAATTTAAGGATCTACCTTGAGGCGCCTAGTGATAGAGGATTAATTTCAGTTGCTGATTCCCTTATTTCTGCTTCAGGAAGTTTTAAATTAGAAGGTAACATACCAAGTATTGGATATTATTTACTTAGAGTTGGTGAAAATCCACAAAATGTAATTCCTGTAACAATGGTGCCAGGAGATGAACTGAAAATTAATTGCTCTTCAAGTAATTTTGGAACAGAGCCAAATGCTTCAGGAACAAATTGGAGTAGTTCAATGAATGATTACCTCCTATTAATGAAACAATTTCAGCTAGAACAGGAAAATTTAAAAGCGAAGGAAGGAAGTGTTTCAATCGAAGAACTCACTGTCCAATTCCTTAAAATTAAAAATAAACTAGAAGCTGTGACACAAACAAAAATCCTAGAAAGTCCATCAAATCCATTTAATATAGTCATGACTGGCTCACTATTTCCAAGTTCTAGTTTCGATAATTGGGACCTAAACAACCTAAAAATACTAAAAGTAGTGGCTCAGGCATTTGAAGAAAGATACCCTAAAACAACAGTTGCAGAAACATTTAGAAGACAAGTGGAAGATATTGAAAATGCATACACTCAATATTCCGGAAATAAAAATGGTACAATTCAAGCCCCTGAAATTAGTTTAAATACACCTGAAGGAAAAACAGTAAAATTGTCCGAGTTACGAGGAAAAATTGTCCTAATTGATTTTTGGGCATCGTGGTGCGTGCCATGTAGAAAAGAAAACCCAACTTTAGTGAGACTTTATAATAAATATAAAAACAAAGAATTTACTATTCTTTCAGTTTCTTTGGATGAAGATCTAAATGCATGGAAAAATGCGATTTTAACGGATGGGCTTGTTTGGCCAAATCATGTAAGCGATTTATTAGGATGGGAGTCATCTATGATTAATTTATATTCCATTGAAGCAATTCCACACACAATTTTGGTTAATAAAGAAGGTAAAATAATTGGAAAAGATCTTCGGGGCGCAGCTCTCGAACAAAAAATTGCAGAAATTATCAATTAATATATCATGAAAAAAAAATTATTAATAAGCTTATTCCTTTTATGTTCATTTATCATCTTTGGTCAATCTGAAATTGAAGTCACATTGTCGGGAATGATTTTTAAACCACCTGTTAAAGAGTTGAATTTATCACAGGTTTTTATAAATCCTGAAGGAAAAAAAACTTATAAAGATTACCATAAATTTCCTATAGATGAACAAGGCAACTTTAGTTTTAAAGGAAAAGTGCCTTCAACAGACTACTATGTTTTAAGAGTTGGAAAAGATGATATAAACTTAATTTTAAGAGAAAATAGTAGTTTTAAGATTTATGGAGACGGTTCAAATATTTCTAATTTTTGCAACTTTGTAGGTTCTGATGAATCTAAAATTATAAATGACTTTTCGATAATATCTAGAAAATGGAATCAAAAAACTGATTCGGCAGTAATAGCTATCAATAAAGATACAACTAAAATAAAATTCATTAATGACTACATGGAAAAGCAACATACGCTCTTCATGAATGATTTACAAACCTATATTAGAGCAAATAAAAATTCTGCAGCCTTGTATTTTGCATTGCCGCATATCCAAACAAAAGATGTTGCGCAATTGGAGTCAGTAATTAATGAACTAAATTCTGCTTTTAATATTAGTCCAACCGTAAAAGAAATTTATAGAAATTATACTGCAAGTAAAAAAATAAAAGAAGATGCTATTTTAGTTGCACCAGGAAAGTTCGCGCCTGATTTTGAAGAGCTTATGTTAGATCAAAAAACAAAAATGAAACTCTCCGATTTAAGAGGAAAAGTTGTTCTTCTTGATTTTTGGGCATCATGGTGCGGACCATGTAGAAAAGAAAACCCTGCGGTTGTTAAGTGTTATGAAAAATATAAAAATGATGGTTTTACAGTAATGAGTGTTTCATTTGATACTGATATAGAAAAATGGAAGTCCGCAATAATTGCAGATAAACTTACTTGGTCAAATCACGTTAGTGATTTAGGAGGATGGAATAGTAAGGTCGGAAAAATATATAAAGTAAATTCTGTGCCTTTTACAGTTCTGATTGATAAAGACGGAAAGATAATTAAACTCAATTTAAGAGGTGAAGCATTGTCAAATGAACTACTCCAAATTTTTGGTCATTAAATGTCTGAAACAAATAAAAAATACACTTATTTCGCATCTGATTTTCATCTAGGAGCTCCTAATGAATCTGAAAGTTTACAACGTGAAAAAGAAATAGTTGCCTGGCTTACAGCTATTGAATCAAGCGCAAATTGTATTTATTTAGTTGGCGACATTTTTGATTTTTGGTTTGAATACAAGCATGTAATACCTAAAGGCTTCTCTCGACTTCAAGGAAAAATAGCAGCACTAACAGATAATGGGACTCCGGTGCATTTTTTTTATGGAAACCATGACATGTGGATGTTTGACTATTTTAAAAAGGAACTTGGTGTAGAAATCCATTCTCATGCTATTCAAGTTAGCATTGGGACAAAAAAATTATTTATAGCCCACGGAGATGGGCTCGGAAAAGGAGATAAGGGTTATAAATTCATCAAGAAAATATTTCGATCATCTTTTTGTCAATGGATTTTTGCAAGACTGCATCCAAATTTTGGATTTTCAGTAGCTAATTTTTTCTCAAAAACGAGTCGGTCTAAAAATGGACCTCGTGACAAACAATTTAATGGAATTGAAAATGAGTGGCTTTACAATTATTCAAAAGAAGTCAACACGAACAATAAATTCGACTTTTTTATATTCGGTCATCGTCACCTACCTTTGAAAATTACTTTTGACGCTTCAATTTATTTTAATTTAGGCGAATGGATAACTTATCAAACTTTTGGCAAATTTGATGGTGAAAATTTTGAATTGTTGCAATGGAAAAATGGTAAGGAACAACCCTATAAAACACTGGCAGAAAATGATGTATAATTGGAAGGTCGAATCAATTGGTGATTTAGACGATTATGCCAAGAAATTTATTTCCTTATTCCCAGAACCAAAAATATTTGCCGTAAGTGGCGAAATGGGAAATGGAAAAACGACTTTTATAGCTGCTGTTTTAAATCAGATGGGAATTACAGACTTTGATGGCTCACCTACTTTTTCTCTTGTGAACGAATATAAAATCAATGAGTCAAAAAAAGTATACCACATTGATTCTTATCGAATTGAGAATAATAAGCAAGTATTGCAACTTGGATTAGATGAATTAATAGATGAACCAAACTATTTCTTTATTGAATGGGCTGAAAAATTGGCATTTATTTTACCAAAAGACGTAATTTGGGTGTATATTCGTAAAAATGAAAACTCAATAACGAGAGAAATATCCTTTGAATTATGATTACTGATCCTGAATTATTGAAATCGTTAATGCAGCAAGGAAGCTTGATGCCGAAAGAAGAAATGTTGGAAGTTCCAAGAAAAAAAGGCGCTCTTTTTATTGGCATCCCCAAGGAAACATCTTTTCAAGAAAAAAGAGTTGCCTTAGTCCCAGAAGCAGTTGGCCTTCTTGTAGCAAATGGACATCGAGTTCGAATAGAAGCAAAAGCTGGAGAAGGGGCTAATTTTACTGATAACGAATATAGCGAAGCTGGCGCAGAAATTTGTTTGGACAGGCAAGAGATATACAAATGTGATATCATTTGCAAAGTTGCTCCACCTTCTGAGGATGAAGTTAATATGATGTCCGGAAATCAAACATTTATTTCTGCACTACAACTAGCAACGCAACCAAAAGAAATCCTTCAAAAACTTATTGATAAAAAAATAACTGCAATAGCATGGGATTACATCCGAGATGAGGAAGGTGTTTTTTCAATTGTTAGAACAATGGGAGAAATTGCTGGAACAACTTCAATTCTAATTGCAGGAGAATTACTTTCTTCATTTTCTAATGGAAAAGGTATTATGTTAGGAGGTATTGCTGGAGTACAACCAACTGAAGTTGTAGTTATAGGTGCAGGAACGGTTGGGGAATTTGCAACTCGTGCTGCAAGTGGATTAGGAGCTTCTGTAAAAGTATTCGATAGTTCTCTTACACGCTTAAGAAGATTACAAAATGATATAGGATCACGGGTATTTACTTCAATTATTCAGCCTAAAGTGCTAGCAAAAGCAATAAGACGAGCAGATATTGTAATCGGCGCGCTTCGTTCAAACGTAGGTAAAACACCCTGTGTTGTTTCTGAAGAAATGATCCAAAGTATGAAAGCTGGTTCTGTAGTTATTGATTTAAGTATTGATCAAGGTGGCTGCTTTGAAACATCACGTGTTACAAATCACATAGATCCAGTATTTACAAAACATGGAGTCATTCATTATTGTGTTCCTAATATTGCATCACGTGTTTCCAGAACAGCATCTTTTGCCTTGTCTAATATCTTTTCACCACTAATTTTAGAGATGGGTGAAAAAGGAGGAGTAGTAGATTTAGTTCGAATGCACAGTGGTTTCAGAAATGGAGTCTATATTTATAAGGGGATTTTAACCAATGAAATTTTGGGGAAAGTCTTTGATTTAAATTACAAGGACATTAACCTTCTTCTTCCTGGGATGTAATGGAAGTCCTAATTCCTCTGAATTTACCAAAAGCAACTTTAACATTAACAAGAAAAGACAATGTTATCTTTGTAAATTGTTTGATTCGCAAAAAAAAAATAATCTTAACACCTGAAGAATGGGTTAGACAACATTACATTAATTATCTATCCTCATATCTGCTATATCCACTTAGTTTTATTAGTATTGAAAAAGAGTTAAATTACTTTGGACTCAAAAAACGCTGGGATATTGTAGTAGTTAATAATTTATTCGAGCCAATTATTTTAGTGGAATGTAAAGCACCAAAAATAAAATTAAATCAGGAAGCTCATAAACAAGTTTTTTCTTATCAAAATAAGCTAAACTGCGAATACATTGTCTTAAGCAATGGAATTGAACATATAAATTGGCAGGTAGAACAATCAAAAAAAAAGATTATTGAAGTTTCAGAAATTCCGATATATTTTAATTCTGAATAAAATTTGATTCTCCAGACTTCATTCGACCGTATTCTCTTGACAAATAAGCCAACTGAACACGCATTTTATCCATTGCTAATTCTGTTTCTGTAGAAATTTCCTGCTTTCTAACTTTTAACTGCAATTTCATATTCATTGCATGGAGTAAAACTTCAATTTCGTGACGTTTCATGAAATTAGATTTTTCTTTGAATGCGACTATATCTTCCTCTGCAGCAGTCACAAGAGCGGTATATTTTTCATCATTTACAACAGTTAAAAGAGTATTGTGCAAATAAATTAATTCAATAATTATTTCATTTAGTGAATCTAGGTGCCCCTCTTTTTCAATACCTTGTTTTTGCATTTGAACTATTAACTCAGAATACCACGTCTTGTATTGATTCAGAAATGAATGATCTACCAAAGTTGGTCGAACAAAAACATCAATTATAGCAGTTAAATCAAAATTAAAGGAGCGAATAACATGTTCGATTTGGAACATATACAACAAATATTCAGCGATATTTTCTTTTAATTTCTGTTGAGCGACACGCATTACTTTAGATCTTTTTCAATTTCCTTTTGATTTTCATTCAAAAACTTAATAAATTCTTTTGTGACATCCATTGTTTCAGAAATATAATTTAATTGGCCGCCTTTGCCGTGCATTAACAAAATATCGATTTGATGTATTTCACAATATTTTTTACCCAATACCTCAATTTTATTGCTAATTTCTTCAAGTTTTTTAACAGTTTCAGCCTCTAATTTAGCACCTTCAGTTTGTTGATATTGCATAATATTAGACTCCATTTGCTGCGCTTTTTGTTGAGCCATACCTATTTCATTTTGGGATAACAGACCACTTCTTGCTTCTTGGTCTTTTCTTTGAACATAATTTTGTAGTTCAGAAGTTCGTTTATCAATTTCAACTTGAAAGGCTTTTTGTTTTTTAGTTACGGCAGCATCTTCTCGCTTATAATATTCAAAATACTCTTTAATGCTATCGTTACTATAATAGGCGATTTTTAAACCATCAAGTTTACGCGCCTCAATCTTTGGTTTTGAATCACTTTTTGTTTTATCTTTTTCTCCGCATGCAACTAAAAGAAGTACTAAGGAAAAAAGCATTGTCAAATTTCTCATTTTTCTATTTTTGATTTATAAGTTGATTCCAATCTTCGCGCATTGCAATAAAGCGTGTTAAACAATTTGAGAAAAATTCAGGATTTAAGTTTTTTTCAATTAAATCAATATCTTGAAGATCAGTTTCAGCTATTTTAAATACTTGCTCAAAACCACTCAATTCAATTTTCAAAATAAACTTCCCGTTGTATTGGTGAATTTGAATTAAAAATCTATCATGTGGAATTTGTTTAACAATGCGCATAAACAAAAGTAAGAAAAATGGCTCTAAACTGAGAAAATAAGTAAAGAATAATAAACAAAAATTATGATTTTATTTTATCTAAAATTCTTTGAATATCCTTGTGTAAATTTCGATATGACAAACTTAATTGCAATGCATCCATTTGAACCTCGGGTAAGTCTTTTGAGAAATAAGCGGAAAATTTCCAGATTTCTATAATATCTTTCATCTTTACTGAATAAGGTTCGAAAAGAGGATTTGAAGAAACCAGTAAAAGTGATTGATTTTCCTCTAAATGATTGTACACAAACTTAAAAACAATTCCATCTTCCTTGGTAACAACAATACATGGTGTCCCAGATTTTAGTTGCGTCCAGTCCTGTATAAATTCACCTATTACATGTGAGCCATTATTTACTGGAGGCATCGAATCGCCTGATATTGGAAAAGCTCTATGTTTTCGATCTTTACTTAAAAATGGGATTTGTAAAGTAGGAAGAACCTTCATGAATTCTGGATCTGAGAATCCGGCAACATAACCTGCTCTTGCTTTTTCAGGAATCATCTCAATCATTTCCTCGTTATTTTGATCTACAAGTCCAGCTAAAACACGAAGATGTGTTCCCTTTGCTTCATCTTTCCATGACGCTGAATAATTTTGCCAATCACTTACTGAAAAAACTGAGAAATCTTTTTTTATCAGATCATCAATCGAAATCTTAAAAAATTCACTAAATGAGATAAGATTTTCAATATTTGGTAGTGCAACACCATTTTCATATCCACTGTAAGTAGAACGGTTCATTGAAAGCGCTTGGGCAATTTCTTCTTGAGACATTCCTTTGTGCTTTCTTAGAGATTTTAAATTTTTGCCAGTATTCATTTTCTTATTTTATGTAAAAATAGAAAATAAATTTAGAAACTAAGCAAAAAAAAGATTATTAAATAACCAACTACTGAGCTACAAACTGATAACGTATATATCCAGATTGATCTGAACCTCTATTAATTAAAGCATTAAAGCGAGACATACTTGCATATTTTAAAGCTTGCTCTTGCATACAGCTAGTAGCATTTATACTTTTTGCTGCATCAAAATTTATTTTTGCAACCTTTCCAGATGAATTAACTTTTATCAAAATTACAACTGTTCCGACAGAGCCATAACCACAAGTATAACCAGGATTCCGAATATACCAATTATTGTTGTTGTAAGCAGTTCTACCCTCTAAACTAAAGTCAACCATAACATTCCCATTGTATTGATTGTCTTTTATCGTCTGCTTATTTGTCGGGGTTAATTTTTGATCTTTCTTTACTTTTTTTTGTTCAGCTTCTAATTCTATTTTTTCTCTTTCTTTTTTTCCGCCGGCTTCCTCAAATAATTTTTTCTCAAAATCTTTTATTGTCTGAGCAGGATCTTCAGAAGAAGTATTTTCAGACCAATCTTTTTCTGACTTAATTCTCTTATCTTCATTGTTCCGAGCTAGATTTTTTAATTCTCCGGAATTTTGATCAGGGACTTCTATATTTTCCTTCGCTATTTTTATTTCTTCCTCAATTTTTGAAAACTCTTGAAATGCAGGTATTAATACATATTGTTTATAAGATGAAATATGGAAGTACATAAAAAGTAAAATATATACTCCAAATGCAGCAATAAGCGCTAAAAAGAAATGTTCAGGACGATTAAAAAAACCTTTCATTGTTTAAGAATGTAAATTCCAGTACTTAAAAAGTAATAAGCTATGCCATTATCATTTGTCAAAGCTAAACAATCTGAATCATGTAATTGAATGAGATCAAAATTAAAAGGCACTACTTGCTCCCCTGCAACTGAATAAACACCATACTTTCCATCTTTCTTCGCCACTAAATAATTTTCACCTATTCTTTTTATTGACTGATGATTCACCGATAAGACTGGTTTTAAATCATTTCCTAAAAGCCCCAATAAACCATCAAATTCAACTATAAAACCAAGATCATAAAACTCATTAATAGATATAAAGTTATAATCTAAAATTATTTTTCCTGTGATATCCATGAAACCCCAAAGTCCGTTTTTTGTTACAGGAACTGCATTAGAAACTTTTCCAAGAGCAGTAAAAGTAGGCTTCAATAATATTTTTCCTTTTGAATTTATAATACCAAATTTTCCATTTTTATAAAAAATTGCATTACCATTATAAAAATGAGCAATTTTGAGTGCTTTTGGGAAATACTCAAAAGTTGAAGAGATAAATTTTGATCCGTCTAAATTTAAGTAATCCATTTTAGAGCCAAATCTTGCAATGATAATTTGAGAATGCTCATCAAAAGATGAAAATTCATTGTAAACTGCTAAAGTCAAAATTCTTCCGCTATGAGTAATTAATCCTTTTTTTTCATCTAATTGATAAGAAAAGATACTATCTTTAATCAAGGTAATATCCTCATAAATTGCAGGGATTACAAAACCCAAATTGCTGTTTAACAAACCAATAGAATCTCCTACTTGTATGATAAAATAATCTTCTTTAAGAGGTTTGATTTCTTTAAAATTTAGTTCAATTTTTCTTTCTCCGTTTAAGTTGAAAATTGAGTATCCTTTTTCATTGTTTGCTGCAATTAGACTATTGTTAAGAAATAGAATATCATTATAGATTAAAGGAAAAACCAAAGTTCCCAACCTATTAATTACCCCTAATGAATCAGAGATAGAAACAATAGCAAGATCATTATAAAATTCCTCGATTTGATCAAATTCAAAACCTAAAATCAATTCATTTTTTTTATTAATCAGACCTGACTTACCATTTTTTACTACAACAGCAATACCATCTTGAAAATTTAAAACCTCATCATATTCAGCAGGGATTTGAACTATTCCTTCGCTATCCATAAAACCAAATAAATTGTTTTCAAAAAAAGGAAAATATATTTCACTATAAATATCTAAGTCGTTTTGGATAAGTTTTTGAAAAGGGAAATCTGGGAATTTTCTTTGAAATTCCTTAAAATGCTCCAATTTGCAATCTTTAGTGTAATTTGCATATAAGCCCTTCCAAGCCAAACCATGATTTGAATTTTGAGGATAGTTTTTTATAAAGTTAAGATACGAGGAAAATGATTTGTCTTCAATAGATAATTTGTATATCTGATCCTCCGCATTTTTTCTATTCTTGTTGTTTGGATAAGTTTCTATAAAAAAAACATAATCAGAAATACGACCCGAAACTGTAGCTTCAGAATACTGCAAGTCATCAAATAAATCAATTGCTGATGGTATTAAATAAGATTTAGGATACGCTTGGATAAAATCTGATACTACTTTTGATGTTCTTGCTATTTTAACATTCTCGAAAAGAAGGGAGTCTCTTTTGACTAAAGCAGTTAAACAATATGACGACCAAGGATGATTATCCATGAATTTTTGGAAATCACTCGCTAAAATACTTGAGGAACAATCAGCGTAAAAAAGAGAACTTACTTTTAATTTAAGTTGTTGAATTGCTGATGAATCAAAACCATAAACTCTTGCTTTTTCTCGATTTTTTTCATCAAATAAATTCCATTTATTTTCGGCAAGCAAAACATATCTAAATGAACTATCCTTATTGTAGTAATCATTTGTTAAATAAAGAGATGCTAATCCAAATGCTGCTGCAGCGGCATGTTTTTTCTCACAAGCACGGAAAGTAATTTCAGCAATTTGATAATTTTTTGATTTTAAGGCAATAAAACCTTTTTGGAAACCTTGAGAAAAAAGTAGATTTAAGCTTGAGAACAGAAATACAATTAGAAAAAGTCTTTTCATATTTAGATGATAAACAACATTTGTCATCGCTTACGAATCCAACAATCCAAGCAATTCTAATGGTATTTTGCAAACAGGAATCGGATTCATTTTATGAGCATTGTATTTATTAAAACGCTTGTAAATAGCTAATATTTCTTTTTGACGTTCAGAAATAGTATTACTATCTCCAGAAAAATTCATTGCCCATTCTAATTCAGGATAAGATGCACCAATTTGATCCTCGTCACTTCTTCCATCTTCCCAAAGGCCATCTGTAGGTTTAGCTTTCAAAATCTCAGGAATCACCTTAAGTTCTTTTGCAAGAGAAAAAACCTGAGATTTAGTAAGGTCTGCTATCGGACTAATATCTACTCCACCATCACCGTACTTTGTAAAAAAACCTAAGCCAAAATCTTCAACTTTATTTCCAGTTCCAACTACTAAGCATGAATTTGCTTGAGCGACAGCATATAAAGCTGTCATTCTCAAACGAGCACGGGAATTTGCAAGCGCTAAATTATTTTCTTTAATATCAATTGGAAGCGTTTTCTCAAAAACAGTAAGTGTTTCCGACAAGTTAATTATGAAAGATTCAATATTTGGGTAGCGTTTTTTTAAATCTGATATGTGTAGTTGTGCCCTATCATATTCTGCATCTGTTTGCCGAATTGGCAAATTCAAAAGGATTACTTTTTTTCCAGTTTCAGCACATAGAATTGATGTTAAAGCTGAATCTATTCCTCCCGAAACACCAACAACAAATCCTTGCATAGCTGCGTTTTCCAAATAGGAATTTAACCAAGATGATATAAAATTCTGAAGGGAATTCAAATTAAAAAAGAATTGCAAATTTTAAATTTAATTGATTCAGAGTAGCCTTGTTAGAGAATGGTTTGATCTTACCATCAACATTGTTATACAAGGTTTTGTTCACATCTTTTCTATCCAAGAATAAAGGAGTAAGGCCATAATAGTAGCTCATTTCAGCAACTAAACAAGTTGAACCAATAAAATTCCATTCTGTACCAAGAGATAAACCTAGAGATGCTTGATAAAAAAACATTTCGTTTTTTGATAGCATACCTTCATTTATTTTTTCAATTTGAGGTGTACCAGTCTTATCGGTTCCGTCATCAATCATCTTATTAGAAAAGACAAAAGAATTCCTAAGACCAAATTTTGTGAAATAACGAAAATCTAGAATCATATCAGTTCTAAATAAAAGTGCAATTGGAATCGAGACCTGTATTGTCTTGTGCTTTCTATCAGTGAGCGAGAAAATATTTTCAATAGTATTAGATGATGGTAAAATTTCTCTATCAGTGTAATTATAGAAAATTTCAGGTGAAGAGGCAGATTTAGCAAACTTTAAAGAACCAAAATCAAATTCTAATCCCGTAGCAATACCAAAATTTTTAGAATCCTTGAAGGATTTATGCATAAGCAATCCGATACTAAAATTTGTGCCTAGACCATTTTTATCCATTATAGATGTTCCCATATTTGCAAAATTTAGCCCAAAACTGGTAGTCAAGCCAGCTTGTATCTTTTTGTTTTCGAAACCTTGTGAATGAGATAAATATGGTGTCAGCAAGACAAAACCTAAAAGAACAAATAACTTCAAACTAATTGATTTCATAATAATGATTCTAATATTATTAAATTTGAAGCAAAATTACAAAAAATAGTGAAAACAAGGCTTTATATATTTTCGACAATTCTCTTAACACTTTGTTTATTTTTTGCGTGTTTGCAGGATCCATTTAAAATTTCGATAGAAGGCATACAAATTGATTTAAAATTTTTAAACCTTGATTCAGCATTAAGAAACTCAACAGACAAAGAGCTATTGAATTTAAAATCTAAATTTAAGAGAAATAATTCATCTATCCTTGATTATACTTTTGGTTATTGCATTGGTGGAAATATGCAGACTGACTCTTCTTATATAAATGGAATAAGGAGATTTTATAGTAACAATTACATTCAGAGACTTGAACGAACCATTCAAAAAAAACAAGGAGATTTTTCATTTGAAAAAAAAGAACTTTTAATCGCATTTAGGCGTCTTAAAGGATTTTTTCCAAGAAAAAAAATACCGAAAACTATCTATTTTATTAATTCTTCGTTCTCAGCAAGTGTCTTTTCAACTGAAAAAGAAATTGCAATTGGTGTAGAACGTTATCTTGGTTCAAATGAGAAAGTAATTAAAGAGCTTCCAACTAATCAATTTTTCACATGGATTAAAAATGGAATGAAAAAAGAATACCTCTCTCGTGATGTTATTGCAGGATGGCTTATGACGCATTATTGTACAGAAACATCAGAAAATTATGCAAGCGAAATGATGCGCTGGGGAAAAATTTTGTATATTACACAAGGAACATTGCCAAATGTAAAAACGAATACTATTTTACGATATACCAACAAACAATTTAATTGGGCACTCAAAAATGAAGGTGTTTTTTGGAAGTACCTTGTAGAAAATGAATTACTCTTTAAAACAGATGAGAAAACTAGATCAAATCTTTTAAATGAAGGGCCATTTACAGGCGGTTTGCCGGAAGAAAGTCCCGATAGACTTGGGCAATTTTTAGCTTGGCGAATCGTTCACCAATATATGGAAGACCATGACATTAGCATCTCTGAATTAAACAAAAAATCCTATAACGAATTATTGCAAAATTATAAAGCAAACTAAGATGAAAGAAAGGATCTCAAAACAATCCGAAATAAAAATTAAAGTTGATTTAAACGCAAACAATCTTCCTATTCAAATGAATTGGAGCGCTAGCGATGGAGGAATCGAAAATCAAAATGCTAGTGCTTTTCTACTTTCAATTTGGAATCCAGAAGAAAAGAATACAATGAAAATTGACTTATGGACAAGAGAAATGACGATAGAAGAAATGAAACAATTTTTTCATCAAAGTTTATTAACAATGGCGGATAGTTTTGAAAAAGCAACAGGTGAGCATTTGATTTCGGAAGATTTACGCGATTACTGCTATCATTTTGCTGAAAAAATGAATATTTTACCTGAAAAATGAAACTACTCCTTACAAAAATGAAGACCCAAATGGGGAGTGAAATTGATTATTTTTTCGAATTCCCAGAAAAAGATATTCATGTAAATACATATATTGGAAAACAAATTTCTTTAAAATGGAATGGGAGAATAGACTGCTCAAAATGCCTTAAACAAACTGATAAATCTTTCGGACAGGGATTTTGCTACTCTTGTTTTATTTCTGCTCCTGAGGCAAGCCCCTGCATTTTACATCCCGAATTATGTGAAGCTCACTTGGGAAAAGGAAGAGATATTGAATATGAACTGAAATATCATAACCAGCCACATATAGTTTATTTAGCAGCTACAGATATCGTTAAAGTTGGTGTTACAAAAATTAGTCAAGTGCCTACAAGATGGATTGATCAAGGGGCAAACAAGGCAATTTTTTTAGCGGAAGTTCCAAATCGCTATTTAGCTGGCAAAATTGAAGTTGCATTGAAAGATCATTTTTCTGATAAAACAAACTGGCAAAGTATGTTGTGTAACTTACAAGATGAAAAGATTGATTTAGAAAATGAAAAATGGCGTATTCACGAAATGCTTCCGAGCGACTTAACCATCTATTGGAGTGAGGACGACAGCATCCACACCTTTAATTATCCCGTTGAAATTTATCCAACAAAAGTAGCAACTTTAACTTTTGACAAAACACCAGAAATAAATGGCATACTAAAAGGAATAAAAGGACAATATTTATTATTTGAAGATGGGCAGGTTTTAAATATTCGTAGGCATACATCCTATCAAATTGAATTCAATGAGATTAGTTAAGTTAATTCATTCTTTCCTAGATTTTTTCTACCCACTTTTTAAACGTTTTTTTGATCGTACAACCTACTATTATGCAGTTTGCGGTGTTAGTAATTTAGTTTTAAGTTGGTTTTTATTTTTTATCTTTTATCAATTCCTTTTCAAGAAAGAAAATTGGCATTTACCGCTAGTTAACTTTACACTTTCTTCGTATACAATGACTGCTTTTCTATGTTTTATTATCTCCTTTTCAATCGGGTTTACGCTCTTAAAATACGTGGTTTTTACAAAAAGTCAATTAAAAGGAACAACACAATTATTTCGCTATGCTGTAAGTGCTCTAATTACCAGTTTTACAAGTTGGATCCTACTAAAACTATTGATTGAATCTTTTCATTTCTTTCCATCAATAGCAAATATAGTTTCGTCCTGTATTGTTGTCGTAATTAGTTATTTACTGCAACGTAAATTTAGTTTTAGGTAGTTTCACTTTTTTATTCTTAACTGAATATCAAAAGTATTTTCAGGGGAAGTATTTTTAACTAAGGTAGAAAAAGCTAAGTTATAAGGCCAATAAATTGCACAAAGGGTATTTTTTACAAGATAAATATGTTTGTGGGTTTCTTGAGGCATCCCTTGATATATCCCCATTAATACCTCATATCTACACCTTTCTGTATCTAGTTTTGCATCGTGCCAAACTAGTACAGATTTTTCATTTTTTAAAAATGGAAAAAGCAAGGATGAATCACATTTTACTGATTCTGTATGATGATCTCCGTCAATAAAAATAAGATCAAATTTCTTGTTTAAACTAGAATAATCATAGTATTTTGAATCCCCAAAAAGATGTGTTACGTTTTTAATATCCTTAGAATAAAATCGATGCATTTGAATATAACTTTTATCTAATCCCTTTTGTAACAATTCTTCATCGCTTAAATTTAAAGTAAAACAATTTTTGACATATGGAGCAACATTCGCAACACTTTCTCCACGCCAGGTTCCAATTTCAAAATAATCTTCCGCCTCTATTTTTTTGCACAATAACTGTAACAAGGCAAAGTCTGTGGCAAGTGAAGAACCACTTAAAAAAGAATATGGATATACATTCACATCCTTCTCAAGCGGAAATAAGGTCGAAAATGAAATCTGTTTCTTTTCGTTTGCAGAAGAAAATAGGCCTTGAAATTCTGTTTCCAAAAGTTCCTCACTATTTAATACAGCATTCAATAAATATGGCTTTTTGAGAATTGCAATAATTGCTTTGATTGCCTTACTTACTTTTTTCATTTACTTTAGTTTTAGTAAATAAATAATTTTGAATTTCAGAAAACTTTGGAAAAAGTACAAATTTACCTCCCTGACAAAGATAAATTATTATTGCAACTAGAGAGGTAAGTAAATAGGAAAGAATAGCCGAAAGAACTGAACCATGAATACCAAATTTTGGAACTAGTGAAAATATAAGTAGAAAAGTAAAAACGAGACCTATAAAAGTGGCTAGCGCATTAGAAAGGAATTTACCTCGTCCTGAAAAATAATGTCCGATAATCAAATAATAGTTGTAAATCCAAACTCCAGGAAGAAGAAGTAGAATTAAAGATTTTAATTCATAAAATTCTTTACCAAAAACCCAAGTGTAAAAATTTGTTGGGATAATCGCAACTACGCAAATAACAAGGAAAGAGATAAATAAAGCTACTTTCGTTAATTTCTCCGTTAAACGCATAGAATATTCCTTGTCAGTTGAATTTGATATCTTAGAATATTGATACAAACTAATACTACTCGTTATCATCCAAATTGCTTCAGCGATAGAAATTCCATTAGAATAAATTCCAACTGCTTCCTTTCCATTGTAATGTTCAATTACAAAATAACTAATTCGGAAACTCAAGAGCTGAAAAATATGCGCTAACTGATTCTGGAAACCATAGTAAAATAGTGACTTGAAGGTCGTTTGGAATTTTGAATCTTGCGTTTCTTTTTCAAAAAAATAAGCTTTTATAAAATATAAACTACAAACTAGCGATAGTAAGTATGAGAAAACCAATGCGAAAATATAAGCTGAAATACTTTTATTGTCAAAAAAATAAAATTGTACAAAAAGAAATGATAAGGTTAAAAAAGGGACTAAGAAATTAACAATATTACTTTTTGCAATTTTTTCACGGCCAATTAATAAGGATGAATTTATGGCTGTAAATGAACTTAAAGTACTCAACATTACAATTGCAAAAGAAATAAAGGGAATAAAATATGCTAACTTTATTAATAGTAAATAACTAAAAAAACTAACTGAGATTGTCCACAAATAGGATACAATAAGTAATTTTTTAGGATTCAGTCGAGATGCTAAATAGATAATAGAAGCACCACTTACAAGATTATGAAACAATAAAACAATCGTAATTGAAGCTAATATCAGACTTTGCTCACCTTTTCCTTCTGCACCTAAAAACTGTGAAACTAAAACCGCTATTAGTAAATTAAAGATAGCAGAAGAAAAGCGTACACTAAAATTACCGAGAATTGATTTCAGCATTATTGAATCTTAGAGTTTAAAACTATTCTGTACTGTTCATCAAATTGTTTTCCCACTTCTTGATAACTAAAATGTTTAAACGCATAAGAATGAATTTCATTTGAATTATAGGTGAATTTAGCATCTAAAAAATCACATATTGCTTTTTCAAGTTGCGCTTCATCTCCTTTAGGAATAAGAATCCCATTTTTCAAATTTACATGTTCAGGTATGCCATTTACATCAGTAGAGATAACAGGTTTTCCCATCATAAGTGATTCTGCAATTACACAAGGGAAGTTTTCATAATTACTAAAAAGCAATAAGGCAGAACTATTTTCGATCATAGAAGCAATTTCTTTGGTTGACATCGTTGAATATAAAGTCACAGAATCTTGAATACCCAAAACCTCTATTTTTTCCTTGGCATATGCTACATCGCCATCACTGACAATTTTCAAATGAAAATCCTTTCTGTATTTTGAAATGCTAGAGATGCAAGACAGAATTCCACTAATATTCTTATGCTCGTCTTTTCCAGTTGAAATATGAATAAAAGTTGTAGTTTTTAATTCTTTTTGTTTTTCACTGTACTTAAATATTTCTTCATCTACAACATTTGAAATAATTGCAAATTGTGACTTTGGACTAAGAATACGCATATAACTTTTAAGATCCTCGCTAACTGGAAGTAAAATCGAAGCTCTTCTTACTATAAACTTACACAAAGACAAAATTATCTTTGGGTATGAATGATCGGTTCCTACATGAAGACCTGTTGCATTTTCCGTTATTACATAAGGAATATCTTTTCGCCATTTTAAATAAAATGCCCAAATCCCAAGTGGATATGTAATATTTAAATGAATTAAATCCGGCTTGCCGATAATCGACTTTACAGTTTTATATCCTTTTTTAAACGCTTTTCTATGCGCTAAATAATTTCGGAACATATTCCAAAGGCGAAATTTGCTAGTTATTTTTGGATAGTAAACTACGATCTCAGAGAATGTTCTTGTCCTTGTCTCAACCAAACGTATTTTTTTATCAATTAACGAAGGAAAAACAGAAAGACAAACAACATCATTGTAGCGAGAAGCAGCTTCGGCATGTTTTTTTACAAAATTCCCTAGGGTCGGATTAAAGTCATTCGGATACCAAGAACAAAGTGCTAAAATCTTTAGGCGCTGAATTGCCATTTCTTAGCAAATATTAACTTGAAAGACACTTTTAACTTGATCCAATGCATAATCGATTTCAGCTTTTGTTGTATACCTAGAAAATGAAAAACGCGCATTCGGGCGTGTTAAATCTGCAGAAATTCCTTCCAAAACATGTGAGCCCTTTGTTGCTCCTGAAGAACAAGCGCTACCTCCGCTTACTGCAACACCTTTAAGATCCAATGTAAACAATAACATTCCAGACTTTTCCGTCTTTGGAAAACAGACATTTAAAACGGTATACAAAGATTCCTCAGGCTTTGTTTCTCCGTGAAATGTAATATCAGAAAACTGATTTTTCAATTGATCAATCATATAGTTTTTAAGTTCCTGAATATGTTTTTGGTGAGCTTTTATATCTTCGTATGTCAATTCCATTGCTTTAGCTAAACCAACAATTCCCGCTATATTTTCTGTTCCACCTCTCATACCACGTTCCTGAGCTCCGCCATGTATTAACGCAGAAATCTTTGTTTTCTTGTTTACATATAAAAAACCAATTCCTTTAGGTCCATGAAATTTA
>CAMDDR010000016.1:0-31698 GCA_945892995.1 Chitinophaga pinensis | reverse complement strand
AATGTCGAAAAAATGGCAAAAACTGCAATAAAAGCATCTAAAAATGGCAAAAACTGCCCATTTTTTGCAAAAATGCTTCCAAGAGCAAAACTACTTATTGATCCAATTATAAGTGCTAAAAGATGCTTTTTCCAGGAAATAGTTCTTATTTGAATTTCTACTTGCTTCCCCCACTTATAAAATGCAAAAACGCCTAAAAAAACATAAATTAATTGAAGAAAAGCTTGAATAGTGAGATTACTCTTGCTACAAATATAACAGTAGAGCATAGAACTTATTATTCCAAATATCCAAGCGAGTCGTTTTTTACGCGCGATTAAAAATAGGTAAATAAAACCAAGAAGGACTGCAAGAATTTCTAGTTTCTCCAACTGTTTTAATACAGGAGTTGTTTTTTAGAACTGTTTTTCCAGCCAGCTTGACTTTGATAATCCACAAAAAAGATTTTTAAGTCTGCTTGACTTTCGTAATCTACAAAAAAGAGTTTTTTCTTCGCTTGGCTTTCGTAGTTCACGAAAAACCATTTTCCATCGTTATTTCCAGCCTGACTTTCGTAGTCTACCTTATACACTTTTAGGTCAGCTTGACTCTCGTATTTTACAACAAAAACTTTCACGTCCGCTTGACTTTGGTATTTAACAGAAAAAACTTTCTGAGCATTTGTTGTTCCTAAAAACAATAAAATTGCGCTTAAAACAAGTAATTTTTTCATAGGTTCAGTTTTAAAGTGTAGTGTAAATATAAATATAAAAATTTGAGTGTGCGCTTTAGCACCACCGATCAAAATCCTAATCATATTCATAACGCGAACAATAATCGCAATTTGAGAAATTATTCTATTCTTTCTTTTTTTCTTGACAAAAAAAGAAACAAAAAAGTCAAGGCTCTGAATTTCTATTTTGTTCGCAAATCATTATTTTACAACTATTTAAAATTCGTCGCGAACAATTTTAACTTCTTTCTAAAACTGAAATTTTTCAAAAATGTTCTTGCAGAAATTTTAAAAATTAAAAGTTTCAGTTCAGTAGCAAAAACCATGAAATTCAAGGCCGAATAGTGTTCGCTAATATTCACTAAAAAGTTCTCACTTCGAATGAATTATTGATTTTTAAAATTAAAATATTTTATTGGTACGAATGCGGATACTCAAATAAAAATTATTCAGCAAAAATATCAATGTGTTAATTCTACCCAATCGCCATTTTCTTTGATGAGGTCGATTAATGCTTGTACTGCTTCAGCTTCAGCAACATTCTTCCTAACAACATTTCTTTCTTTATAGAGATTAATTTTCCCAGGGCCTGTGCCAACATAGCCATAATCTGCATCTGCCATTTCTCCGGGTCCATTGACAATACAACCCATTATACCAATTTTTAATCCTTTTAAATGTGCTGTTCGCTGGCGAATTTTTGTTGTAGTTTCTTGTAAATCAAATAAAGTTCTCCCACAAGAGGGGCAAGAGATGTACTCCGTTTTTGAAATCCGAGTTCGTGTGGCTTGCAAAATCCCAAAACTAGTAGCATTTACAAGGGTTGGCGCTTGGCTTGATTTCAGCCAAAGACCGTCACCAAAACCATCAATTAAAATTGATCCAGCATCACTCGAAACGTTCAAGATAAATGTTTCTGAATCTTTTTCATCAGAGTTGTATTGAAGAAGGACAGGGGGCTCAAAATTCATACTCGAAAGCGCGATAAAAAATTTGCGAAATAACTGAGTTTTATTCGAAAAATCACTTCTTACAACAAGTATTAAATTTGGGAAATCTCCAATTTTAGCAGGAATTTCTTCCTCGGCTTTTAAAATACAAAATGCAATAGTATCTCTAGATAATTTATCTAAATCAGCCACTGAAACAAGTGGATAAAACCCTGATTTTTTGCTATAATTAGCACTCCAATTTTCATAAGCACAGATTACTCCCAAAGTACCAGGCACTTCGAAATCAAGTTTATTTTCTCCAATATAAACGTAATCAGCAGCTAAATCTTGAAGATTCCATTTGTCTAAAGGTACAGAATAATTGTAACCAAATCCATAAAAATTCGCAGGTGAAATTTCTTGTTTTTTCGAGCAGTCTGCCACTACAACAGGTACGTTTTTTCCTCCAACATTTTGAATGCTTTTTGTTATTCGCCGAGTGTAAGAAAATGGGTCGTAGGGCAAAGCACCAGAAAATGCTGTCAAAGGAAAGTGATTTTCGTTTTTGTATTTCTCTGCTAATTTTCGTGCAACAGGAATTTCAAATTCTGGTTCTTCGGTTAGAGAAACACGAATGGTATCGCCTAAGCCATCTTCCAATAAAGCACCGATACCAACAGCTGATTTTATTCGTCCGTCTTCGCCATCTCCAGCTTCTGTGACTCCCAAATGCAGCGGATAACATCGTTCATTTTTTAGCATTTGAGCAGCCAATAAGCGGTATGCTTGCACCATTACTAAGGTGTTACTTGCTTTCATTGAAATAACAAGTTCAAAATAATCGTTCTTTTCACAAATGCGTATAAATTCCATGGCAGATTCCACCATTCCTTCTGGCGTATCACCATAACGGCTCAAAATACGATCGGAAAGCGAACCGTGGTTAGTTCCTATTCGCATTGCGGTTCCGTTTTCCTTGCAAAGAAGAACGAGGGGTGTAAATTTCTGTTCGATACGTATTAATTCTTCTTCGTAACTTTCATCGGTATATATTATTTCCTCAAATTTCTTTTTATCAGCATAATTTCCGGGGTTTACACGAACTTTTTCAACAAGTGTAGCAGCAATTTCTGCGGCATTTGGGGTAAAATGAATATCTGCCACTAATGGCGCGGAATATCCTTTTGCTATGAGTGAAGCACGGATGTTTTTTAGATTTAAGGCTTCATTTTTACTTGGTGCCGTTAAGCGAACAATTTCACAACCAGCATCAATCATTCGAATGGATTGCGCAACTGATTTCTCAGTATCCATGGTGTTTGTTGTTGTCATGGATTGGAGACAAAGAGGATTTTCACCACCAATTAAAACATTGCCAATACGAACCACGCTTGTCGTTAGGCGCTTACGATTAAATAAGTCAAAGCAATAAGAGGAGAAATTAACGGGCATTTTAGCTAACTATCTTTTTCAAAAACAAAGTTAAGAAGAATTAGTTTGAATGATAAGTTATATCTATCCCAAATATTTTATTAATGTAAAAACGTTTACTTCAAAAAAACAGTTTGTTGCAGGTCTTTATTTAACTTAAATTTTGCCTCCTGAAATGATGGTGCACTAAAGGTGCGCCTGGCATTATTTGAAAATCCGTAAATTTCTGTTGGAATGCCGAGTAGATTTTTATCTAGAATTTTATTTCTGTTTTCATCCTGATAAATAGCAAGAGCATATTCTCCCTCTGGTAAATTATCGAAGTTATAATTTTGCGATATTCCTTCTACTTCTTTTACAATTCCCTTGAATTGTTTTCCGAACACTGGAAAATCATCAGTTGCCCTAAATATGGCAATAAATAAGCTGCCTTTTATTTTTGAAATTCCTGAAATATGTATGGAAAGCTTGTGTGTTTTTACGCCAGAAAAAAGCAAAATAAAAGTTAAAAATAGCAGTTTCATTAAGGTTCAATTTGTTTTATGGGAATTTCACGTGGAACAGCTTTGGCTTTAGGTTTATTATTATTTATATTTTGGTAAAATAGCAGATAAAAAGCGATTATAAAAGAAAGAAAGTAAACACAAAAGCGGAAAACATACATTTTACTGTATTTCAAGGGTAGAAATTGCCTTAAGTTTATTTTTTCATCCTCGAGCATAGTGCAAAGATAGGAATTCAAAAATTTATTTTTTAGTACTTCAAGCCTATCTATTTTTTGAAAAAACGTGAAATTAGCAACATTCACTTCTCTTTCCTTATCTTTGTAGCTATATTATGAGAACAAAAAAACCTACCTTACAAAAAACCCCTGTTAGCTCTCGAAGCATTTCTAAGAAAGTAAAGGATAAAACCCCTCTTGATAAAACGAAAACAGTAACTGATAGGGACAAACGAAAGTACATAGATTATAAAATAAAAGTCAAGAAAGGAGATCCTCTTCCGTCTTTTAGAGAAGAGAATGTTCGCTTGAATAAATACATGTCAAATGCTGGGATTTGCTCTCGTAGGGAAGCAGATGTTTTAATTCAAACGGGTGTTGTTAGTGTCAATGGAAAAGTGGTTACTGAATTAGGATTCAAAATCCAGCCTACAGATGTTATTCAATACGATGGAGAAACGATTAATCTTGGAACCAAGCGCTATGTTTTATTGAATAAACCTAAGGGATATATTACCGCCATAGACGATCCAAGAGGTCGAAAAACAGTAATGTCGCTTGTAAATAAAGCGTGTAAAGAACAAATTTTTCCGATGGGAAAAATGGAAAAAGATACAACAGGCCTGTTGTTATTTACCAATGATGGTGACATGGCGAAGAAATTAACGCATCCTCGCTACCAAGCAGCAAAAATGTACCATATAGAAGTGAATAAACCTGTTTCAAAAGAAGATTTAGAAAAACTTTTAAAAGGAATAGACTTAGAAGACGGCAAGACAAAAGCAGAAAAAGCAGAATATGTAGAAGGCGGAACTTCGAGAGAAGTAGGTGTTGAAATTCGCTCTGGGAAGCAACAAGTTGTCCGTCGACTTATTGAAGCATTGGGGTTCCAGATTGTAAAATTAGACCGCGTGCAATATGCAGGACTTACAAAAAAAGATCTACCTCGAGGGTATTACCGTCACTTAACTGAACAAGAAGTATCATTTTTAAAGATGACAAAATGAGTTATTTGCGCTTGCTATTTTTAGGTTTAACCCCTATTTTATTTTTCGGCTGTACTTCTAAACCAGATTTTACATCTATAAATCCAAATGCAGCTTATTTTTATCAGCTTCAATCGGAACCACAAGTTTATTTATATAGAAATATTGTGAATGGATTAGAGGAAGAATTTCATCGTATTTATACGATTACAGATCAAGCAGGAGACCACATAATTGTTGAGCGTTATTCGAGCGATTTTAGAATTTTAGAAGCTCTAAATTATAACATTGACTCGTTAAATGTCTTAGATCATATGGTTGTAAATCGCTTTCAACAAAAAGAAAAAGCATTTATTTATAAAAACGGCTTATTCCCCATGGATCTGAACGAAGAGCTTTGGTTTGCTTCAAAATTTTCAGGACTTACAGATTCAACAGTTATTTTATATGAAAAGAAAAGAAAATTTCTAGAAAAAAAATCAACAGTTATTCTAGAAAAAAATACAAAAACCTTAGTTTTCAGTGATAAAATAATCCAAACTGTATTAAATCCATACACAAGAAAAGAAAGTGCTAATCAAGCTGAAATGCTTTCCTTATTTGCAGAAGGATTGGGCTTAGTGGAATGGCATAGCAAAGACAAAAAAGTACATTTCCGTTTGGAAAAAATACTTTCTCAAGAAGAATGGATAAAAATAATTGCGAGATGAAAACCTTAATTTTTATATCATTTTTAATCTTTTTACCATTTCTTGGTGCAAGTCAAAAAAGAAGTAAAGATTCACAAGCAAAACGCGCTATGTTTGTTTATTGGGGCTACAATCGAAGTTTTTATACTGACAGCAAAATAAGTTTTTTTGGTCCGGGATATGATTTTTCCTTGGTGGGAGTTCAAGCAACTGACCGGCCTTCTCCAGATTTTATAACGTATGTAGATCCATCAACACTTACAGTTCCCCAATTTAACGCCAGAATTGGCTTTAATTTTAAAAAAAAATGGGCGCTTTCTTTTGGTTATGACCACATGAAATATGTTATAGTACATGGACCAACGTATCTATTATCTGGAAGAATAAATCCCTTAATTGATCCAATATCAAATTGGTCTGGAGATTACAATGCAGAACCTGTAACTACAGATGAATCAATCCTTCATTACGAAAACACGAATGGGATGAATTATATTCGTGCGGAAATTAGCCACATTGATAAATTAGTCCGTGCTAGTAATGCATTTGCTATCTACTCTGTTTCAGGTCTTGGCGCTGGACTTGTTTTAAACTACAATGATTTCACCTTTGCTGGAGAAAAATCCATGACGACTTTGTCAATGTCCGGAGTTGGTGCATCAGCACATCTTGGCATCCGCTTTGAATTCTTTAGGCATTTCTTTCTTCAGGCAAATAATAGCGTGGGATTTTTATACCAGCATCGCGTAAAAACTCGTGGAAATGACCCATATGCTTACGCACGACAATCTTTGGGGTATTTTCAAAGTGACATTGTACTTGGTGGAATTTTTTATCTTCGACCAAAAGATAATTGTAATACCTGTCCAAATTGGTAAAATAAAGGCATGAAATTTCTAATTGTAGGCTTAGGGAATCCCGGTTCTGAATACGAAGAAACCAGACACAACATTGGATTTAAGGTTGTTGATGAACTCGCCAAAGAACTAAAAGCAGATTTCTCGCTTAACAAAGCAGCATTTAGGGCTGAAGGAAAATTCAAGGGAAAAACGCTTGTTTTCATAAAGCCAATAACTTACATGAATCTATCTGGAAAAGCCCTTAATTATTGGCTGCAAGCAGAAAAAATTCCGATAGAAAATTTATTGGTGATTACCGATGATATTGCGCTTCCATTTGGCAAATTACGCATGAAAGCGAAAGGAAGTGACGGCGGACATAATGGTTTAAAAGACATCCAAGAAACATTGAAATCAACTGAGTATGCTCGCTTGCGTTTTGGTGTTGGAAATGATTTTGCAAAGGGCCGGCAATCAGATTATGTGCTTGGACAATGGACAAAAGATCAAGCGCTAGAATTACCAGCTAGAATTTCTGTGGCTACAGAATTTATAAAAAGTTTTTGTGTTCAGGGTCTCGATTTAACAATGACTCACTGGAACGGAAAATAAATAGGCTTTATCTGTAAAGAGTAATTCTGAATTTATTTTGTCTTACAACTGCTAACTTAGTAAATCCTGCCAGTTTCTTGCGGATTATTTCCTATAAAAACATAAATTTGCACCATGGAACGATTAAAAATAAAGAGTTTACTAGAAAATTCTGCCGGAATTCAATTAGGAAGTGAAATAACAGTCAAAGGTTGGGTGCGGGCATTTAGAAGCAATCGTTTCATTCAAATTAATGATGGTTCCTGCCTTGCTTCTTTACAAGCAGTTGTTGATTTTGAAAAATTTGACGATGCCCTTCTCAAGCGGATTACAACAGCAGCTTGTGTTTCATTAAGTGGCACTTTAATCGCTTCACATGGCGCAGGACAAGCAGTAGAATTGCAAGTCACAAGCATTGAACTTATTGGCGACGCGCATCCAGATGATATTCAAAAAACAGTAATGCAGCCAAAGCGGCATAGTTTAGAGTTTTTGCGTGAGCAGGCACATTTGCGTTTTAGAACCAATACTTTTGGTGCAGTATTTAGAATTAGACATGCTGTTTCCTTTGCAATTCATAAATTTTTTAACGACAGAGGTTTTTTCAACCTCCACACACCAATCATAACAGGTTCTGATGCGGAAGGAGCTGGAGAAATGTTTCGTGTTTCTACACTCGACCCAAAAAATCCTCCATTGAATGAGGATGGAACAATTAATTACAAGGAAGATTTTTTTGGAAAGCAAGTCAACTTAACGGTTTCAGGTCAATTGGAAGCTGAATTAGCGGCCTTAGCTTTGGGGCAAGTGTACACTTTTGGACCTACATTTCGCGCAGAAAACTCTAACACTTCAAGGCATTTAGCAGAATTTTGGATGATAGAACCGGAAGTTGCCTTTAATGATTTGAAAGACAACATGGATTTAACAGAGGCCTTCTTGAAATATCTTTGTAGCTATGTAATGGAAAACTGCAAAGAAGATTTAACGTTCTTAAGTGAGCGAGATGCACAAGATCAACAACAAAAACCACAGCAAGAACGCGCGGAAATGTCGCTAATTGAAAGAATGAAATTCGTTATCGAAAATCCATTTAAGCGCTTAACATATACTGAAGCCATTGAAGTCCTAATGAATTCAAATCACTACAAAAAGAAAAAATTCAACTATCCTGTAGAATGGGGTATTGACTTACAAAGTGAGCACGAACGTTATTTAGTGGAGAAAGAATTTAAGTGTCCTGTGATTTTAACCGACTATCCAGCAAAAATAAAAGCGTTTTACATGCGCATGAATGATGATGGAAAAACAGTTGCAGCAATGGACGTTTTGTTTCCTGGAATCGGAGAAATTGTAGGTGGCTCGCAACGTGAAGAGCGTTATGATATGTTACACCAGAAATGTGTAGAATTTGGAATAGACCCTGAGGAATTATCTTGGTATATGGAAACACGAAAATTTGGAACAGCACCACATTCTGGGTTTGGTTTAGGATTTGAGAGAATGATCATGTTTGTAACTGGAATGACAAATATTCGCGATGTAATTCCTTTTCCTCGAACACCTCAAAATGCATCTTTTTAGAATTTCTCTAGCTGCTAAACGCTGATTTAACAGTCGCTAATTTGTCACTTAAAATCTTAAAATCTTCATCTGCATGTTGGTCGTTCCGAAAAATAAAATCTGAAGTATTCTTATACGGCTCAATAAAATTGGCGTAGCAAGGTAAAACATGATTTTCCCATTGGTAAAGAATATCTTCTCGAGAATAACCACGTGTTTCTTGGTCTCGGTAGATTCTTCTGTCTAACTGCGTTGCATGATCCACATCTACAAAAATGCTATAATCTAGCGATTTAAAAACTTCTTTATAATGAAAGAGAAATAAGCCCTCAACAATAATAAAAGCGCTTGGTTGTATGGTAATTAACACGTTTTTGTCTGGCGGCGAATTAAAGAAATACTCTTTGACTTCAATTGCTTTTCCTTGCATTAAACTTTTTAAATCTGCAGTTAATCGCTCTTCGTCAATGGCAGTTGGTAAGTCAAAATTTACAATTCCATTGCTATCAAGTTGTTGCATGGATTTTGGAAAATAATAATTATCCATAGAGAATATAGAAGGTCTTACCTCGCCAAAAATGTCAGATAATCTGCGCAATAAAGTGGTTTTCCCTGCTCCACTACCTCCACAAATTCCAATAATAAAAGGTGTTTTTCCTGAAAATGTCATTGCCTGTAAAGATATAAAAAAGAAGAGTTTATTTTGTGATTAGAACATCCCATGACTTAAAAACTCATGTTTTTTAGTAAAACCTCTTCTTTTATGTTAAAGATTTTAGGGTTTTTGAGCTTTTCTATTTTGGGGAAGACACCATGTTGCTTTTTAAAGTTTTTACTTAAAGACCATTTTGAATAATACACTAAAAAAGTCTCAGCGCTTTCGTAATTCTTTGCTTGATCAACAACTGCAAAACACCATCTGTCAGCATAGCAAGCAGTTTTTTTCTCTTTTGGAAAAAAAAGAACTCTTTTTTTATTTTGTGATAGCGACTTATTTTTTATGAAAAAACTATGTTTTATAACTAAAAATTGCCTGTTTTGAACGCTGTCATTTTCTGAATTAAAAGCAACATTATTTTGAATAAATCCTTTTTTCCATTTAGCATCTTTCTTCGAATGACTTCCCCTATGAGCAAGTAAAACTGAAAACTCATCATTACTTTGTGGGCTTGCCCAAGTGAAATTAGTTGAAAGAGCACTATAAGTTTTCGCTGTTTTAGTGCTATCTGGAATATATGAAAAAACATAGGGGTCAAGTCCAGCAACCAACCAAGTGGCATTCTTAAATGCTTTTAAAGAAGGAGTTTTCTCCCTTAGAAAATTAGCATCTAGATTCTGAAATTTAGTCTTATCTAATGTTTTTACGGAATTTAAGGACTTCACAAAAACTAAATCAATGGAGCTGTTATATCCTTCCTTTTTTAGTTTTTGAGCGATTTGACTTGCATTTAAGTTTAAGATTTTAAGTCGAATACCCGTTTTTTTTGAAAAACGCTTAAAAAGCACTGTATCTTTTGCCTCTAAGAAATCAGAAGCAAGCACTAATTTTTTACTTATTTCAGGTTTTGCCTCCTCTATTTTACAAGCTACAAGAACGAGACCTAAGAAAAGGGGCAGCAAAAACTTACTACAAACAAATGTTCTTGCCATTATCCTCCTATGATTTTTTTAATATCATTTAACTTCATTAATGCTTCAACAGGCGTAAGGATATTGATGTCGATATTGATTAATTCCTCGTGAATTTGTTCTAGAACTGGATCATTTAGTTGGAAAAAGCTAAGTTGCATATTACCATCTTTTGCGCTTTTTGCGTCTATTTTTTTTGCTTTACCACCAACAGAAGCATGGGAATTTTCCAAATCTTTTAATACGTGTTCTGCGCGCGCAATAACAGAATTTGGCATTCCAGCCATTCGGGCAACATGAATTCCGAAAGAATGCGCGCTTCCTCCGGCTACTAATTTCCTTAAAAACAGCAC
Source organism: Chitinophaga pinensis (assembly GCA_945892995.1). Lineage (GTDB taxonomy): Bacteria > Bacteroidota > Bacteroidia > Flavobacteriales_D > Crocinitomicaceae > UBA952. The sequence continues at coordinate 21,252 of CAMDDR010000016.1, read as the reverse complement.
TTTTTCTCCCATTTCTTTCACCGAAACATTAAAGTTGTGAATGCGCGAAAATTGTTTCTGCATTTCATTTAATTCATGGTAATGCGTTGCGAATAAGGTTTTACATTTTGCCTTTGGATTCTCGTGTAAATATTCCGCAATTGCCCAAGCAATAGAAATTCCATCATAGGTGCTGGTTCCTCTACCAATTTCATCCAATAAAATCAAACTCCGAGCAGAAATATTATTTAATATACTTGCGGTTTCGTTCATTTCTACCATAAAAGTAGATTCGCCAGAGGAGATGTTATCTGATGCACCAACACGTGTGAAAACTTTATCTACTAGTCCAATTTTTGCGCTATCTGCAGGAACGAAAGACCCCATTTGTGCCATCAGGACAATCAAAGCAGTTTGTCGTAAAATCGCACTTTTCCCGCTCATATTTGGACCGGTAATCATAATCATTTGCTGCGTTTCATTGTCGAGAAAAACATCATTTGCAATATATTCTTCACCATGTGCTAAGCGTTTTTCAATAACAGGATGCCTTCCATTTTTAATGTCGAGAATAAAACCATTGTTAATTTCTGGACGCTTATAATTATTGGCTTGTGCAATGGTTGAAAAGGAAAAAAGGCAATCTAAACGAGCTACGATAAGTGCATTGTACTGAATTGGGTGGATGTAATCCGCCATTCCTATTACAAGTTCTTGAAAAAGTTGTAATTCAATGACCAGCATTTTTTCTTCAGCGCCGAGTATTTTGCTTTCATATTCTTTCAGTTCTTCCGTGATATATCTTTCGGCATTTACCAAGGTTTGCTTGCGAATCCAGTCTTCTGGCACCTTGTCTTTGTGTGTATTTCGGACTTCAATATAATATCCGAAAACATTATTGAAAGAAATTTTTAAACTTGGAATTCCAGTTCGCTTTGCTTCAATATTTTGCAAATTTTCTAGATAATCTTTTCCTTTAAAAGAAATCTCTCGCAATTCATCCAACTCATTATGACAACCTTGCCGAATTACCATTCCTTTTCCAATCTGTCCTGCTGGCTCATCTACCAATGTTTCACCAATTAACTTAATTAATGATTCACAAGAATGAACCTGTTCCATCATTTTTTGCAAGGAGGCAGGCGCTCCGTCACTTACTATTTTTTGGATTAATGGAATTTGTAGGAGTGTCCTTCGCAGGTGCATTACTTCCCGAGGATTTACCTTTCCAACAGCAACTTTTGAAATCAAGCGTTCTAAATCTCCAATTTCGCGTAAATGCTTTCCTAATTCAAAAGAGATTTGCTCATTTGTGACTAAATATTGTACGACATCTAGGCGTTCTTCAATTGGTTTTTGGTCTTTTAAAGGTAGCACCATCCAACGTTTCATGAGTCTCCCGCCCATTGGGGTCAATGTTTTATCTAAAATATCTGCAAGTGTAATCGCATTTTCATTGGATGAGGTAATGAGTTCCAAATTGCGAATTGTAAAGCGATCCAACCAAACGTAGCGCTCTTCTTCTATGCGCGAAATGGAACTGATATGTCCCAATTTTTGATGTTGATTCTCATTTAAATAATGAAAAATTGCTCCAGCCGCGATAATAGCATCTGGTAAATTATCTACACCAAATCCTTTTAATGATTTCGTGCCGAAATGTTTTGTTAAGCATTCCGTTGCGAATTCCTCTCCAAAAACCCAGTCTTCCAAGCGGAAAGTGTAGTACTTTTCTCCAAAAATTGCTTGAAAATCTTTCGTTCTATTTTTTTGATAGATAATCTCGCTTGGAGAAAAGCCACTCAAGAGCTTGTCTATGTAATCTTTATCACCTTGAGCAACTAAAAATTCTCCGGTAGAAACATCTAAGAAAGCAACACCAAGGTTTGATTTACCAAAAAAAACGGAACACAAAAAGTTATTTTTCCCTTGTTCTAGTACTTGATCATTAAATGAAACTCCAGGAGTTACAAGTTCTGTTACACCTCTTTTTACAATTGTTTTTGTCATTTTCGGATCTTCCAACTGATCGCAAATTGCAACACGCTGTCCTGCTCGCACAAGTTTCGGAAGATAGACGTCTAAAGAATGATAGGGGAACCCTGCAAGTTCAATTTCTCGCCCAGAACCATTTTTTCTTTTTGTGAGGATGATTCCTAAAATCCGCGAGGTTTTTATGGCATCTTCCCCAAAAGTTTCATAAAAATCCCCAACGCGAAAAAGCAATAAGGCCTCAGGATGACGCGCTTTAATTTGATTGTATTGCTTCATCAAAGGTGTTTCCGCAATCTCTTTTTCGGGGCTAATTTTCGACAAGGGTAATGATTGTTAATTTCAAATATAAAGATAAGAAAAAATTTATTGTTGGAACACCTTGATTGTTTTTTACCTTTACAAACTACATTATGAGCATAGAAAACAATAAGAAACTCAAACTTTGGGAACTTGATAGATTAAGCGAGGAGCAGTTTAAATCTCAGGTAAAAAATCCACTTATTGTGATTTTAGATGATATTCGCTCCTTAAATAATATTGGTTCTTTTTTTCGCACTGCTGATGCTTTTAACATTGAAAAAATTTACCTCTGTGGAATTACCGCCTGCCCACCACATAAAGACATTCATAAAACTGCTTTGGGAGCAACTGAAACAATTGTCTGGGAATACCGCGAAAATATTGAAGAATTAGTGCAAGAATTAAGTCTTCAAGGCATTGCCATTTGCACTATTGAACAAGCAGAAAAAACACTTTTCCTTCAAAATATTTCTAAACTAAGAGAAGATAAATTTGCGCTAATTTTTGGCAATGAAGTAAATGGCGTGAAACAAACAATTGTCGATCGTTCGAATTATGTTATTGAAATACCACAATTTGGCACAAAACACAGCTTAAATGTGAGTGTTTGTGCAGGAATTGTTCTTTGGGAATTTTGCAAAAAGTACCTATAATAAGCTATTTATTTTACGTTTTTAACGGAAGAAATATGATTTGCTATTTACACAAACAGAGAGATTAATTAGAAAAAGGGTAAAAATTCCCTTAAATTCGCATAGATGAATCTCTATTCGCACAAACAACGCTGGAAAATTACCTTGCTCCTTTTATCACTTTTTATAATTGGCGCTTCCTTGTTTGTATCGAATTCAATGATAGAAAAAATATCGCTAAGAGAAAGAGGAAAGGCGCGACAATGGGCGGAAGCAATAAAGAAAAAAGGAGAACTTGTTCAGTTAACAAATCAGATTTTTAATGAACTCCGCGAGAAAGAAAAACAAAAAATTCTACTCATAGAAGAAGCGCAAAGAACAATTTTAAGTGGCTCAGACTTATCAATGAATCAAGATCTTGATTTTGCAATTAAAATCATCAAAAACAACAAAGATATTCCTGTTATTTTATTAAATGACGATGGCTCTGTTGCACAGCAGAGAAACATTGAGCTTAACGATTCTGCGAATGCAATTCCAAGTGATTCTGTTTTACAAAAATTAGCAAAGGATTGGAAATTGGCGGGGCGTGTATTTGAAATAGAAGTTTATAGAGGAATGTTTATGACTTTTGTTTATGGCGAATCTCGCGAGTTACTTCGTTTAAAAAAGGAAAGTGATGCCATTCTATCTTCTTTTACAAGTCAATTACTTGATAATTCTGATTTAATTCCAGTTTTATTAATAGATAAAAAAACACAGACAATTGAAGCAAGTAATTTGCTTCCAGAGCAACTAAAAGAGGAAGCATTAAAAAGCACCATTAAATCCTTAGCTGCTGAAAATACTCCTTTAACACTCAATTTTGGTTCAGGAGAAAAGATACTTTATTTTAGTGATAGCCCAGAAGTACGTCAATTAATTTGGTTCCCTTACATTCAATTTAGTGTTATTGCATTAATTGTAATTATTGGTTATTTGATGTTTTCTACCTTTCGTAAAGCGGAACAAAATCAAGTTTGGGCCGGCATGGCAAAGGAAACTGCACATCAATTGGGAACACCGCTTTCTTCAATGATGGCATGGGTTGCACATTTAGAAGCAAGTAAAACAGATCCAATGGTAATCGAAGAAATGCACAAAGATTTAGATCGCTTAGAAAAAATAACAGACCGCTTTTCTAAAATTGGCTCAGGTGCAAAATTAACAGACGAAGATTTAATGCTTACTATTGGAAACAATTTGGATTACTTGCGCGCACGTTTATCAGATAAAATTACAATCAGCTTTTCCCTTGTTGGAGAGGCTCCTGTAATTGTTAAGCACAATGCGGCCTTGATTGAATGGGTGATTGAAAATATCTGTAAAAACGCCGTTGATGCAATGGATGGAAAAGGAGATTTAACCATTGAGATTTCTAGGGAGTCAGGTTTCGTTCACATTGACATTAGTGATACAGGAAAAGGATTGACCCCAAAGCAATTCAAAACAATTTTTCAACCGGGATTTTCTACAAAGAAAAGAGGTTGGGGCCTTGGACTCACGCTCGTAAAACGGATTATTGAAGAATACCACAATGGAAAAGTCTTTGTGCTTAAATCTGAAATTGATAAGGGAACTGTTTTTCGAATTAGTATTCCTTCTTAAATTTCTCTGCTCGCTAATAAGATGTTGAAGCAAGTATATTTAACAAAAAAGCGATTATTTTAAAAACAATTTTTTACTTTTGTAAAAAATTAGTGTGAAACAACTATTCAAATTATCTTTAGTTTTTCTTGTTTTTCTTTCGATTGTATTTCAATCTTTGTCATTCTATATTCCTTCGTTTAATGAGGAAATTTCTGAAATCGTGTTGATTGAATTTGATGAAGAGAATGAAGAATCTGAAAAAGAAGTAAAGGAAGAAGAAAATCTCAAAAATGATTCGTTTCATATTCCAATTCCAGTTCAAATTTTTGTTTCCTCTTTGCTTTCAAATGGCGATAATTTTCTCTTTAATTACCGTTCTCCAGCACTCGCTTTTTTAAGTCCTCCTCCGGAAAAACTGTCCTAAACAGTAAACAAAAATCTCTTTTTTACTGAATTAATTTCCCTGCTCCTGCGGGATAAACTCGTTTGTTCGGGTTTTCAATTCATTATTATTAATAAAAACTTTTATGAAAACAGATAGTTCATTATTTGAAACACTTAAATACTTTTTAAATCCTTTTGATAAACGCTACGAAGATTTAAAAACAGGAAATATAACAAGTAACATTATTAAAGACCTTACTGCCGGGTTGATTGTAGCAATGGTTGCTATTCCAATGGCGATGGGTTTTGCAATGGCTTCGGGATTAAGACCGGAACAGGGAATTGTTGGAGGCGCAGTAGCAGGTTTGTTGGGCGCTTTATTCGGGGGTTCAAAATACCAGGTGTATGGACCAACTGCGGCTTACATCCCTATTATTGGCGGATTGATGGCAACCTATAATCACGGATTTTTAATTCTGGCATCTATTATTGCGGGGGTTCTGCTGATGATTAGCGGAGTGACAAAATTAGGAAAGATAATAGCAAAGGTTCCAAATTCCATTGTAGTTGGGTTTACTGCCGGTATTGCTGTGGTCATCGCATTTTCGCAAATGGGAGAAGTATTAGGATACGAGAGTAAACTTGGATATGGGCTTGATGACCAGCTTAAAAACATAATTGATTTTTCACATGAGTTTAATGTTTATGCTACCCTTATTGCCATTTCTACTTTTATTTTATGCAGGGTATCAAAAAAAGTGTCTGCATTTTTACCCGGACCATTACTGGGTTTGGCGCTTGGATTTGTTGCAGCAAAAACATTTTGGGCTGATAAAGGACTTGTTTTAATCATAGATAAGTATGGTTCAATACCTACCGATTTTTTTCTTTTTACTCTGCCCGTTCTCCCGACAAGTTGGACTGCACAGGTAATTTTTGATTTAGTATATTATGTTGTTGCCATTTATTTTGTGGCAGCTGTTGAGAGTATGTTATGCTCACGAATGGCTGACCGTCTGGCAAACAATAAAGGCACTCCGTTTAATCCTAATAAAGAGTTTTGGGGGCAAGGGATAGTAAATATATTCACTCCATTGTTCAACGGGTTTCCGCATACAGGCGCATTGGCACGCACTGCAGTAAATATAAAACTCGGTGCAGTTTCGCCTTTATCCGGAATAGCAAAATTTACTTTTAAACTGCTAATGGCTGCCTTTCTTGCAACGTATCTTGAACATGTTCCCATGGCTTGCATTGGTGGAATTTTGCTATATGTGGCAACCAACATGGTTAAGGCAGAGGAATTGAAAGAAATATTTTCTATGAAAAGCAATATTCACCTTATGCTCATGATTTATACCGCTATTATGCTTCCGTTTTTCGGGTTCCTGGCAGCTGTATTGAGCGCCATTGGCATTTATATGGTTCTTAATTATATGGGAGAGCATCATATTATCAAAAAATTAGATGAAGCTGACCACATTTCCAGAGCATTTAACTATTTAAGAAAGAAAAAAAATAACTCAGAAAAATTTGACTAACACTGAATGCGCCACGCTATTGGCGTGGCGCATCTGTTCAAAAATATTAATGTTCAAAAACTCAATTTTATAAACACAAAACACAAATAATATCTTAAATTTAAAAAATATGACAAATTTAAAATTTACAGCTGCAATGGTTACAGAAACATTGCAAGTATGGTGTAACAATATAGTAGCTGTTGGAAAAGTCCACTCAGAAGGTGGAGATGTTAGAGCAATAGTAAACAAAGTTTTAACAGATAATTATGATTATGACAGTGGCAAAGTGTTATTTAAACCAACATTAACGTTTGGTGAACAAACTTTTCGAGCTACAAAAGATGGCGCAGTGTCCTACTTTATCGGTGGAGATTTAAATTTCCCAAATGATATTGGTTTTAAGCTAAAGCCATGGGTTAAAGCTTGGTTTACAGAAGAAGATTATATTTTGCATGACAATTTAGCAATCGTTCAATGTAATATTCACTTAATAGGCGAAAACGGCGACCAAGTTTTTGTAAATAAAAGTTTCGTGTTTAAAATATGTGCCGACGAAAGAATCGTATTACACCATTCTTCACTTCCATTTGTTCCGGAATCATTTAGCTAATATTTATATCACTAGGTTCTTCATTAAAAGACAACAAGAAATTGTTGTCTTTTTTAGTTTAAATTAAATTATTGAGTATTCATCCCCTCATAAAAATACCATATTTGTGGTATAGTTTAAAATCATTCTAAATAATAATTTTGCCTCCGAATTAATGGGTATTAAAGTTTGAAAATTAAAATGATGGGATTGAAATAGTTAAGCTTTTCTCGATACAACCCCAGCAAGCTGAGGCCACTCGATAAGCTTTGTGTGATCTAGCTGTGTGCTTTTCTCGATACACTTTATGGGAGCTAGCCGAGTGTTCCGACCAGAGGGAGGAATGTACCGAGGCTAGCGGTTCGCTTCTCTCGATACAACCCCAGCAAGCTGTGGCAACTCGATAAGCTATGTGGAAGCTAGCTGAGTGCTTCTCTCGATACCCTTTATGAAAGCTAGCCGAGTGTTCCGACCGGAGAGAGGAATGTACCGAGGCTAGCGTTTGAAATCTTTCTTTGCCAATTTCCTTAATGTTTCAATTTCTCCTTTAATAAGAGCAGTCTTTTTATCATGTGACCACCTTTGAACCTGTTTTTCACGATAAAATGCATGGTCAATTCTAGAAAACTCCTCTGAATAAATCAAGACTACTGGTTGGTGTATTGTTGTGTGAATGGCTCCTTTTCCTGATTGATGTTGCATTAGTCTTCGTTCTAAATTACGAGTACTTCCGGTATAGTAAGTTCCGTTCCCGCAAATTAAGATATACATGTGACACACCATTATATTAAGTTCATTTAAGTAAGATACAAATTATTTGAATCGCTTGTATAAGAAATTTTTAGTAAACAGTGCGCTTTTCTCGATACAACCCCAGCAAGCTGTGGCCACTCGATAAGCTTTGTGTGAGCTAGCTGAGAGCTTCTCTCGATACACTTTATGGGAGCTAGCCGAGTGTTCCGACCAGAGGGAGGAATGTATCGAGGCTAGCTCTCCATCCAGTTTTCATTCCCCACATTTAAATTAGAATGATTCCAAAATACCATATTTGTGGTATAGTTTAAAATCATTCTAAATAATAATTTTGCAACTTAATTTAAGTTCTGAATTCCGCTGTTATGAATAAATTATTTATTCTATTCTCTATATTTTCAAATTATCTTTTTTGTCAATTAAATGCACAACCAAATCTAGGAGAAAAGCTTATAAGTTTCAACGAAATTCTCATCAAAGAAAATCAAATTACAAACGAAATAGAACGCATGCCAGATTTGAAGAACAATGTTATTTATACAGGAAAAAAGAATGAGGTAATTCAGTTAAATCGAATAAATGCAGACCTCAGCACCAACAATACACGGCAAGTTTTCGCGAAAGTTCCGGGTATGAGCATTTGGGAAAATGATGGCTCAGGAATACAAGTTGGAGTTGCAACTAGAGGTTTAAGCCCTAACCGTTCATGGGAATTTAATGTGCGACAAAATGGGTACGATATAAGTTCTGAGGTTTTTGGTTATCCCGAAACATATTATACGCCTCCAATGGAAGCACTTGAAAAAATTGAAGTGATTCGAGGTGCTGCATCACTGCAATATGGCCCGCAGTTTGGAGGCTTACTTAATTATCGCATAAAAAAAGGAAATCCAACTAAAAAGGTTTCTTTTGAAACACAGCAGACTCTTGGTTCCTTTGGTTTATTAAATACCTACAATGCTCTTGGTGGCACGCATAAAAAGTTTTCTTATTATGGATTTTTACATCACCGCTCTGCAGATGGATGGAGAAATAATAGCCAATACGCTATTAATTCAGGTTATTTTTCTGTGAACTATCAAGTAACAAAAAAGATCGCATTAAGTGGGGAATATACTTCCATGAATTATAAAAGTCAGCAGGCTGGAGGGCTTTCAGACGCCCAGTACAATGAGAATCATCAGCAATCATTTAGATCGAGAAATTGGTTTGGAGCGCCTTATAATGTTGCATCTTTTACACTTAGTTATGCTATTTCAAAAGAGATAAATGTAGAAATTAAATCATTTTTTAGCTTCGCAGAACGAAATAGTGTAGGGTTCACGAATTCTATTATAACTAAAGACAGTATTAATCTAATAAGCTTAGAATATAACAATCGACAAGTTGACCGAGATAAGTATAAAAATTATGGTGCAGAAGCTAGAATGTCAGTTAAATATAAATTCTTTGGAAAAGAAAACATCTTTGCTGGAGGGCTAAGAGCATATCACGGTGGTACAATTAGAAATCAAAAGGGAGTTGGAACAAATGGGAGTGATTTTGATTTAACTTTAACGAATCCTTCTTATGGGCGTTCCTTGGAATTCTCTACAACTAATTTGGCTGTTTTTTCAGAAAATATCTTTCAACTTGGAAAAAGACTTAAAATAGTTCCTGGTCTTCGCTTTGAGTACATTGATAATACTAGAATGGGATATATCGATGCAAGTGGCACTTTACCTCAACTTAAAAAAGAACGCACTCTTTTTCTTTATGGCCTCGGAAGTGAATTTAAGGTAAGCGAGACAACAAATTTATATGGCAATTATTCCTTGGCTTACCGCCCTGTAACTTTTTCAGAACTAAGTCCATCTGCAACGACAGAAACAATCGACCCAAATTTAAAAGATGCAAGTGGATTCAATGCTGATTGTGGTTTTCGAGGGACTTTAAAAAATTATTTAAGTTTTGATATTGGTCTTTTCTACTTGAACTATGACAATCGAATTGGAAGTATAAGTCAAAATGGCACGACCTATAAAACAAATATTGGAACTTCTGTTAGCAAAGGGATTGAATCCTATGTTGAAATTAATGTCCTTCGGATTTTTACCGATAATACAAAAATTGGTGCTGTCTCTATTTTTGCTTCTATTTCTTTTATTGATGCAAAATATGTAAAATGGGACGACCCAAGCAAAACAATTCAAGACAAACAAGTTGAAAATGCCCCGAAATACATTCATCGCTTCGGATTATCTTATTGTTTGAAAGGCTTTTCTGCAACACTTCAGCTTAGTAAAGTTGCTGCAGTATTTACAGATGCCGTAAATACAGATGTAGCAAATCCAGCAGGTACTATCGGAAAACTTGCTGCTTATCAAGTAATGGACGCAGCTCTTACATACAAATTTCTTAAGCATTATAACGTAAAAGCTGGGGTTAATAACCTTACAGATGAGAAATATGCAAGTAGACGAGCAACTGGATATCCTGGCCCTGGAATACTTCCTGGAAATGGAAGAACCTTTTATTTTTCTTTAGGCGCTTGTTTTTAAGTGGGAAGAGCAAATCAAGCACGAATTTCTACCCAAGATGTTTCTGAGGGAAAAGTTATTAGTATATTTGATTTTATTGAATTCCTAGTTTGAAAAAAACCCACAAAATACAATTTAAAGCCTTCTTACTTTTACTGTTCTATTTATTCAGTAATTTTCCTTCTAGTTTATTTCATGATCACGCACTAGAAATAAGCCCTTATGAAAAGGCAAGCGCTTGTGAAAAGACAATTTACTATTCTCACAAAGAAGGTTCTTGTAATCATGAAACGCATATAAGTCTGACTGCAGAAAAATGCCACTTATGTGATAATCACACACTTTCCCCGCATACGCTTTTCACATTCTTTTCCTCATCCTTCAACAAGGAATTTTCTATAGTAAATCCCACTGTTTTAGAACGTTATTTTTATCAAGCTCCATCTATTTTATCAAATAGAGGGCCCCCTTCGGTTTTATCTTTTACCGTTTAATTTTTTCAGGGCATTTTCATGTCCTTTTGTTCATTTAATAAATTTTAAAAACAAAAAAGATGAAATCAAAACTCATTTATACAATCGTTGCGTTCGTTTTCGCAACTCAAACTATCGTAGCACAATATAAAATTAGTGGAACGATTAAAGACGAAAAATCAAAAGAAGTTTTAAAAGGCGTGGCTATTTATATTAGTGATTTAAAAACAGGAGCTACGACAGATATAGCTGGAAAATATGAATTAGAAAATATAAAGTCAGGTTCATATCTTTTAGAAATAAGTTTTAACGGATATAAAAAACGTGTCGAACGAATTGTAATTTTAAAAGATACACTTATTGATTTTATTTTAAGTGAATCTGTAGCTGAACTAAATGAAATTGTTGTTACAGCCGTTACTCGTTCTACTGAATTAAAGTTAAGTCCGATAATTATTAAGCCTATAGACATTGGTTTTTTGAACCAAAATAGTGCTACTAATTTAATTGATGCGCTAAAAAATGTTCCTGGAATTAATCAGCTTACAACAGGTGCGGGAATATCAAAACCTATTATTAGAGGTTTAGCATACAACCGAGTTATTTCACTCTACAATGGTATTCGACAAGAAGGCCAACAATGGGGAGATGAACACGGAATTGAAATCGATGAATTTTCGGTAGACAGAATTGAAATTGTAAAAGGACCAGGAAGTTTGATGTATGGTTCTGATGGAATTGCAGGAGTTTTAAATTTTATATCTCCTAAAGCACCACCTATTGGGCAAATAAAAACACAGCTTATTTCAAACTATCAGAGCAACTCTAATTTATTTGCTTATTCACTTTCAACTGCAGGAAATAAAAATGGCATACAATGGTTGGGGAGGTTTAGCAATAAGTTTGCTGGGAATTATCAAAATAAATACGATGGGAAAGTCTATAATTCAGGATTTCAAGAATACAACGGGAGTTTATTTTTAGGACTAACTAAAAAATGGGGGTATTCTCATTTAAATATAAGTACGTTTAATACTACTTTAAACATGGTTGAGGGTGAAAGAGATAGTTTGGGTAATTTTATTTATGCTAGTCCTGATGGAAATGGATCCACAACGGAAATGTCAGCAAGTACCGAAGACTTAAGGGGCTATAAAGTTGGTTTTCCTCACCAAGAAGTTCAGCATTTGAGGGTGCTCAACAACAACTATTTTATCCTTAGAAAAGGAAGCATCAATTTAGATTTAGGCTACCAAAATAATAAGCGTCAAGAATTTGGAGATGTTTTAAATCCAGCGGATAAAGCCCTATTTTTTGATCTAAATACGTTCAATTATAATTTACGATATAATTTTAGCGAAATAAAAGGGTGGGAAACTTCCTTGGGAATTAGCGGCATGCAGCAAGAAAGCACGAATAAAGGATTGGAGTTTCTAATACCAGAATATTCGCTTTTTGATATAGGTTCTTTTGCATTTACTCAAAAAACATTCAATAAACTCACTTTTGCTGGTGGTGTTCGTTTTGACACGAGAATAATCTCAACTGAGAAATTAATCTTAGATAGTTTAGGAGCACCAATAAACACTGAGGATAACACTACAGAATTAAAATTTAAGGAATTAAAGAAGATGTATAGCAGCTATTCTGGAAGTGTTGGCTTATCCTATCAAATTAATAAAAAATCGACACTGAAATTTAATTTATCCAGAGGTTTTAGAGCAGCAAATATTTCTGAAATCGCCTCCAATGGAAGACATGAAGGCACCTTGAGATTTGAGTATGGAACTCCCGAATTAAAGCCAGAGCTTAGCCATCAAATTGATCTTGCGTATTTCATTAATTCAGATCATGTTACCTTTGAGTTTACGCCATTCACAAATTTAATATCCAACTATATTTTTTCTGAAAAATTGACAAGTACATCTGGTGGAGACTCAATTCCAGATCCATCAGACCCAGCGCCAGCATATAAATTTGCTCAAGCAAATGCGACTTTAATTGGCGGAGAAATTTATTTGGATGTTCATCCACATCCATTTGATTGGTTGCATATTGAAAATTCATTTTCCTATGTTCAGGCAACTCAGAACAAGCAAAGCGACAGTACGAAGTATTTACCTTTTATTCCTGCGGCAAAATACAGAGGAGAGTTAAAAGCTCAGTTTAATAAGCTTGGAAAAAACCTAAGCAATGCATATATTAAGTTTGCCCTTGACTATTATTTTGCACAGAATAAGTTTTTCTCAGCTTACAGTACAGAAACAGCAACGCCATCCTATACTTTGCTAAGTGCTGGTTTGGGAGCAAATCTTAAAGCATACAAGCGCAGCGACTTTATGAGTATTTATCTCAGTGTAGAAAACCTTGCCGACATCGCTTATCAAAGTCACTTAAGCCGACTCAAATATGCCGCTCAAAATCCATTAACAGGAAGGAATGGTGTTTACAACATGGGGAGAAACATAAGTTTGAAAGTGATTTTTAATCTATAAAGATTAAAAAGACCTGACTTAAACAAACTTTTTCTGATATTCAATTAGTCCAATCGTGAAGTTCAACGAGCTTATTTTTAATAAAATCTCGTACTTCCTTTTGCTCTACTTTATCCACAACCTCAGTGATAAAGGCTTGAGTGATGAGTGAACGCGCTGATTTTTCTGAAAGGCCACGCGCACGCAAGTAAAATACAGCATCTTCATCTAATTGCCCGGTTGTTGAACCATGCGAACACTTTACATCATTTGCATAAATTTCTAATTCAGGTTTTGAATTAACGCTTGCATCATCACTTAAAAGCACATTGGCATTTGATTGAAAAGCAGAAATTTTTTGTGCATTGGGTCGAACGAAAACCTTACCATTAAAAACGCCTGTTGCTTTTCCGCTGAGAATGCCTTTGTATAATTCATTTGAATTGCAATGTGGTGCAATGTGATCTACGATAGTATGATTGTCGAGGTGCTGTACATCTTTTAACAAGTACGCGCCATTCAAGTTCGTTTCACAGTTTTCCCCTTCAATAAGAAAAGAACTATTGTTGCGAACCCAAGCTCCTGAAATACTAAAAGTATTAAGCAGAACAGTAGAATTTCGCTTTTGAATACTATAATCTTCACACATTAAAAATGAACTAGCATTTTCCATTTGTAATTTATCACAGGAAATACGCGCATTTTCCTCAACCAAATATTCTACAATCGGCAGGGAAAATAAGTGTTCTCCACTTGCTGTAAATTGCTGAATGAGCTTGAAAGAAGAGCCTTTTTTAACATGAATAAAAACACGAAAAGGCGCGAAACAATTTTCTCCATGTGCATGAAATAAAAGTTGAAATACTCCTTCTATTTGAGCATTTTCTTCCACTTCAATGAAAAGTCCTTCTTGCGAATAAAGTGTGTTTAGTGCTAAAAATATATTTTGATTAAGATCTGCTTTTTTCCCAATTAAACTTAATTGTTGCTCGCTGCACTTTGAAAATGGCGTAATTGTTAAACCAGCGATTTCCTTTGAAAAAGAAGTGATATAGCCATTTGTGATGCGCACAATACCATTGTCTGTTAAGGGTGCGACAACTTGCTCATTCTCTCTTATTTTTTCTTGATGTAAGCGCAGTTGAGCCAATTTCGCTAGGCGTGTATATTTCCAAAATTCAGTTTTTGTAGTCGGAAAATCTAGAGTCAATAAAGTGTTTTTTGCTGCTGCAATAGTAGCCTCTGGAAAGGGAAGCGGTGTCTCTTTAAATTCAGAAGCAAAGGCCTGTATCTTGGATATATTTTCCATTATTTCCATTTAGTCGGCATTACTTGCTAGTTCCTCCTTAATCCAATCGTAACCTTTTACTTCCAATTCTAAAGCCAATTCTTTTCCGCCAGATTTTACGATTTTTCCATCGTATAAAACATGAACAAAGTCAGGAATAATATAATCTAAGAGACGTTGGTAGTGAGTTATTATGATTGCAGCATTTTTTGGTGAGCGTAATTTGTTAACTCCGTTTGCCACAATTCTTAAAGCATCGATGTCTAAACCAGAATCTGTTTCGTCTAATATTGCCAATTTAGGATTCAACATCGCCATCTGAAAAATCTCATTTCTTTTTTTCTCGCCACCAGAAAATCCTTCGTTCACAGAACGACTTGCCAATTTAGCATCCAATTCTACTAATGCAGATTTTTCTTTTACTAGCGCCAAAAAATCTTTTGCGGAAATTTGCTCTTCGCCTCTATATTCTCGGATTTCATTTAGTGCGCTTTTCAAGAAATTTACATTCGACACACCAGGAATTTCAATAGGATATTGAAAAGCTAAAAATAATCCCTGTCTTGCTCTATCTTCAGTAGAAAGTTCTAATAAATCTTTTCCATCGAATTCTACATTTCCTGTAGTCACGGTGTAATCCTCTTTTCCAGCAAGGATACTTGCCAAGGTACTTTTTCCAGAGCCGTTCGGGCCCATTATAGCATGAATTTCTCCAGCTTTAACATTTAAGTTAAGACCTTTGAGGATTTTTTTCTCTTCAACTTCTGCATGTAAATTAACGATGTTTATCATCTACTTTTTATATTAAATTATCCGACACTTCCTTCTAAGCTAATCGCTAAAAGTTTCTGCGCCTCAACAGCAAATTCCATAGGAAGTTGGTTCAATACTTCTTTGCAATAGCCGTTTACAATTAAACTAATTGCTTTTTCCTCACTAAGTCCCCGCTGCTTGCAATAGAACAATTGATCTTCACCAATCTTTGAAGTTGTTGCTTCGTGTTCAATTTTTGCAGAGGGATTTTTACATTCTATGTATGGAAATGTATGCGCACCGCAGGTATCACCCATTAATAAAGAATCACATTGTGAAAAATTGCGCGCGTTTTTGGCATTTTTATGAATTTGTACTAATCCTCTGTATGAATTCTGGGATTTTCCAGCTGAAATTCCTTTGGAAATAATTGTACTTTTAGTGTTTTTTCCTAGGTGAATCATTTTTGTGCCCGTATCAGCTTGCTGATAATTGTTTGTAACAGCCACTGAATAAAATTCCCCAATAGAATAATCTCCTTTGAGGATGCAAGAAGGATATTTCCATGTAACTGCAGAACCTGTTTCAACTTGCGTCCAAGAAATTTTAGATTTCCGTTCACAAATTCCTCTTTTCGTCACGAAATTATAAATTCCTCCCAATCCATTTTTATCTCCAGGATACCAATTTTGAACGGTAGAATATTTTATTTCTGCATTCTCAAGTGCAATGAGTTCAACTACTGCAGCATGCAATTGATTTTCATCACGCTGAGGTGCAGTGCAACCTTCCAAATAGGAAACATAGGCTCCTTCATCTGCAATTACTAAAGTTCTTTCAAATTGCCCCGTTCCTCCTTCATTTATTCTGAAATAAGTTGAAAGTTCCATCGGACAGCGAACACCTTTTGGGATATAGCAAAAAGAACCGTCTGTAAATACCGCAGAATTTAAGGCAGCATAAAAATTATCTGAAGTTGGAATAACAGTTCCCATATATTTTTGCACCAGTTCCGGATGCTCTTTAACCGCTTCCGAAAAAGAACAAAAGATAATTCCAAGCTCACTTAATTTTGATTTGAAAGATGTGGCAACTGAAACAGAATCCATAACAAAATCTACGGCAACTCCTGTGAGTCGCATTTGCTCTTCCATAGAAATCCCCAATTTTTTCATTGTTGCTTTCATTTCTGGATCGACATCCTCCCAAGATTCATATTTCTTACTCTGTTTCGGTGCTGAGTAATATGCTATTTCATCAAATTTTGGCTTCTCGTAATGCACATGACCCCATTCGGGCTCAGTCATTGTCTGCCAAACAGCAAATGCTTTTAAGCGGTAGTCTAGCATCCAATTTGGCTCTTCTTTTTTTGATGAAATTAAGCGAATAATATCTTCATTTAAGCCAACAGGAATTTTATCAGATTCTATATTTGTAACAAATCCGTATTTATATTCTTGATTTTGTAAATCTTTTTCTAAATCGTTTTCTGTATAGTTGCTCATTATTTGCTTTTCTCTACTTTAAACTGAAAATGATTCTCCACAACCACAAGTTCTATCTGCATTTGGATTTTTAAAAATAAATCCTTTACCATTTAAACCACCTGAAAAATCAAGGATTGTGCCAATTAAATACAAAAAACTTTTTTTATCAACGACCACTCGAATGCCGTTGTCTTCAAAGGATTTATCTTCTTCTTTTTCTTCATTGTCGAAGGTCAATTGATACATTAAACCTGAACAACCGCCACCCTCAACGCCAACACGAATAAATAATCCATCTTTTCCTTCATCATCCATTAGACGAAGTGCTTGTTTTTTTGCAGCATCTGTTACAGTAATCATGTGCCTTGTTTATTTAGATTTATTATAAATAACAATGAATTGCATTGCAAAAATACCGCTTTTATGGTATTCACGCAAATAAATCTCCTACTTGTCTAACAAATAAATAAAAATTTGGTTTTAATATTATAATTTTCAAGTTCCTTTTAAGAAACTATTTCTATAAAGTTGTATTACATGATTGCAATGACAAACTAATGAATAAAATTAGATTATATTTTAATAGAAGCTATTATAGGTTATTTGAGGCAATCTTTTAATCTAAAATATTTTTAATGTATTCTGAATCTACTTTCTTGTGGTGGGAATAAAAATCAAAGCTAAAATATTTTATTAGTCATCTCTGTTAATCATTACAATAAGATTAATAAAAATTAGAATTTTAATAATTGTCTATATTTGAAGATTATTATCTTTTCAAACAAATAATGTAATTTTTGTTATATGTCTAATACTACAAAAAATAATTTAAGTTATTTTGCCCAATTGGATGGGATTCGTTGTTTTGCAGTAATTTCTGTTATTATTGGGCATTGGGTGGCTTGGGACACTGAAAATATAATATTAAAAAACACTCCTTGGGGACATGGTGTGATTTTATTTTTTGTATTGAGTGGTTATCTTATTAGCAATATTCTTTTTGAATCGAAAGAGAAAATACTTATAAACCAGATTTCATTCATACATTCTCTAAAAATATTTTATACTCGAAGATTTTTAAGAATTTTTCCTGCTTATTACATGCTATTATTTTATCTTTTTTATATCAATCATGCAAATACACGCGAGATATTTCCTTGGTTAATGACTTTTTCATCTAATATTTTACAGTGTAAAACAGGAAATTATATTGGGGATTTTAATCATTTTTGGTCTCTTGCGGTTGAGGAACAATTTTATATCCTTTGGCCATTTGTTATTTTACTAAGTAATCAAAAACATGTATTTAAGATTATTCTAGCTTTTTTGGCATTAGCTTTTTTGAGTAGAAGCATTAGTTTTTTTGTTTTTAAAGATAATTGGATGATCAGCTCCTATTTCACGCTCAATCAATTTTTTCCGCTTTGTTTGGGTGCTTTTTTAGCATATGTTAAACGCTATAACCTATATTGGAAAAAGATTTTTGAGAACAAAATAGCCTGGTTCATTGCTTTATTGTCTTACAGCGGTTTTTTTTATTTGGCAAAGTATAATTTAAATTCAAGTTTTCTATTCGGAATTTTCGATGAATATTTATTTTCGATTGTATGTGCATTTATAATATATAAAGCTTCTGGGAATGGTTTTAGGTTCTTGATTGGCTATTTGCTGCATCATGAAATTGTAGTTTTCATTGGCAAGATTTCTTATGGATTATATCTATATCATCTTTTTGTTATTGGATTCTTTTGGAATTATATATCACCAAACTTTGGGGTGTCAATTTCTGACAAACATATGGTGTGGCTCTTGTATTTTATAACTCTTTTTCTTATCACATTATTATCGTATTATTTTATCGAAAAGCCAGCGAATTCTCTAAAAAGATTTTTTAAATATTAGAGGAAGTTTAGACGATAAAATTTGATATTGATTTTAATATTTTAAAGCCCTTTTAAAACTAATAGATTAAAAACAAGTTGTTTGTAAATTATAAAACAAATTAAATTTTTATCTGTTAAAAAAATATGAAACAGAGACTTTTATTTTTTTTAATACTACTTTCTTCAATACTTCATTGCCAAACAAAGCAGGATAAATTTGCAGTTGCTTATTTTGGAAGCGGTTGTTTTTGGTGTGTTGAAGCAATTTTTGAAAGTGTTAAAGGAATCGAATATGCTGAGTCGGGGTATTCAGGCGGGAAAGTTAAAAATCCAAGTTATAATCAAATTTGTACTGGAACTACTGGTCACGCTGAGACAGTAAAAGTAGTGTATGATCCTAAAATTATTTCCTATGATGATTTATTAAGAGTATTCTTTAATTCTCACGATCCAACAACTTTAAATCAGCAAGGACCAGATAAAGGAACACAATATCGCTCGGTTATATTTTATGCTACAAATGAAGAAAAAGAGAAGGCAAAAGCATATATTCAAAAATTGTTGATCAATAAAAAATTTAAGTCCATCACTACTGAATGTGTTGCCTTCGAAAAATTTTATAAGGCAGAGGACTACCATCAAAATTTTGAAAGAGACAACCCCGATAATCCATATGTTATTTCTGTGAGTAAACCCCGACTCAACGCTTTTAAAAAGAAACACTTAAACAAATAAAAATGAATAAAGTATTTTTAATTCTTGCAGTAATAATTGGTATTTTCTTTCTTTCACAACTAATTATGTCCTTTCAATCCGATAAAATCGAAACTCCCAATTATACCGTAATAAAAAAGTATGATGAATTTGAAATTCGGCAATACGACTCCATGATTATTGCCCAAACAACTCTTCCTTCTGCATCTTTTGATGCTTCTTCAAGCATGGGATTTCGTCGAGTGGCATCTTATATATTTGGTGGAAACGATAAAAATGAATCTATTTCAATGACTGCTCCAGTCTTTATGGAAATGGGGGAGAATACAAAAATGGCATTTGTAATGCCAAAGAACTACAAATTAGAAGCGCTCCCAAAACCCAATTCAGGGGATGTTCAATTAATTGTAATTGAGCCAAAAAAATATGCAGTGATAAAATTTTCAGGATTTGCTTCCGATGAAAAAATTAAGGAGAAAAGTCAAGAACTTCAAAATTTAATTTCTCGTGAAAAATTAACTAAGGTTGGGGCATTTCAGTATCTTGGATACAATCCTCCGTGGAAAGTTATCGGAAGAAAAAATGAGCTTGCAGTGGAGATAAATTATTAAAAAGCATAGGAGATTAGTGCAATTAAGGCTAATAACGACCCAGTAAATCCAGCCCCTAAGGCAGTAAAACCTGCAGCCATTTTTTTTCCAGTTGCTTTTTTTTCAAAACCACTCTTATAATCAGGATTTGAATATAAAAGAGCATTATTAGGGTTCCTTGATGATTCAAGTTTAACAGGTTTTATCGAGGGAAGAATTATACCGGTTATTAAAGGAATACCATAAAGCCACCATGTAGCACCTAAAAAAACTTCGCCTGCTTTAAATCCAGGAGCTGTTTTATAATATTTTTTAGCATCTGCCTCCCCTAAAGCTCTATAATCTGTATTTTCTTGTGGTTTTTCATTGATGACTACTTTTTCACCATTAGAAAGTTGGTACATAAAAAGTGAAGCCAATGGAGTTATTTGAATAGAATTTATTTTTCCGTCAAAACGAAAATAATTTAAGAAGTCAGAATCTATCTCTAGTATTTTTGCAATGATTTTATCTCCATTTTTTGTCAATAAAGTATCATTCTTGTAAAGTTGATCAACCCTTCCATTACTGTATTTAACTAAAAGAATGGTGGATTTATTCACAAGATTCACTTCACTTATAAGGGGATCATTTGATTTGTAGGAAACAAATAAAGAGTCAGAGCCAATTATTGTTCCTGAAAAAATTAATCCTTTATTGTTTACAATTGTGTCTTGACTGAAGGAAGTCAACACTGAAAAAAGAATGATTCCAAAACTAAAAATATTCTTCATAATCATTATTTTTTTTTAATTCACCTTTTATAAGTACTAAAGCCAATTATAAGACTTACACGAGAACCTGAGTGGGTTGTTACGCCAGGTTCAGCTGGATGAAAAGTACCGTTCCAATCTGTGTATGCTTCTTCCCCTAATGTCGTTTTAGCAATAGAAGGTGAAAAAACCACGTTAATAGGAAATGTAACTCCCCCTGATTTAAATGAAAAGCCAGCAGCAAAAGAAACGCCAACTCCTGAAAGGGATAGACTTGGACCCATTCCAAATTCTAAACCTCTCTTTGTTCTATAACCAAACATTATTGTAGCACTTGGAAGAAATAAGCCTTGTTCTAAGCCACCAATCATCGGAACAAATTCAAATAAAGCCTTTGAGCCATCTTTAAGCTTAAAGATTTGTGTTTCAAATTGCCAACCAAATTGAGTTATAACAGGTTGAATTGCGCCTCTATTAAATGCCTCAGCAATTTTTATTCTTGATGTGCCTTGGTCTATAAATGTGCCGCCAATTC
>CAMDDR010000015.1:0-33150 GCA_945892995.1 Chitinophaga pinensis | reverse complement strand
GGATTTTCCATGTAACCATCACTTAAAATTGTGTTCAAAGTGCTGCTTGTGAAATCTATACTGCGATTACCATTGCCATAACCATCCATTCTTGTGATCTGTGGTGAAGAACCATACGAAATTAATTGGTCTGTTCCACCTGCTTCTGGAATTGGATTGTGGGGTATAACTTCAATAGATTTTATTTCGCCTATTGCTGCTTTTCGACTAGCGATATATGGAACTTTTTGGCCATCTAGTAATAAAGGATCAGTTGGAGAATATGTTTTATAATTATTATAAGCATAAGCAATCGCCATAAAATAATAGCTTTTAAAATTTACAAGCGAAGAATTACCTTGCGAAAATAAATCTTTCGTTACGCTAAAACTTTTACGAATACCTTTATTCTCTCCGTTTACTCTCAAAACAGGAATACTTGCATTTAGGTCATCACTGAATTCAAAATTGATTATTTTACTTACATTATCTTTTATGTCAACTTGAGCAACAAGTCTAGATTTTGAAGGATCTGTTAATTCAGAAGATGAAACACTTTTATTTTTTAATTGGAAAATTTGGTAACCCTGAAAACGATACTTTTTATCAGCATTAGGGTCAGCAGAAACGATAAAGGGATCAAATTCTTGGTAGCCTTCATTGTAATTATTTGAATTTTGTGAATTTGACAGGAATAATATAATTTCATTATTTAACTCTTGAAAATCCAAATTTGGAGCGTGAGGTGCATCTAAAACCCTAAAGCAATTTTCAAATAAGGCTTGGGCTTTGTCATCGGCTCTTCTTAAAACTTCTACAGATTCGAAGGGATTTCCGCCATTTGAACGAGCATAAACCACACCAACTGTAATATTATTAACTGCTCCGGGCTTCAAAATAAATGGACCAGCTGACTCCACAAATCGACGGTCATTTGGTGTATTGTTGGCTGTTTGTTCTGTCCAAGGAGCTTGAGGATTCCCGTTAGTTCCCCAACCCAATGGATCTGTATCTCCAGGAAACATGAAATCGCAGGGCATTAATGGGTTTGCATCTGGATCAGAAATATGACCACTTCCTCCGTAGACAAACTTTGTTCCATCCTTCCAGAAACCTCTTAAATAATTGTAGTAATCAGAGGAAGAAATTGGATCTGTTTGATTAGGATTTGCGCCATTTGTGGTATTTGAATAATATAAAAATCTTCGCATTCCAAAACGCTCATTATCAATTAAGCCATCACCATAGCCGATGCCGTTCAAAGCTTCATTCATGCCAATTCCAAAAGCATTATCAATTCCATCATTATCTTGATAAGGGCCTTCAAAGAAATCAACTCCAACTGCTGGAGGTGAATATCCATATCCTTTATAACCGGAGTTATCGCCATCAAAATTATCTCCATTATAGTAATACGCTAAGCCACGATTTACGTCGCAGCCAACATAATCATCATAAGGATCGCCTAAAGCGCCATCTGTAAAAAACCCAAAATAAGTATTATACAAGGTTTGAGTTCCACGATTTATTAGCTCATAATTATAAAATGTCATATTGTTTACCTCATCATTGGATGAAAAAGCAAATGCTTGAGCCCTAATTTCCATTCCGATAGGATCAGCACCTGTTTCAGTGTGAATATTTCCTTTGTCGTTCATTACCCACCAATAATTCATGTCGCCATAAAGGGAGACTTTTCTATCAACACTGCATTCTTTATCTTTTTTAACATCATACCAAGGGAAATCACCATCTTGCCAATTGTAATGACCATCACTATTAAAATCATAAAAAGGAGCTAAATAATAATCTTGACCTTGTGAAACATCTCCGTGAGCTGGCCAATTTTTAATGTTATCTGGAACTTTATAGTTTGGAAATTTTTCAGTCTGTGTAGAAGTTCCATTTTGAGAATCAAAAATACCAGCTTCATACCACTTATTAAATTCGCGGACCATATCTTGAGTTGTAACAAAATGCTTGTCGTATTTACTACAGTTTTCATAATTTGTTTCGGCAGTAACTTTAGTAAGCGGACCCGTCCAATAATCTTGTCCATTTCGGTAACGAAGTGCAGCTAATTTTAATTGATTATTAACATCTGTTCCACCTAACCAAAGAGCAGCTGTAAAAAGCGCCATAATTCCAGAGTTCTTTGGAATCTCATATTGGGAGTAGTTTTGATTAGGGATCTGCCATAAATTTCCTGCAGTATGAATCATCGCCCTCACATTGTTCAACTCTAAATAAGTTGTGCTAGTTGGAGGTGCACATCCAGCGGCTTTAGGTGGTTTCTGTTTTATTTTATAGGTGCCGTCGTAAACTTGCCCAAAGGTTAAATTTGCAAATTGTAGAAAAAGGAAAAAACAAATTATTCGTGCCACTCACCAAAATTTTTATGAAGATACTAAGAAATTATAAGTTAATATTATCTTTGGCTTATGCGTGATTTAGCAACAAAAGAAGATATTGCCTTTTTAGTGGAAAAATTTTATCAATCTATACTTAAAAATAAATTTTTACGCCCCTTTTTTGAGAATATTAATTTTAAAGAACATCTTCCTAGAATGATCCATTTCTGGAGTTTTATACTTCATGATGAAGCTGGTTACACAACAAATGTTACTGAAAAACACATTCGCTTACCGCTAAAAAAAATTCATTTTGAAATTTGGCTGGAGCTATTCAACAAAACTACCGATTTTTATTTTAACGGAAAATATGCTGATAAAGCAAAAGAACGCGCAGCTTTAATTGGTTGGACAATTCAAAGTAAAATAATAGAATAAATCTTCATTAATTACTACTTATTTTTTCTGTCATATATTTACTTGAAACATTTTTTAAAAATAGAGTTTAATTTATTTAATTATATTGGATATAAAACCAAGAAGATTGTTCTAATGTCAATGATAAAGAAAAAGTATATTTGCTAAAGAAAATTATTTGTGTGAAAAATCATCAACCAAAATCAGTTCTTCTATTTACAATTCTAGTGTTTTCCTTACTATTGTTAATCGTTTTTAGCATGCCGAAAGGAGGTTTTTCATTATTCAATATTAACTTGAAATTTTTGAGTTTAGAAGCATTAATGAATCCAAATAAAGATAATAAAAAGAATATTGATGCAATCATTCAAAAAGTTGACACAACAAATCTTAATTCCCCATTAAAAAAACACAAGGGTAAAAGTACTGGGGAATTAGGTGCAGCAAATGGAGGTGATTTATCAGCTAATGCTTCTGTTGAACTTGATATAAATGAGCAAGTAAGTCAAAATCTAGACCGTTTTTTTAAAAAATTAAAAAATATAGCTGCCCTTAAAAAGAAACTATCTATTTTTCATTACGGTGATTCTCAAATAGAAGGAGATAGAATGACCGGTTATTTTCGGCAACGATTACAAACTCAATTTGGGGGAAATGGTCCAGGTATGATTCCGGCTTTAAACGTTTACAATACCCAAACATTTAAACAAACTTTTTCTGATAATTTTGAAAGATTGACAGCTTTTTGGGGAGCGAAGCTATCCTCAAAAAAATATGGGGCGATGGGGTCTGTTGGTGTATTTAAAATTGATAGCAGTCAAACGTTGAAAGGAGAACCTACGACTGCTTGGATTGAAATTGATGCATCAAATAATGCCTATGGAAGAGCCAGAGAATATAATCACGTTCGATTTTATTATAATAGTTGTGTTAAACCCTGTTTACTCAAAGTATTCCAAAATGGACAGTTGATACATGAAGACAGTCTTAAAACAGACGGAAATGCACATTCAATAACCCTCGATTTTCCTGGGTCGCCAGGAAAATTAAAGTATTTACTTTCATCTACAAAAAGTCCGGTTATAAGTGGCTTTAGCTTAGAGGGAGATATTGGAGTGCAAGTTACAAATGTTGCCATGCGCGGCTCATCTGGCACAAATTTCAGTTCTATGGACCAAACACTCTTTAGAAATATGCATTCAGAATTAAATACACAATTATTTATTCTACAATTTGGAGGAAATACAATTCCAGGTCTTAAGGACAGTTCGTCGGTGCGCTATTATGTAAAATCATTTAAAAGGCAGATTCAATTGATTCAATCTCAAGTGCCCGGAGCAGCAATAATTGTAATTGGACCAAGCGATATGTCCCAACTAAATGAAGGTGTTTTTGAATCTTATAACTTAATCCCTTATTTAACAAATCAAATGAAAAAAGTTAGTGTTGAAAGTGGCGCTGCCTATTGGGATTTATTCAAGGCAATGGGGGGCAAAAATTCAATGCCTACATGGGTTGAACAAGGTTTAGCTGGGTCAGATTACATACATTTTACCTCAAAAGGAACAAGTATTGCATCCCAATTATTTTATGATGCTTTTATTTCTGCTTACGCAAAATGGGAGTTAAAAAATCAAGTAGAGTAAAATGAATTATGACTAAACTACTTTTTATTTTTCTGCTGTTTATCATAAAAACACCCTTGATTTGGTCGCAAGTATTTGACGATTTAAGAAATTATAATCATCCTGAATTTGCGAAATCAAATTCTGAGATTAGTGAAAAAAAGTCTCTAATAAATTTAGACTGTAACCAATTTGCTTTTTTCTCTGAGAAAAGTAATAATTGGCTCTATTTATATACCGAAATACAAAAAATGATTGCCAAGAAAGATCGCAAGTTAAACTTTTATCATATTGGGGGATCACATATTCAAGCTGATATCTATACGCATGATTTTAGAACTTTTTTACAATCTAATTGGCCTGGATTGGATGGAGAAAGAGGCTTGGTCTTTCCTTTTGGATTAGCAAGCACCAATAACCCGTCAAATTATAATTTTTCCTCACCAAATAATTGGACAGGATTTCGCAGTGTGAGTACAAGGCCAGAAGATTTACAATATGGATTGACAGGGGCGGCAATAAAATGTGCTGATTCACTAATTGTTGTAAATTTTAAACACATGCGTTCACTTGTTAAACCTCCCTTTAATCGCTTGAGGATTTATCACAATACAGGAGAATTTTTCTATGATATGAATTTTGGTTCGCAAGAATTATTTGTCACAGATACATATCACCATGCAGATTTAGGTTATTCTGAAATTCGCTTTTCAGACAAAATGGATTCACTTGATATTCAGTTTATTCGTACTTGTAATATTGCTACTTCTTTAGAAATTTATGGCTTTGAATTTTTAAATGATTTGCCAGGTATAACTTACAATGCAATTGGTATAAATGGCGCTGGACTTTATACTTATTTGGGTAATGAACATTTTTTAAGAGATTTGAAAATTCATCCACCAGACTTTTTTGCTTTTTCTCTAGGAACAAATGATGCATATACATCTTATGAAAATTTTAATCCTCAGAAATACAAAGAAAATTTAGAGGAAATGATAAAATTAGTATTAACTGTTAATCCTAAATGTGCTATTTTACTTACCGTACCTAATGATTGTTTATTCAATAAAAAACATGTCAATAAAAATACTAACCGGCAACGTGAGGTAATTTATCAATTAGCTGCGAAATACGAACAAGCTGTTTGGGATTTTTATGGTATTATGGGGGAATTGGGTTCTTCAAAAAGCTGGAAAGAAAATGGATTAATGCAAGCTGATTGTGTTCATTTTACAGCTGGAGGATATCACATCAAAGGCTCTTTATTGATTGATGCTTTTTTAAAGTACCTATTACAATTTGATAAATTGAGTGAAATTAAAAAATTAAATTAATGGAAAGAATTTATCATATTTTCTCTTTTAATGAATTAAAACCTTTAATATTTACGCAGTTAGATTTTTGGTTGTTTTTTATTTTCGTAATGTTGGTTTTTTCATTCTTGCATAAAAAACTCCTCACCAGAAGTATATTTCTTTCGGTGGTTAGCATTTTCTTTTACTACAAAACATCTGGTATTTATGTGACTTTATTAATTGTTAGTTTATTTGTCAATTACTTCTTTGGAAATGGAATTGCAAAGACTAAGAAAAATATTTCAAAAAATATACAACTTACTTTCGCAATTTTATTCAATATCTTGACTCTAGCATATTTTAAATATGCCTACTTTTTTACAGAGTCTTTTAACAAAATGTTTCACACCAAATTTGAAGTAGTAAACCAACTATCTGTTTGGGCAAATGGATTTGCAGGTGATGGTACTTTTGTTGAAAAAATTATTCTTCCAGTGGGTGTTTCATTTTTTACTTTTCAAAGTATCAGCTATGTTGTAGATATCTACAGGAAAGACATCGAGCCAGTCAAAAACTTTTTTGAATATTCTTTTTTTGTGACCTTTTTTCCGCAATTAGTAGCTGGTCCAATCGTACGTGCTAAAGACTTTATTCCACAAATTCGCAAACCATTTACCCTAAGTAACGAGCAATTTAGTTGGGCGCTTATCTTAATTACAAAAGGACTTTTTAAAAAAATTATTCTTGCAGATTATATCGCAGTTCATTTTATTGATAAAATTGCAGATGCACCACAAGCTTATCCTGGATTTGTTTCTATTCTTGCCATGTGGGGTTACTCACTTCAGATTTATGCCGATTTTTCAGGTTATACGGATATTGCTATTGGTCTTTCCTGCTTAATGGGTTTTGCGCTATTACCTAATTTTAACTCTCCATATAAAGCAATTTCAGTTGCAGATTTTTGGAGGAGATGGCACAAATCTCTTGGGTCTTGGTTCCGGGATTATCTGTATATTCCACTTGGGGGAAATAAAACTGGAGGTCTAGCAACCTATATTGTAAGTCTAATTATTTTTATTTTCTTACTATTCATTACCCAATGGTATGAATTAATTTACGTTTATGGCGGTTTAATGACGCTCTACTTTATTGTTTGGTTTTCATTCCCTTCATTTAAGAATTTTATTCATCGGGATTTGAACCTGCTAATCACCATGGTTGTTGGTGGCTTATGGCATGGTGCAAGCGAAAATTTTGTGATTTGGGGAACAATGAATGGAATAGCACTGATAGTTTATAATTATTGGAAAAAAATTAGTCCCTACGAAAATTCAACGACCCTAATTGTTCGATTTTGGCGCATTTTCATCACGTTTCAATTCATTACCTTTACAAGAATATGGTTTCGACTCGAAGATAGTGCTGCGCCCTTAGCAATGATAGATCATATTTGGAATCATCTAGATCTTAAATGGAATATCGTCAAACTTGTTTTTCAAACCTATTCTTCTGTTTTTTGGATTATAACACTTGGGTACTTCCTACATTGGATGCCTCAATCATGGAAAGATAAAGGACAAGATCGCTTTACTAAAATGAACTTAGGACTTAAGTCAATTATAATTGTTATCTGTGTATTTCTGATGTACCAGGCAATTTCTGATACATTTAAACCTTTTGTTTACTTCCAATTTTAAAAGTCTCAGGAGTTTTTTGACAAGAAAAAAAGAGTTGAAAAATTATTAATCGGTCATTTACTTGACAAACGCATATTCAATGTTGTATCTTTGCACTCCTTTACTTAAAAAAGGTTAAAAAGTATTCTATGAGCAAAATGAAATTATCGGAGTTCAACTTCGATTTACCTGAAGAATTAATTGCAAACTACCCTTGTGATAACCGCGATGAGGCGAAGTTAATGGTTATTCATAGAGATACTGGAAAAATTGAACACAAACTATTCAAAGACTTAATCAATTATTTCGAAGAAGACGATGTAATGATTATGAATAATACGCGTGTTTTTCCTGCTAGAATGTATGGAAATAAAGAAAAAACAGGAGCAAAAATTGAAGTTTTTCTTTTGCGTGAGCTAAACCGTGAGAGTTTACTTTGGGATGTGCTTGTGGATCCTGCTCGAAAAATACGTATTGGTAACAAGTTGTATTTTGGTGATGATGATTCTCTTGTGGCTGAAGTAATTGACAACACAACTTCGAGGGGTAGAACACTTCGCTTTTTATTCGATGGGCCATATGAGGAATTTAAAGCGAAAATTACTGAGTTAGGTGAAACACCGCTTCCAAAATACATAAAAAGAGAAGTGGAAGTTCAAGATGAAGAGCGTTATCAAACAATCTATTCGAAGGTGGAAGGTGCGGTTGCTGCACCAACAGCAGGTTTGCATTTTTCAAGAGAATTGTTAAAACGATTAGAAATTAAAGGAATTCATTTTGCAGAGGTTACTTTGCATGTCGGACTTGGTACTTTTAGATCTGTTGAAGTTGAAGATTTGACGAAACATAAAATGGATTCAGAACAGGTAATAATTTCTGAAAAAACCGCAGAAATTGTAAATAACGCAAAAAGAAATAAACGTCGTGTTTGTGCAATTGGTACAACTTCAATGCGATCAATAGAAACATCTGTTTCTACTGACGGTTATCTAAATCCGTATAATGGATGGACAAATAAATTTATTTTCCCACCATATGAATTTAGTATTGCAGATAGTTTGGTGACAAATTTTCATACACCACTTTCTACTTTACTAATGATGATTTCTGCATTTTGTGGGCATGAATTAATGACAAAAGCATACAAAGAGGCCATCAAAGAAAAATACCGGTTTTACTCCTATGGCGATGCCATGTTCATAATTTAATTTTCACTAAAAAGGTGCTTTACAATAAACCCGTTGCTGCTGTTTAGTTATTGGATGAATAAAAATTAGTTCTTGAGCATGTAAATATAAACGGGTCGTTTTTTTTCCGTATAAATCATCTCCAAGTATTGGACATCCTAAACCAAGATGGTGCGCAGCATGAACTCGCAATTGGTGCGTTCTACCTGTTATAGGTGAAAAAAGAATTCTTGTTGTGTTGCCTTCTCTAGAAAGAACTCTAAATTTAGTTTTGGCCGCCTTACCGAATTCTTTACACACTAATTGCTTTGGTCTATCATCGAAATCTCCTCGTAAGGGAAGATCTATTTCACCTTCATTTAACTCGATAAAACCATCTAATAAAGCCACGTATGATTTTTGAATTTTTTTGCTTAAAAACTGGGCTTGCATTAATTTATGAATTTCTTTAGATTTGGCTATCATTAAAATCCCGGAGGTGGACATATCCAATCGATGAACTAATAAAGGACCTGTAGTATTCGGATAACTTGCCTTTACTCGTTCGTAGACAGAATCAGTTAATTGTTTTCCAGGGACAGATAAAAATTCTGTTGGTTTATTTATAAAAAGTAAATAATCATCTTCAAAAATAATCTCTAAATCCGTAATATCTGCTTGAGCTATCAAGGGATTAACATCGATATCTATTCCTTCGAGCATGTGTTTGAGAATTGGTTCACATTTGCTCTTGCAAGCAGGGTAAAATTGCTTGTGTTCTCGAACTTCAGAATTTGGAGATGCTCCCCACCAAAATTCAGCCATGCAAATTGCCTTAAGTTGATGTAAAAAGGCATACTGTAGTAATTTTGGGGCAGCACATTCACCTGCTGCCGCGGGTGGAAAAAGATAAATAGTATTTTTAAAAATCTCCAAAAGACTTTTTTTATTCCCTACTTGATTCAAAAAAGTATAATTTTCAAAAATTTCTTGTTGTAGCGCTGCCGATTTCTTACTTCGTTCTAACTTTAATAACTCTAGTTGTTCTTCCAATGCTAAAAATTCAGCATTTGACAGTAAAAACTCTTTGTTTCTTCTTCGTAATTCGTGTTTGTGAAATAATTGTTCTCGAATGCTTTCATTTTTTAATTCATCAAGTAAATTGAGGTAATCTTCTTCTGATATTTTTTCCTGAGCCTTCTCTCGCCTTAATTTCCGTTTGTTTTTTAAGTCTTTTAATTCCAAACGGCTTTCTAACTTGAACTTACTAAGCAGTGATTTATCGCTCTCTGCTTGGTCTTTTAAAACTGAATAATTGGCGCTTGTTTCAATCGTGCTAATTTGAAGATTGATGGCGCTTACTTCCTTTTCTCCTTCAAGAAAAAAACTTCCAGATTCTAGAATATCAAAAACAGGAGGGACAAAGCCTGAATGGTGATTTTTATCGCCTAATTTTCCCGAGAAAGCTGCTAAAAAACCTAGTTCACCAACTAAATTTTGAACTACCAGAACACCAAACATTTTTCCAATAGGAGAAGATTTTTCAGATTTAGAAAATCCAAAGTTGTGTTCGATAACTGTACTTTCCAATTCTTGCTGCAGCTCATTTGCTGCATTTATCGCCAAAGAATGTGGAGTATAATAAAAAGGGAATGTGAATTTTTTAGGACATGGAAGATGTTCTACCGAACTTGAAAATTTGCGGAAAAATACTGAGTCATTCATGCGTAGATTTGTAAAATGACACTTAAAAATCGAAAAAAACCTTATGGAATATTAATTATTCAAGGCCTCTGCCCCACCGACTATTTCCAAAATTTCATTTGTAATTGCCGCTTGACGTGCTTTATTGTAGCTTAATTTTAAGCTTTTTTGAAGGTCATTTGCATTGTCAGTTGCTTTGTGCATAGCAGTCATACGAGCACCATTCTCTGATGCATTTGAATCTAATAAAGCTTTAAACAACTGAATTTTTAACGATTTTGGAATTAATACTGCAACTAAATCATCTTTGTTTGGCTCAAAAATATAATCTTGTGCAACGGAAACTCCTTCTTCTTGTTTTACCTCAAGAACCGGTAAAAATTGCTCGGTCTCAATAGCTTGAGTCGCAGCATTAACAAAGCGATTATACACAACCACGATTTTACTAAATTGCTGCTGCTTATATAATTCCATAAGTTCGTTTGCAATTGTTGAGGCTCTGTCAAATGTCAGGTCCGAAAAAATATCTTCTACGGCACTTAATTCCTCGGTAATAAAATAATTTGGAGTTTTTTTAATAACATCTTTAACTTTTTTACCAAGACAAAGAACTTTTACATCATTCTCTTTTAAGTCATTTTGGATAAGGTATTGCACCCTTTTGATAATGTTATTATTAAATCCTCCACACAAACCACGATTTGATGTAACAGCAACTATAAGCACACTTTTGCTATCATTTATCTTAGCAAATTTATTCTCTGACGGATCTGTAACAGCACTTAAATTTTGAAGTAATTCTTTTAGTTTCGCTGCATATGGTCGCAATTTTGTAACTGCATCTTGCGCTCGCTTCAATTTAGCAGCCGATACCATTTTCATGGCAGAAGTTATTTGCATCGTTGAACCAACTGATACAATTCTATTACGTATTTCCTTTAAATTTGGCATAATAATAATTTGTAAATTGCCTTAAAGCAACAAAACAATTAATTAAATTTTTCTGCTATTTCTTTTGCGCACTTTGTTAAAACATCTGTAATTTCATCTGTATATTTTCCTGCCTTAAGAGAAACAAGTACATCGGCATGTTTTGCTTCTAAGAAATTAAGGTATTCTTTTTCAAATTCTTTTACTTTGTTCAATGGCACATTTTGAATTAAACCTTTTGTTCCAACAAAGATAATAGCAATTTGCTTTTCAACAGTATAAGGATCACCATCTCTTTGCTTCAAAATTTCAACATTACGAGAGCCTTTATCTAAAATAGATTTTGTTGCAGCGTCAAGATCTGAACCAAATTTTGCGAAAGCTTCTAACTCGCGGTATTGTGCTTGGTCTAATTTTAATGTTCCAGCAACTTTCTTCATTGATTTAATTTGCGCTGAACCTCCTACTCGAGAAACCGAAATACCAACGTTAATTGCTGGTCGAACTCCAGAGTTAAATAAATCTGATTCCAAGAAAATTTGTCCGTCTGTAATTGAAATAACATTCGTTGGAATATAAGCAGAAACGTCTCCAGCTTGAGTTTCAATTATCGGTAAAGCAGTTAAAGAACCGCCACCTTTTACAAGAGGTCTTAATGATTCTGGAAGGTCATTCATTTGACAAGCGATTGTATCATCAGAGATAATTTTTGCTGCACGCTCTAATAAACGAGAGTGAAGATAAAAAACATCTCCAGGATATGCCTCACGTCCTGGTGGACGACGAAGTAACAAAGAAACCTCACGGTAAGCAACTGCTTGCTTGGAAAGATCATCATAAACAATAAGTGCTGGTCGACCAGAATCTCTAAAAAACTCACCAATAGCTGCACCGGTCATTGGAGCATAAAACTGCATTGGAGCAGGGTCAGAAGCATTAGAAGCAACAACAGTTGTATAAGCCATTGCTCCAGCATCCTCAAATTTCTTTACAATTCCTGCAACAGTTGATCCTTTTTGACCAATTGCAACATAAATGCAATAAACAGGTTCACCGCGATCGTGAAATTCTCGTTGATTAATAATCGTATCAATCGCAACTGTCGTTTTTCCTGTTTGACGGTCACCAATAATTAATTCTCTTTGACCTCGACCAATTGGAATCATCGCATCAATCGCTTTAATTCCAGTTTGTAAAGGCTCCGTAACTGGTTGACGAAATATTACACCCGGAGCTTTTCGTTCGATTGGCATTTCATACAAATCTCCTGTAATTGGTCCTTTACCATCAATTGGCATACCCAAGGTATCAACTACACGACCAACCATTCCTTCTCCAATTTTTACAGAAGCAATACGACCAAGTCTTTTAACTGTATCTCCTTCTTTTACTAACGAAGACCGGCCAAGAAGTACTGCTCCAACATTGTCTTCCTCTAAATTTAATGCAATACCTTGAAGGCCACCGTCAAATTCGATTAGCTCTCCGTATTGAACACCATTTAAGCCGTAAATACGAGCAATTCCATCACCTACTTGTAAAACAGTACCTATTTCTTCTAATTCCGCTTCCGTTCTGAAGCCTGATAATTGTTCCCTTAAAATTGCTGAAACCTCTGCTGGATTAATGTCTGCCATTTTATTCTATTTTAGTTTTAGTGTCTTTCGACTTAATTTATTGTGTTAATTCTTGTCTTAAATTTTTTAATTGTTGAGAAACCGATGCATCAATTTGTTTGTCGCCAATAGTTATAATAAATCCGCCAATTAAAGCTGGATTTATCTTCTCTGTTAATTGTAATTCTCCTGGAATTGTTGCTGATAATTTTGAAAGTATTTTTTTTCTGCTTTCTTCATTAAGTGCAACAGCACTTGTAATAGTACCTGAAACAATTCCTCTGTGCTGCTCAACTAAAGCAACAAATCCAGAGGCGATAAAATGTAAAATTGGAGCCCGCCCGTTCTTTGTTAATAATGAAATAAAAGCAGATGAAAGTGGTTGTAATTTTGGCAATAACTTGTCAATTATTAGGATTTTTTTATCTGATTTTACAACCGGTGAATTTAAAAAAATAACAAATTCTTTTGAGCCATCTGCCATAGTAACTATTCGCTGCATATCAAATAAAATCGCATCTATTATATTTTGTTCAATAGACATTTCCAATAAAGCTTTTGCGTATCTAATCGCTGATTTTGTTGACTTCATGTCTTAATTCATGTTAATATCATCTGCCAACTTATTTGCTAAAGCTTTTTGCTTTTCATCAGAAGCTAAATCTCCGCGAACTATTTTTTCAGCAATACTAAGTGAATAACTTGCTAATTGATTTTTGAGGTCTGTAAGAGCTGCTGCCTTTTCCATAGAAATAATGACCTTCGCACTTTCAACAATTTTAGTAGCCTCGATTTTAGCTTTATTTTTGGCTTCATCGACTAATTTATTAGCAATTTCTTGTGCATCTTTTATGAGAGCATCTCTTTCAGATCTCGCTTCCTTTAAAATTTTCTCATTTTCAGCTTGAAGCTCTTGCATTTCTGCTCGAGTTTTATCGGCTAAATCTAAAGCTTCTTGAATTTTTTGTTCTCTTGCATTTACGGCATTTAATATTGGCTTCCAAGCGTATTTTGCCAATAAAAATAATAAAAGGCAAAAAACCAATCCTGTCCAAAATAACAATCCGTAATCAGGTAATATTAAGTCCATATTCTAATTTTAATTTTCTTAAACTAAAAATATTGACCACAACCAACCGTTGCGGTCAATATTATTTTTTTTTATTGCTTCGCTCCCAAGAATCCAACCACTACTCCGAAAAGTGCAATACCTTCTACTAAGGCTGCTGCAATTAACATGGTTGTAGTTATTTTTCCTGATGCTTCTGGGTTACGAGCTATCGCTTCAACGGCTGATCCACCGATTCTACCGATACCTACACCTGCACCTAAAACTGCTAATCCAGCTCCGATCGCTGCAATACTTCCAAACATTCCTGTCATTATATATGGTTTTAAAATTACTAATTAATGGTGTTCCTCTTCAACTGCCGCACCTATAAACAATGCGGAAAGCATTGTGAAAAGATACGCCTGTAAAAAAGCAACCAACAATTCCAAAATAGATATAAACAAAGCCATTGGTACCGATAAGGCGCTCCAAGCAATACTCTTATTTATAAAAATTAAAGAAATGAGTGCTAAAATTATAATATGACCTGCAGTAATATTGGCAAAAAGTCGAATCATTAATGCAATGGGTTTTGTAAAAATCCCTACGATTTCGATTGGGACCATGATAATTAAAATAGGAATCGGTACGCCTGGTGTGGCAAAAATATGACGCCAATAATTTTTATTTCCTGAAAAAACAGTTAATACCAAAGTGCACATTGCTAAGAATAAGGTAACACTAATATTCCCTGTTAAATTAGCACCGCCAGGTAAAATCGGAACCATTCCCAATAAATTATTTAGCAAGATGAAAAAGAAAGCTGTGAGTAGGTAAGGAACATACTTTTTGTATTTGTGTTCTCCTATATTTGCTTTCGCAATGTCGTCTTGAACAAAAAGAATAAGCGGCTCTATAAACTTAGCAATTCCCTTTGGAGAAACAGCACCATTTTTGTTGTAGAACCTTGCAGTTGATAGCATAATTAATAAAATAAGAAAAACGCCAATGAAAAGAGACAAAACATTTTTTGTGATAGATAAGTCGAGTGGTTTTTGATTGTGAGGATGTCCTTCTTTAAAATGAATTTTACCTTCTTCTAACTTATAAATTTTCTCATGAAAAAGAGCGTAACCTTTTGCTGGCCCAATGCCTTTATAAAAAGTAAAAACCTCACCTGTTTTTGCATCTGTCTGTGATGCATGAATCCCGTGATAAAAACAGCTTGCATTAAAAATCTTGAACTCCTTATCATATACTATTACCGGAAGATACAATGAAACACCATTGTGCTCACTACCCCACAAATGCCATTCATGCGCATCTTTTACGTGATGCATGATCATTTCGTTTACATTAAATTCTTCCTTTTTTTCGGCATGTAAATTAGATAAAAACCCAAATGAGAAGATCAATAAAATGAACTTAAAAACTAATTTGAATAGCGTGTTTTTTGCTGTCATCACCTCTTCTTTTACCAAAACTTTTTAAAATTATTTGCAAAGATAGTTAAACTTTGTAAAACAACAATTAAAAAATAAATGGTTTTTTTATTGCTTTGCGTTTACTTTTTTATACCATTTTATTCCAAGCATAAGTAAAATAGCAAGTCCAAAAAAACAGAGAGTTGCATAGATCCAATTGATATTATTTTTTAATACTACAAGAAAAACAATAATCACTAAGAACAAGGTTGCAACTTCGTTCCAAATACGTAAAGCGGTAGAAGACCATTTAAATTTTTGCTTATTTAAATCGAGCATTATTTTTTGACAAATAAAATGATAGACCATTAATAATGCTACAAAAAGTAATTTTGTGTGCATCCAAGGCATTTTTAAAAGTGCTGGATTGAGCCATAGCATCCAAATACCAAAAACAAGCGTCAGAATCATAGCTGGAGTAGTAATAATCCACCATAATTTTTTTTCCATTACACAAAATTGTTCTTGCAATATTTTTTGCTTTTCTGCATCAAACTTGGTAGATTCAATGTGATAGATAAATAAACGCACGATGTAGAATAATCCAGCAAACCAACTTACTACAAAAATGATGTGTAGTGATTTTATAATATCATATGTCATGCTGCAAAATTAAAGTATTCTTTAGTAAAATTTGTGCTTTTGGAAAAATGAACTTAATATTGTCTTTATGGTAAAGATCAAAATTTTATTGTTGCTTTTTCTTTTATTAAAAATCACCTCATTTTTTTCTCAAGAAAGTATGCTTTCAATCGATGGCACTTACCTTGGAAAAAATCTACTTGTCAGTAATCCCCCTCAAGCTGATGGTTTTGGTTTTTGCGTAAATAAAGTAACTGTAAATGGAGAAGTTTTACCAGCTACTATTCAAAAAGCAAATTTTGAAATTGATTTTTCATTATTTAATATAAAGTCAGGGGAACAACTCTTTATCGTCCTTGAGCACAATGAAGGTTGTGTTCCAAAATTTGTTAATCCAGAGGTTTTACTCCCGAAGAGTACATTTATTTGTCAAAAAATTAGTGCGACAAAAAATGGATTGATTTCCTGGACTACCACTAATGAAAATGAAATAATAGATTTTGCAATAGAGCAATTTAAATGGAATAAATGGGTAAAAGTTGGAGAAGTTCGAGGTAATGGTGGACAAGGATTAAATAACTATACTTTTCAGATTATAGCTCATTCCGGTAAAAATAGAGTGCGAGTTTCACAAATTGACAATACCGGTGTAAAGAGGTTTTCACCTGAAACATCATTTAATTCTCTTTCAGCAGTCGTCAAAAAATCTCCGGCGAAAGTGAGAGATTATATTTACTTCAAAGCAAACCAAAAAGCGGTGAAAAGTAAATTTGAATTGTACGATGCATTCGGTAATTTATTAAAAGTTGGATTTTCAGATCTTGTAGATTGTAGAAATCTCGTAAATGGCGTCTATTTCATTAATTTTGATAACACAACCGAGAAATTTATTAAGGTAGGAAAATGATAAAAAAAATCGAGCATCTTGGTATTGCTGTTAAAAGCTTAGATGAGGCAATTCCTTTGTATGAAAGATTATTGCAAACAACTTGCTACAAAACAGAATCCGTTTCCTCTGAAGGTGTTAATACTGCGTTTTTTCAAATCGGAGATTCTAAAATTGAACTTTTAGAAGCAAACAATCAAAATTCCCCAATCGCAAAGTTTTTATCTAAAAGAGGAGAAGGATTTCACCACGTAGCCTTTGAAGTTGATGACATTGAAGAAGAACTTGCTAGACTTCAAAAATTAGACTTTATTTTACTTCATCTTAGCCCAAAAGAAGGCGCAGACAATAAAAGAATCGCTTTTTTGCATCCGAAATCTACAATGGGTATGTTAATTGAACTTTGTCAAGATACTATTTCTAAGTCCTAATATTTTTACAGGAAAATCTCTCACTTAAATTATTTTTAAGGAATATGAGATTATGACAATTCTATGACACTAATCCTTGAAATGTAACGATATTTGCACAGAAATATATTTATTAATCTGTGCTCAAGAATCTCCACACAATTGCATTTACTCACCGGACAATGACGGTGACAAAAATTGGCTTATTGCACATTGAAAAGGAAGCACAAAAAGAGCGTCTTTCAGCTCTAAAGGCAATTTTTAACTTTGAGGAATTGTATTTTTTATCCACTTGTAATCGTGTTGAATTAACATTCCTTTCGAAAGAAAAAACCAAGTTTTCTTTAACAAAAGAACTTTTAAAAACACTTTATCCTTCTTTTCAAGAAGATCAAATAGACGATTTTTCAAACTCAGCAGAACATTATTCCGCTACAGAAGCTATAAATCATGCTCTTTCAGTTGCAGCTTCAATTGATTCAATGATTGTTGGAGAACGGGAAATTATTACTCAAGTAAGAACCGCCTACGATCACTGCAGAGATAGTGGTTTAACGGGTGATGTGTTACGCTTACTTTTTCGACACGTTATAGAAACAGCAAAAAAAGTATACACGAAGACAAGTATTGCCACAAAACCTGTTTCTGTTGTTTCATTGGCTTATCACCAACTCAAAAAAATAAACCTTCCACTAAATGCGCGCATTTTAATAATTGGTTCCGGAACGACAAATACAACAATGGGGCGCTTTT
The DNA here is from genome assembly GCA_945892995.1 of Chitinophaga pinensis. Taxonomy (GTDB): domain Bacteria; phylum Bacteroidota; class Bacteroidia; order Flavobacteriales_D; family Crocinitomicaceae; genus UBA952. The sequence continues at coordinate 15,219 of CAMDDR010000015.1, read as the reverse complement.
TAAAAAAGCATGGCTTCCGAAATTTTGTTATTTTCAATCGCACTTTAAATAATGCGCAAGTATTAGCACAAGAATTACAATGTGAGGCTTTTGCGCTAACAGAATTAGGGAATTACACCAAGGGCTTTGATCTTATTTTATCTTGTACTGGCGCTGATCACCATGTAATTTCTCCATCCTTGTACACCAATCTTTTACAAGGTGAAACTGAAAAAAAGACAATAATAGATATCGCTATTCCACAGGACTTAAGCCCTAGCATCATAGAAAAGTATGCTGTAAATCACATTTCTGTAGATTTTCTTCAGAAAATTTCAAACCAAAATTTAAAAGAAAGAGGTAAAGAAGTTGAGCATGTTATTGAAATTATTTCGGTTGCTCTTAAAGAATTTGAATCCATTCTTAAAGAACGGTCTGTAGAAATAGCTATGAAGTCTGTGCCCAGTCAAGTGAAAGAAATTAAAAAAAATGCTGTCAATGCTGTCTTTAAAGACGAAATTGAGGGTATGGATGAACATTCAAAAAAAGTGCTAAAGAAAGTAATTGGCTACATGGAAAAAAAATACATAAGTGGCCCAATGAAATTAGCGAAGGAAATCATTTTAAAAAATGCCAATTAACCAGCATATTCGAATTGGAACCCGAGGAAGTGATCTTGCCTTGTGGCAAGCAAATTTTGTAAAAGGGGAATTGGAGAAGTTAGGAAGTACCGTTGAGATAAAAATTATTAAAACTCAAGGGGACCTAATTCAAGATTTAAGTTTTGATAAATTAGAAGGGAAAGGATTTTTCACCAAAGAAATTGAAGAAGCCCTCATCGCAAATGAAATTGATCTTGCAGTTCACTCGCACAAAGATTTAGAGACAAGTTCACCAGAAGGCTTAATGATTGCTGCAGTATCTGATCGGGAAAATCCTGCAGAATTACTTTTGATTTGCAAAGAAGCACATGCTCCAACTGAAACTTGGGAATTAAAGAAAAATGCAGTTATTGGATCGTCTTCAGCACGAAGAAAATCGCAAGTGCTATCTCTTAGGCCAGACCTGCATTTGAAAGATTTACGTGGAAATGTCCCTACGCGCATTGAAAAATTAAGAAAAGGAGAGTACGATGCCATACTGTTAGCAAAAGCTGGAGTGAATCGTTTAGGGCTCGATTTAGAAGACCTAATTCAAATTAATTTATCTCCTAGAGAATTTGTTCCAGCTCCATCTCAAGGAGTTTTAGGATATCAAATTCGAACTGATGATGTGGACCTTAGTCTCTTGTTAAGAAACCTCAACAATGAAGAAATAGAGAATGAAATTAAGGTAGAAAGAAAAGTTCTCCAACTAATGAATGGCGGTTGTCAACTTCCACTTGGCGTTTATTTTGACGGCAAATTTGTTTATGTTTCTTATGCTCCATCATCTTTAAGTGCTGCAAGATATTTTAAGTTTGAATTCAGTAATGATATAAATTTTGCTGAAAAAATTGTAGCGCACCTTAAAAATTTCTGAGCTGTGAATAGGATTTTTATTTCAAAAAATGAAGATGACTTAGGTAATTTCGGGCAGTTTTGTGAAGAAAATAAATTGACTCTAATTGCAAAATCCCTCATCACTTTTGAAGCAATAGATTTTAAATTAACAAGCGAATTTGACTGTGTGTTTTTTTCAAGTATTCGTGCAGCAACATTTTTTTTAGAGAAAAATCCCGTTTTATCAAATAAGGTAGTTTTTGCTTGTAGCGGAAAAGAAACCGCAAAAAAACTTTCTGAAATAAGTATTGCTTGTTCTTTTATTGGCTCCGAATCTGGAAATCCTGAAAAAGTAAGTCTTGATTTTGCAAAGTGGCTAGAAGGACGAAAAGTATTATTTCCACATTCCAATCTTTCAAAGTTTTCTGCACTTCAATACCTTAGTAAAGGCCAATTTGAAACAATACAAGTTTATCAAACAAATAGTATTCCTTCTGAGATTCCAAATTGCGATGTTTATGTTTTTACAAGTCCTAGTAACCTTTCTTCCTTTTTAACAAAAAATAAAATTCCAAAAAATGCAGAAATTGTAGCTTATGGTCAAAGTACAAAAAAACAGTTAAATTCTTTGAATATAGCTTGTTTAGTTGTTCTAAAAAATGCGACTTTACACGATTTAAAAAAGGAATTATCAAGGTGTTTTATATTAAGAAAAGAATAAATTTTAAATGATTTTTTTTTAAAATGATTAACTAAATAAAAAAAATACTATTTTTGACCCAATAATTTAAATACCAACTAAAACAATTCTTAATTTTTTCCCTATGAAAAAAATAATTAGCTCTCTAGCCATTGCATTAACATTGACAATTGGCTTCACAGGAATTAGCAATGCACAAGATTCAACTGCTGCTCAAGAAGAAGTTTCAACTGCTGCACAAGAAGGAAGTGCAACAAGTAAAACAGCAGATGAAGAGAAACTTGAATTAACATTTGTTCAAACTCTAAAACAAAAATATATTGAAGGGGATGTTCTTTGGATGACTCCCGTTTTAATTTGTATGATAATCGGTATGGCTTTGTCTATAGAACGTGTAGTATATTTAAACCTAGCTACAATCGACACAAAGAAATTTTTAAATGATGTTGATGCTTCTATGAAGGCTGGAGGCGTAGATGCAGCAAAAGAATTGTGTAGAAATACACGTGGACCTATTGCATCTATTTTTTACCAAGGTTTAGATCGTTCAGGAGAAGGAATTGACATGGTAGAAAAATCAGTTGTTGCATATGGTGGAGTTCAAATGGGTAATTTGGAAAAAGGATTATCATGGTTGCAATTATTTATTGCTCTTTCTCCAATGCTAGGATTCTTAGGAACTGTTATTGGAATGATTCAAGCATTTGATAAAATTGTAGAAGACGGACAAGTTTCTCCAACAACAGTTGCAGATGGTATCAAAGTGGCCCTTCTTACAACAGTATTTGGTTTAATTGCTGCAATTATCTTACAAATTTTTTACAATTACATCACATCAAAAATCGATGGATTGGTTAATGAAATGGAAGATGCATCAATTTCATTAATTGATATGTTGCTTAAAAATAAATAAACGATTTAATTGATCTAAATCTTCATAAGATGAATGCGACTAAACTAAATTTAATTTCTCGGATTTTCCAATACCTTTCTATAGCAATTGGCGTTATTTTAAGTGTATTGATTCTTATATCTGGTCCTGCTGTTACTGATGGAAAAGAGGCCTTAGAAAAGTTTCGCGAAAGTGCTGAAATGAACGCAGCTATATATTTTATGCTTTTTATTCTATTTGCTGGTGGGGCAATGGTAATAGGCTTTTTTGTATTCCAAATAATTCAAAGCCCTAAAAGGACAATACTTTCAATTATTGGTATTGTTATTTCTTTTATTGTTTATTTGATTTTCTACCTTTTAGGAACTACAGATACTACAGATACTTTAGCGCTTAGAAATCCTGTTTCTGACGGAGTTGTTTTAACAACTACCGCTGGATTATACACAATTGGCGTAACGCTTTTTGTGGGCTTCGTAGTTATAATTGCTGGTCCATTTATGGGTCGACTTAGAAAATAATAAAACATGGCGAAAAGAGATATTCCTGAAATTAATGCTGGATCAATGGCAGATATTGCCTTCCTTTTGTTGTTGTTTTTTTTAGTGACAACGACAATGGATAAAGATCAGGCTTATATTAGAAGTATTCCGAAAAAAATTGACTTGCCGCCAATGGATAATAAAGTTCAGGAACGAGATATATTAGCAATAAAAGCAAACAATCAAAACCAACTAATGGTTCGCAATAGTATTTTTAGAGATCCAGATAAAATTTCTGATTTCATTCTAAAATTCTATCAAACGAATGAAAAAAATAATGATGTAGCCAATAACTTTCCAATGTATTCTACAACAAGCATAAGCTTATGTGATCAGAATATGGCTCTTTTAGAAAATCAATTAGAAGAAGCAGAGCAAAAAGGGGCAACAGACCAGGCAAAATTCTTTCAAAGCTCTTATGAAGAGTGGAATAAGAAAAAAAGGGCGATACAACTTTATGGAAAATCTGAAATTCGTGAACTAAGTGTTCAAGCTCATATTCGAATTGAAGTACAACAAGGTACTGCATATTCTATTTTTGCACAAATTCACAATGAAGTTGAAGAGGCATTATTTGAGTTGCGAGAAAAAGAATGTAATCGATTGTTTAGTGAGCAGTATTCTATTTTGAAAAGAAGAACAGCACAGGATAGCGATCCACTTGATAAAGATAAAATAGCTCTGCTAGAAATTCTTTATCCTGCTAGGATTATTGAAGTAACTCCCAAAAATTAATAACTATGTCAAAGTTTAAAAAAGAAGGTAGTGGTGGAGCTCCAGCTATGAATACAGCCTCTCTTCCGGATATCGTTTTTATGCTTTTGTTTTTCTTTATGGTTGCGACTACTAGTAAAGAAACAGATCCTACAGTTGAATTTGAATCGCCAACTGGAACCAAAACAATGGATTTGACACCTTACAAACAACGTTCTGAAATTGATTTTTTATACCTTGGTACACCAAGAAATCCAAATAGAGCAAATGCATTTAAAATGGGTTTTGCTTTGTCATTAGATAATGTCGTGCAAGGAACCCCTGACGGATTATATCCTACAAATGCTGTAGGAAGATGGAAAAAAGACAAGTTTTCTCAAAAGCCAGCAAGAATGTCTGCTCCAATTGAAGCTGTTATTACTTGCTTGAAAGCCGATAAAAATGCTCCTTCTGGATTGATTTTTGATATTCGAAAGGAATTACAAGAAATTGAGGCCCTCACTATTGCCTACTCCGTTCGGGACAAAGGAAATATCTAAGTCTCAAATTTTGAGCTGATTTAGACTAAGGTGCTATAAAAACGATCTAAAATCATATTTGCAATTCGCTTATCTAAATTCACTTTTTCAGATAAATAAAACTCGAATTCAGCATCTGTAAACAAGCCTGTTACAATTCCTAATAATTGTGCTCGAAAAGCCAATTGCTTGGAAGCAAATAATTTCAATTGATTTTGCTTCTTAAGTAGTGAATAATTAGCGCTTACAATATATTGTACATGAACATTAGATGAGAAAAATACAATAAGTATTGTATGTTGGTACTTTAAAATTGGGCGTATTGTTGTATTTTGAAATTGTTCAATAGGTATTTGCTCACTTTTTTTTGTAAGAATTTCCTCACGAAGTCCAATTAATTTATCTTCTTTACGCATAATTTAAATTGAATTATCCACTTTTACTTCTACAGTTGCAGAAGGACTTACAAATTGCTGAATATAATCAACAAATCGTTCTTCTTTTGGCTGCTGTGTGAAAATAAGTTGTCGGCATTTTGGGAGACTTTCAGCCAAACGCGCAATAAAACCCTTCATTCCCTTACTTATTTGTTCATCCATTTGTAATACAATAAATAATTTCAATTTTCCAACATTGAATCCATTTTGGAAATAGAGTTCACAAATTCGTTTTGTTGTGCCAACTATTACCTCAGTTCCATCAAATAGATCGTTTCGCTGCTTCAACTTGCTCCCTTTGTCGAAAACCAAGTCAATCGTTAAATCAATTTCTTTTGTTGCTTTTTCAAGAACTTCATGAATTGATTTCGCATCATCATCTGTCAAACACAAAACCAAGGCACGTGGAGAACCTTCTTCTGCTTGAGGTACAAAAGCTTTAATAAAATTTGGGATAGCAGGAATGTATTCTTCGGGCTTTGCTATGCCAATAACGGAAATTCCAGACTTTAATTTTTTTAGTATCTCATGCTCATACGATTCCATGGCTATTTTCTCAGTTCTTTAATTTAATATTTGCTTTGTGTCTTTTAGAATCGCGCAGGGTCTTCTTTTCGATGTTTTTTTCGAAAGCAGCAGTTAAATTGATGCCTGTTTGATTTGCCAAGCAGATAAGCACAAATAAAATATCTGCGATTTCATCCCCTAAATCTTGAGATTTTTCAGTTGGTTTTTCACTTTGTTCACCATAGCGCCTAGCGACAATTCTTGCAAGTTCACCAACCTCTTCCATTAAAAGCGCAGTGTTTGTTAACTCATTAAAATAACGAACACCAACTTTTTTGATCCATTCATCAACAACTACTTGCGCTTGATTGATTGTAATTTCAGACATGAAATCTTATTTTAATTTTGAAATAAAGGTAAGGAAATAAGAGCGAAGAACGAGTAATAAATCCATAATAAAAATGGTGAGAAGATAAATAAAAAAAGACCTTCCATTATCCATTTCTTTTTTCGAAATTTGCTAAGAACTAAACGATGGAAAAACTTCAAAATTTTATTGACGGGAAGTATATTTCACCTAAAAATGAAAGCTACTTTGATAATTATGAGCCAGGAACAGGAAAAGTATATTCCTTGATTCCGGATTCTGATTCTGAAGATGTTGAATTAGCTGTAAAAGCAGCAGAGAAAGCTTTTCCAATATGGTCAAATATGTCACTTGAAGAACGCAGTAAGATCCTTGTGAAAATCTCTGAGGGAATTGAAAAAAGAATGGATGAATTTGTTGCCGCAGAGAGTCGAGATAATGGAAAACCTCTGCATTTAGCTGCACAAGTTGACATTCCCCGTTCCGTTTCTAATTTTCATTTTTTTGCAACTGCAATACTTCATTTTGCCTCGGAATCCCATTACATGGAAGGCACAGGAATTAATTATACAACAAGAAAACCGATTGGTCTTGTTGGCTGTATTTCTCCTTGGAATTTGCCTTTATATCTTTTTTCGTGGAAAATTGCGCCCGCTTTAGCTGCAGGGAATTGTGTGCTTGCAAAACCTTCTGAAATAACTCCCTATACTGCTTTTCTTCTTGGAAAAGTAGCACAAGAAGCTGGACTTCCGGACGGAGTGTTAAATATTATTCATGGTACTGGACCAAAAGCAGGTGATGCAATTGTAAGACACCCAAAAATTAAGGCAATTTCTTTTACCGGGGGAACACAAACAGGAGCATATATTTCACAAGCCACTGCACCGATGTTTAAAAAACTTTCTCTCGAATTAGGTGGTAAAAATGCAAATATAATTTTTGCTGACTGTGATTTTGATGATATGTTGAGTACAACCATTCGCTCTTCTTTTTCAAATCAAGGGCAAATCTGCTTGTGCGGCTCACGAATATTTATTGAAAGAGCCATTTATACAAAATTTAGAGATGCCTTTGTAGCAAAAATAATAAAAACAAAAGTTTCTTATCCTACTGACCCTGAAGCAAAATTAGGAGCAATTGTTTCTGAATCTCACTTGCAAAAAATACTTTCCTACATAGAATTAGCGAAAGAAGAAGGTGGAACAATCTTAGCAGGCGGAAAGCGCGTTAAATTATCCGCTCCTTATGATGAAGGCTACTACTTAGAGCCAACAATAATTGAAGGACTAGATTATGCCTGTAGAACAAATCAAGAAGAAATATTTGGCCCTGTCGTTACGATTACTCCATTTGATTCAGAAGAAGAGGTGTTAATGATGGCGAATTCAACAGAATACGGATTAGCAGCAACACTTTGGACCAGCGATTTAAAAAGAGCCCATCGTGTGGCAGATAAACTACAAACCGGAATTGTTTGGGTTAACGACTGGCTTGTGCGCGATTTAAGAACACCATTTGGAGGTGTTAAATCATCTGGCGTTGGGAGAGAAGGCGGTTGGGAAGCGTTGCGATTCTTTACTGAAGCAAAAAATATTTTTATTAAATATTAATTGCAACTTTAATAAGAGGTAAAGGCAAACAGCGATATCTTATTTCAAAATCCCTTCAAGTCCCAAAATAAAAGCATAAACTTTCGCAACTTCTAAGCGTTCATTTGACCTTCCTGAACCTCCGCCATGACCAGCATCCATATTGCAATCAAAAATCAATGGATTTGCCGAAGTTTTGTATTCTCTCAATTTTGCAACATATTTCATTGGTTCCCAATACTGAACTTGAGAATCATGATAGCCAGTTGTAACGAACATTGCAGGATAGTCCATTTTATGAATATTATCATAAGGAGAATACTTCAACATGTAATAATATGCTTCTGGATCATTCGGGTTTCCCCATTCTTCAAATTCACCAGTTGTCAGAGGAATAGATTCATCCAACATCGTAGTTACAACATCTACAAATGGCACTTGGGAAACAATTCCTTTCCATAAATAAGGAGCAAGATTGACAATTGCGCCCATTAATAAACCACCAGCACTTCCGCCTTGAGCATAAATTTTTTCCTTATCACAATATCCCATGTGTCCGATAAATTCGGCAGCATTGATGAAATCTGTAAAAGTATTCATCTTTTTCTGGAGTTTTCCGTCTTCATACCAAGTTTCCCCCATGTATTTACTCCCTCTAATGTGTGCTGAAGCAAAGACAAATCCTCTGTTTAATAAACTGATTCTTAGCGCACTGAACCCATCAGGAATTGTATATCCGTAAGATCCATAGCCATACAGCAAACAAGGTGCTGTTTTTAAGTCGATTCCTTTTTTATAAACAATAGAAACTGGTATTTTTTCCCCATCATTGGCTGTAGCCCAAATCCTCTGGGATTCATAGTCTGAAGATTTAAAGGATGGATCTATAAGTGATTTTTCAAACCATACTTTCTTCGTATTGCTTGCCATGTTGTATTGAAAAATTGTGGAAGGAGTGGTCATTGAGTTGTATGAGTAGAAAATCTCATCACTCGTATAATCGTCATTTAATCCTAAATTTAAAGAATATGTTTCTTCATCAATAGATATATAAGAGTCTACTCCACTTGATAAATTACGTAATTTAATTTTTCTGAGACCATTGTTGCGTTCTTCAAGCACAAGGAAATTCTTAAATGTAGAAATCCCCTCAATTAAAGTTTCAGGATTCACTGGAATTAGAATTTGACATTGCTCTAGATTTCTAGGAAAAGATTTTGCAAATAAAACTTTTCTATTAGGAGCATCCTGATTTGAAAGAATGTAAAATCCATTTAGATGGTGAGCCACTTGATACAAATGATCTTTGCGCCTTGGAAGAAATACCATTAGCGGTTCTTTTGTATTATTTGCATCAAGGAACCATGTTTCTGAACTTGTGGAACTATAAGAACTAATAAAAATATATTTATCTGTTATTGTTTTTTCCAATCCAACAGAAAATTTCTCGTCTTCCTCTTGGTAAATCAAAATATCTGCTTTACTATCAGTCCCTAAAACATGCATGAACACTTGATACTCTCGAAGAGTCTGAGGATCTTTTTTGATATAATAAACTGTTTTGTTATCATTTGCCCACACTACACCCCCACTTGTTTCTTCAATTTTATCAGCTAAATATTTGCCAGATTTATTTTCTCGGAAAGTAATTGAATACTTTCTGCGACCTATAAAATCCTCACTCACTGCAAGTAGTTCGTTATTTGGCGAAGGCGACCAATCTGCTAAATCATAATAATCTGCATCTTTTGCTCTTTCATTTTCATCAAAGAAAACAAGCTCCTTATTTTTTTCCAATAAGATTATTTGCTGGTAATCTTTGCCCTCCGTATTTTTCATTTGGTATTTTTTACCATTTAAAATAAAGGGAGCAGAAACTTCATTTGGATTGATACGCTTGTCAAATTCTGTCATTAAAGAATTTATTAATGGCTGCAAGGGTTTAAAATAATCGCTGGCATATTCATTTTCCTGCTTTAAATTTTCTAAAACAGCTTTACTGTCACGTTCATTCATCCAATAATAATCATCAGAACGATTGTGTCCATGAATTGATAAAATTTTTGAATTTTTTGGTGCAATGAATTTCGGTGCTTGAGCGAACATATAAAGTGGGATAAATGTTATGAGAAATAATTGTAGCTTATACATAAATAGAGTTTGCCTACAAAAGTAAACAATATCTTAATCGAATGTCTTAACTTTATAGCGTGAAAAAAATTTATAAATACCTGCTTAATACTTTACCACGCCCACTTCTAATTCGCTTAAGTTATATTTTTAAAACTTTTGCTCCTATACTTTACCGAGGAAACAATGTTGAATGTCCAGTTTGCGAAAAGAAATTTTCTAAGTTCTTATCCTACGGTTCAAATGTAGCACACCGAGAAAATGTTTTGTGTCCTTATGATTTAACACTAGAAAGGCACCGTTTGATGTACTTATATCTAAAACAAGAAAGCAATTTTTTTAGCGCAGAGAATCTTAGTGTTTTACACATGGCACCTGAGCAGTGTTTTATCGATAGCTTTAAAAAACAAAAGAATCTCAATTATTTAACTGCAGATATTGAGTCTCCAATAGCGGATCTTCATTTTGATTTACATGAAATTCCATTAGAAGACAATCGCTTTGATGTTGTTTTCTGCAATCATGTAATGGAACACGTTGAAGATCCAATTCAATGCATGAAAGAACTTTATCGTGTTATGAAAAAAGGTGGTTGGGCTCTTATGCAGGTTCCTCAAGACTTTAATAGAGACATTACGTACGAAGATGCCAGTATTAAAAGTCCAAAAGAAAGAGAAAAACATTTCTGGCAGAAAGACCATTTACGCCTATTTGGGAAAGATTATCCTCAATGGTTAGAAAAAGCTGGGTTTACAGTTGAGGAATTTGATTTAAACAAGCATTTTGACAAAAATGTTATTAATCGATTTCGCCTTGTTCAAGGAGAAATTTTGTACATTGCAAAAAAATAAACATATGAAACACTTAATTATCTTTTTACTCACCTCTTTGTCTATTTGTGGCTTCTCTCAAAAGAACCTATTTGTAACTATCGACCCTCAATTTAATGGTGTGGATTTGCAAATTAATACGCAATATACAGCTGCAGATGGAAAAGTGCTAAAATTAGATCACTTTGATTATTACATTTCAAATGTAATTATTACACACGATGGTGGACAAACAACCAGTGTTGAAACCCCGGTATTTCTTGTTGAGCCGCAAAATCATGTACTATATTTAGGGTATAGAAATTGGAACGACATTGAAAAAATTAACTTTTTAGTTGGAGTTCCAAAACCTATGAATACACAAAATGGTACTGAAGCAGCAGATATTTCTACTTATCCAGAAACTAATCCCTTAAGTTTTCAGTCTCCCTCAATGTATTGGGGATGGCAAGCAGGATATATGCACATGATAATCGGAGGATATTCCGATGGGAATAATGATGGAAATCCTGAATCCTATTTTGAAATTCATAATTTAGGGAATACCAATCAGCAACAAGTTGAGATGAACATTATAGAAACTAATACTTCTTCTGAACAAATAGATCTTAATATCATTTGTAATGTAAACCGATGGGTAGAAAGTATTCCCTTGAGTACTGTTGGAGTTCTTCACGGAGAAAATGGAGTTAATGAAACTATTTTACAAAACGTGCTTTCTAAGACTGTCTTTACACAAAGTGCCACTGCAACTATTCAAGATATAGATCCCCTAGTTTTTAATTGCTTTGGAAAGAAAAATGGCCTAGATATAAATTGGGCAAATTTAGAAAATGGGAAATCCATTAAATTAATAGATCAAACTGGTAAAGTTCAAAAAAGTGCAGAAAAGGAAACAGCATCTGGTTCACTGTCTTGGGATAACTTAAGTTCGGGGTTTTATTTTGTGGAACTTTTGAACACAACCAATCAAATTGTTGTGTCTAAAAAAGTAATGGTCTACTAAATTTCCATTTTTTTTATGAAATCGACTGTTGCACTTTTATGTATATTTTTAGTAAGTGGCTTCATTCTCATTCGATGTCATGTCGTAAAAACACTTGATCCCAACTTAGTAATTGTGGTGCCTACTCCAACTGATAATTTACAGTCGGATGCAAAAATAGCTTTGGGTAGAAGTTTATTTTTTGACAAGCGCTTGTCCTTAGATGGCACTATTTCATGTGCAACATGCCACGACCCTAAAAAAGGTTTTAATGATCAATTACGGAAAAGTATTGGAATAAATGGACAGGAAACAGAACGAAATGCCTCAAGTATTCTAAATGCGGGATTTTTAAAAACTGCCATGTTTGATGCCCATTTAGCAACATTGGAAATGCAAGTAATTGTTCCACTTCAAGAAAAAACAGAAATGGGACACAATATGAAGGAACTTATTCCTCAACTCAGAAAAATAAAGGAATACCAAGATGCTGCAAAGAAAATTTTTGGCCGCGATTTCGATGCCTTTGTATTAACTCGGAGTATTTCTGCATTTGAGCGTTCTCTTGTTTCTATGAACAGTCGCTTTGACCAATATCAAAATGGGAATAAAAATAGTTTATCAAAAGATGAACTTGCAGGATGGAAACTATTTTCTGAAAAACTATATTGTATCGCTTGTCATACGCAACCCTATTTTACAACATTTGTTGCTGAAAACAATGGTTTATATTCCAGTTATGAAGGAGAAGAAGACCAAGGGCGCTTTCGTATTCACAACGATTCGTCAGATATTGGAAAATTTAAAGTTCCGTCATTGAGAAATGTTGCCTTGAGTTTTCCATACATGCATGATGGAAGCATTTCCTCATTAGAGGATGTAATAGAGCACTATTCAAAAGGAGGTAAAAAACACCCTTTACAAAATAAAAGTATTGTGGGATTTAAGATTAGTGCCACTGAAAAAAAACAACTCGTTTCTTTTTTAAAATCTTTAACAGATACATCCTACATTCAAAGAATGAATTTCTAAAAGATTATTCTTTGATAAATCGTGTTGAGTAAGGCCTATCAGATTCATCGATACAAGTAATGAAATACAAACCTGGAAGTAAATCTGCAACATCGATTTCTCCAAGAAGATTTATCGCCCTTGAGCCAATAGTCTGACCGCTTGAGCTCGTAATAGTAATATCCTTTATAATTGCAGAATTTAAGGACTGAACTTTTATAGTTGTTCCGGCTGGATTTGGAGAAACATTTACTAAAGATTCTTGATTTTCTACTAAGCCTAACTCTGAATTATCCTTGTAAACACGAATGTAATCGATTTGCATTTCTGCAGGAAAAATAGTGCTTGTAGACGGAGATCCAGGCCAATTTCCTCCAACTGCAATGTTTAATAAGATGAAAAATGGCAAGTGGAATTCTTCTTTATTTCCAATTCCATTTGTGATATTTACACTATAATAAGCATTATTATCTACAAGCCAAGTCATTGTCGTAGGTGTCCAAACAAATGCATATTGGTGAAATAAGGTAGGGTCTAAACCATAAGACCCACCGTGGTATCTGTGACCAAGACTGTCAAAATGGAAAGTGCCATAATTTTGGTATTCATTTCCAATGTGCTCCATAATATCAACTTCTCCGCACGTAGGCCAAGATACCTGGCTAATATTTGCTCCTAACAACCAAAATGCCGGCCAAAGACCTTGTCCCATTGGAACCTTTATTCTCGCTTCAATACGCCCATAACGAAACTCGAATTTCCCTTTTGAAATCATGCGAGCAGAAGAATATTGACTATTAAATATCGGTTCATTTTTTGCCCTTATTTTCAATAAGCCATTTTCAATAAAACTATTACTTGGAGAATTTGTATAGTATTGGAGTTCGTTATTACCCCAACCGCTTGCACCAATCTCGTGTGTCCAGTTTGCTGAATTAATTTCTGCTTGCTCAAACTCGTCATTCCAATAAAGAAAATATTGAGCCTGAGAATTAAGTGTAATAAAAGCAAAAATACTTAAAAGAAAAAGTTTCATTTATGAAATTGATATTAGTTCTTTACTAAACGAATAGTTTTAACATCATGGCCTAAAGAATAATTTAGAAAGTAAATTCCACTGTCAAATTTTTCTAAATCAATACTTGTTTCGGATCTATTTAGTAAAAGTATTTCTTCCCCTACAACATTGGTAACATTCTTAAAATAGATTCCATTTTCAGAGCTAATGATAAACTTCCCGTTAGATGGATTTGGGGAAATTTTAACATCTTTATTTTCAAAATAGGACAAACCAGCACCAGGACAAGTTGAGCAGCTTTCGTAACAAACTGCTGGTAAACTTGTAGTAGTGGAAACAATCATGTAACGATTTGTAAAGCCATTGTTTGTAAAAGTACATGCAGCATCTTCAACTGTAAACTGTTCTTGAGCAGACCAGCCATCAACAGAAAAAAGATATTCAATGGTATCATTTGCTAAAAGCATAGTTGTTTCCCAAATATCATCAGAATTGGCATCTGTCATTGGATTACAACTTCCACAAAATTGATTGAAGTTTCCATTTAAGAAAACACCAGTATTAATAGCACCTGTATAATTTGACATATCTACTTTAAAAGTTACAGAACTTGATCCATTACACGCAGTACACAAGCCATAACAAACAGGATCAAGATTCATTGGGGCATTTCCAACCGTCAATGAACGATTAGTATATCCAAAAGCTGAAACAGTACAAGGAGCGCCCTGTAACAAAGCTTCCTGACCAGTCCAAGCATCATGAGAAAATTTATACTCATACGATCCAGCAGCAAGAAGAATTGTTGTTTCCCAAATGCCATCAAGATTTACATCAGTAAGTGGATTACAGCTACCGCACCAACCATTAAATGATCCATTCACCTCTGGAATTGTAAAGCCGGTTTGCTGAGTCATGTCTACTTTAAATGTTACAGGAACTGGAGGTGATACACAGGTAGCTGAACAAGAATTCCAGCAGACAGTTGGAAGAACCATGGCGGTTGTACCTACAGTTAAAAACCGGTTTGTAAAACCACTATTGGTTACTGTGCAAGAGCTTCCAGGGATTAATTGTTCCCCATTATTAACCCAATTATCATAGGCAAATTTGTATTCATAATCTCCAGGTAATAGCGCAATTGTAGCTTCCCAAATACCGTCGCTATTTGCATCAGTCATAGGATTGCACGTCGCACCACACCAACCGTTGAATGTGCCATTTACTTCAGGAGTTGTAAAACCTGTTTGTTGTGTCATATCAAGCTTGAAAGTGACATTTGTTTGAGCAAAAATACTAAAGCTAGATAGTAAAAAAATGCTGATAATTTGTAGATTTTTTTTCATTTTTTTCATTTTAGAAAGCTAAGTTACTAATTATTTATTGTAAATAATACAATAAGTAAATGCTAATTAATTGTAATCAAAATTAAACATTCAAAAATAGAAAATGTTTTTTTGTATAAATTAAAACTCAATCTAGAATACAATAGACACGAATCAAAAAACACTAATTCATA
>CAMDDR010000014.1:0-34663 GCA_945892995.1 Chitinophaga pinensis | reverse complement strand
GTTAATACTTCAAGTATTCAAAATTCAATCTACAAGATAGCAGGAAATACCATAACATGGACGCTAAATTCTGCACTATCATCCTTTAATAATTATGATAATATTACTTTCAATGTGCCAAGTGGTTTAACATCCCAAACACCTCATTACTATACTTCAACAATTACACCAACAGGTAATCTAACTGACTGTTCGAGTTTAAATAACGCAGGGTCTTTACTTCAATTACTTGGAAATAGTTATGATCCAAATGATAAATTGGTAGCACGTCCGCTTGAAACAGTTCAGATGATGCAGAATGAAACGACATTTCTTGATCCTTTTTCTAATGAAAAATTAACATATACTATTCGTTTTCAGAATACAGGAACTGCACCAGCACAAAACATTTATATCTTAGATACCCTGAGTTCAAATCTTGATTGGGCAAGCTTTAGTTTAATTGAATCATCCCATCCAATGCAAGTAATAAATTTAGGGAATGGAAAACTTCGTTTTGAATTTTCTCAAATATGGCTAGCTGATTCAACTACAAATGAAGAAGAAAGTCATGGGCATCTTGTTTACAGCATCTCTGAAAATGCGAGTGTTTTAGGTCAAGTGGGTATAGAAATTGAAAATACTGCTTATATCTACTTTGATTGGAATGATCCAATTGTTACAAATACTACATATAATGTGAATCAGTTCATTTGGGGAGTTGAAGAAAGTAACAAAACAGCTTTCAAGATTTTCCCTAATCCAGCTAGCTCAGAATTAAATCTTTTAGGAGAAGGTGCTTTTAGCTATCAAATTTCAGATATGTCAGGTAGAATTTTACTTCAAGGAGAAGTTAACGAATCTGATAAAATAAGAATAGCTGATCTTAATGCAGGAATCTATAACATTACATGTTTTACAGAAAATAAACTGCAAACACTGCGGTTTATGAAACAATAAATTTAGTATCTTCACAAACACAAATAGATAAAAACTATGAAAAAACTAATTACATTTATTGGAGCATTGCTTATTTCAAGCGCTGCTTTTACTCAAAATAACTCAATTGAAGGGAAATGGTCGCAGACCGGATTTTCAAATACGCTTAAAATATATGAAAATGGCCTCATATATACGTATTATTGTACAACGGGCAATTGTGATTCTTTGTATAATACTTATGAAGCTGCCGATGGCAACCATATACCAGGAATAGATGGATATACGCTTCAGAATAGCATTCTAACAATTGACAATGATATAAATGATAATGACCCCGGTTTTGCTTTAGGTTTTGTTACATTTTCGTGTGAAGGAAACATTTATGAAATAGTTACATCCCAAAATATGGCTACTTTTGTTCGATTAAACACAAACGTAAATGATTGTCTTTCGGCTTCGATAAATGAAAATGACCAAAACAATTTAACGCAAATCAATCCTAATCCAGCAGTTTCTGAGTTAAATCTTTTAGGAGAAGGTGCTTTTAGCTATCAAATTTCGGATATGTCAGGTAAAATTTTACTTCAAGGAGAAGTTAACGAAACTGATAAAATAAGAATAGCTGATCTTAATGCAGGTGTTTACAACATCACATGCATAACTGAAAATAAAGTACAAACACTGCGATTTATGAAACAATAAATAGTAGTTTGAAACTAAATAAGAGCGACTTCGGTCGCTTTTTTTGTGAAAAATAATTAAGCGCCTTTTTTCTTAGTTTGGGTATATCCTTCTTTGATAAGTAAATCAAAAACTTTGTCCCTAAAAGCTCCCTGAATCAATATCTCATTATCTTTAACAGTGCCTCCAACTCCAAATTTTCCTTTTAAAAACTTCCCTAAGGCCATTAAATCAGATTCTGAGCCTATAAATCCCTCTACAAGCGTCACTTCCTTTCCTCCTCGTTGCTTGCGATCAATTGAAATGTATAATTTTTGCTGATTTGGAACAAGTGTTTCTGCACTGCTTTCGTCTGCAGACTGATATTCAAAATTTGGATTTGTAGAATAGACAATATTCACAAAATTTTTATTTTTCTTCGCCATAAAAAGTAAATTAAAGTATAAAAATAGAATTTGTTAAGGAAAATAAATTTATAAGCTCATTTTTTTTAGTATCTTAAGTTAATGGAACAACATGGAATTAAATTTTGGGCGGAAGACGATAGGCCACGAGAAAAACTACTTTTAAAAGGAAAAACAGCACTTTCTGATGCTGAATTGTTAGCAATATTGATAGGTTCAGGAACCCGAAAAAAATGTGCAGTAACATTAGCAAAAGAAATTTTATCAGAATTTCAAAATAATCTAACTCTTTTTTCAAAAGTGCAAATATCAGAGCTGCTAAAATTTAATGGTATCGGCGAAGCAAAAGCAATTTCAATTTTGGCAGCTTTAGAACTCGGGAGAAGAAGGCAGGGTGCTGAGCAGCAAAAACAAATTAAAGTAAGCAACTCAAATTCTGTTTATCAGCACTTAAAACCTTTTCTTTCAGATTTATTTCATGAAGAATTTTATGCGATTTACCTCAATAATGCAAATGATATTATCAAAACCAAGCAGATTTCAATTGGTGGTATGACTGGAACTGTAGCAGATGGAAAAATTATATTTCGACATGCTTTGGAATGCAAGGCAACAGCCATAATTCTCAGTCACAATCATCCAAGCGGAAAATGTACGCCAAGTAAAACTGATATTTCACTAACAAAATCTATCGGAGAATTTGGAAAATGCATCGATCTTAAACTCCTAGATCACCTCATTTTCACAGATAATGGTTATTTTAGCTTCGCCGATGAAGGCTTACTTGTAAATTAACATGAAAAAAATCATTACTGTTATTGGTGCAAGACCACAAATTATAAAAGCTGCTGCTATTAGTCGTGCAATAAAAAATAACTTTTCTGATAAAATTCTTGAGGTAATTGTTCACACCGGGCAGCATTACGACGAAAACATGTCGCAAATATTTTTTGAAGAATTAGAAATCCCATTTCCTAATTTCAATTTGAATGTTGGCAGTGGATCTCACGGAGAGCAAACTGCAAAAATGCTTGAAGGATTGGAGAATATTTACGTGCAAGAAAAACCAGATGCTGTAATTGTTTACGGAGACACAAATTCAACAATTGCGGGAGCTTTAGCTGCTTCAAAAATACATATTCCCGTAATACATATCGAAGCTGGATTGAGGAGTTTTAATAAAGCAATGCCAGAAGAAATAAATAGAATTGCATGCGACCATATGTCGACATTGTTGTTTACTCCTACAGAAATAGGGCAAAGAAATTTATTAAATGAAGGTATTAAGAACGAGCACAATGAAGCTGCTAGCATTGATAATCCTAAAATCTATTTATGTGGCGACATAATGTATGATAACAGCTTGTATTTCTCTGCTGTATCAGAACAAAAATCAAAAATTTTAAAAGAATTAGAAATCGCAACAAATGATTTTATTCTGTGTACAATCCACCGAGATACAAATACAGATGATACAGCAAATCTCAATGCTATTTTCCGTGCTTTATTAAGAATTCAAAAAACAAGTAATTTAAAGATTGTTTTGCCACTACATCCAAGAACTAAGGAGAAATTAAACTATAATCTGGATGAAAATCTGCTCACAGAACTAAATCAAAATAAAAATTTTAAAATAATTCCTCCGACAGGATTTTTAGATATTATTAGTCTTGAAAAAAATGCAAGGCTGTTAATCACCGATAGCGGTGGTCTTCAAAAAGAAGCTTTTTTCTTTCAAAAACCTTGTGTTATATTAAGAGAACAAACAGAATGGATTGAAATTGTTGAAAATGGAAATGCATTAATTGCTGGAGCCAATGAACTCAAGATTATATCTTCTGTTGAAACATTATTTAAAAGAACAGATTTTACCTACCCCAACTTATATGGAGATGGAAACGCTGCCAATTTTATTTGCAAAAAAATTACGGAGGAACTCTAATGATTTTAATTTATGTAGATCAAATTACTGAAAGACTAATTTACACCCTTGGATTTATTTTTAAGGATCGGGAGATTCCCTATTCCCTAACAAATGATTTTGTAAAGTTTGAACAAAGCGAAAAGGCAAAATTTAATTATTCCGATCGAATTTTTGAAAACTGTATAAACATAAATCCAAGTTCTGTGATTTTCGATGAAAATATCGGAGTTTATGAAATTGATAAAGGTCTGTTTTTTGAGGAAGAATGTCTGTCATTTAATGGAAAAGTAGATCCTCTAGCAAGTATTTTTTATGTGCTATCAAGAATGGAAGAATACACTTCTGTTGATTCAGATAGCCACAGTCGTTTTGAAGGAAAAAATAGTGTGTTATTTCGTTTTAATTGGAATGAAAAAGCAATCTGTGATCTTTGGTGTGAAGACATAATTAATTATTTATTAAAGCATAGACTTCTAATCAATAAAGGAGTTAAACCAAGTTTAAGTTTGCTTCCAACATTTGATATTGACAATGCATACGCCTATAAATACAAAGGTTTTCGCAGAACTGTTCTTGCAACTTTAAAAGATTTATTATTAGGAAGAAAAAAAAGATTAATTGAACGCCAAAGAGTTCAGACTGGATTTTTGAAAGATCCTTACGATACATTTGATAAAATTACTTCATTAAAAGATAGGAATATTGACTTCAAATTATTTTGGCTTTTAGGAGATTTTGCAAAATACGATCGAAATATTTCTGTGAAAAACAGTAAACAGCAGCAATTAATAAAAAAAATGAGTGAAGTTGCAGATATCGGAATTCATCCAAGCTATAAATCAAATAGCTATGAATATTATTTACACAATGAAATTGAACGCTTAGAAGCTATTATTAATAAAAGAGTACATTTTAGCCGCCAACATTTTTTAGTTCTAAAATTTCCCTATACATACAAAACCCTTATTGAGCAAGAAATTACAGATGACTATTCAATGGGCTATGCTGATATCTGCGGATTTAGAGCAGGTACTTCTAGGCCTTTTAAATGGTTTGATTTGACGAAGAATGAAACAACAAAATTAAACATTCACCCATTTGCTTTTATGGACGGAACGCTAAATGAATACTTGAAATTAACACCGAAGGAAGCGATTAAAAAAATTCAGTTGCTCTTTGATGAGGTAAAAAAATATGGTGGCCAGTTTAGTTTTATTTGGCACAATGAAACCATTGGAAACTACGAAATTTGGAAGGACTGGTCAGAAGTTTTTGACTTTAGCATCGATCTTAACATAAAATAAAAAAGACATTCTAAATTTGCTAACTTTGTTTAAAATGTTTGTATGGCTTCAATCTTAATTGTTGATGATGATGAAGATATCCGAGAATTGTTAAAATACAATTTAGAACGACATAATCATACGGTTAGAGCTGTTGAAAATGGTCTTAGATGCCTTGAGGCCGTGGCTTCTGAAAAACCAGATTTAATATTATTGGATGTCATGATGCCAGAAATGGATGGAATTGAGGTCTGCGATCAACTTAAAGCTAATGAAGCAAACAATTCTATACTAATTTGTTTTTTAACCGCCAGAAACGAAGATTATAGTCAAATAGCAGGTTTAGAGGCTGGAGGTGATGATTACGTTTCAAAACCAATAAAACCAAAAGTTTTAATTAGTAGAATAAATGCTTTGTTGCGAAGATTAGATCTAAATAAATCGAAAGATATCATTGACACTTGCACAGTAAGAATCAATCGCGAAAATTATACCGTTGAAAAAAATGGGGATACATTTCATCTTCCACGCAAAGAATTTGAATTACTTGCACTTTTAATTTCACAACCAAATTTTGTTTTTAAAAGAATTGTAATTTTAGAAAAAGTATGGGGGACTGATATTGTTGTTGGCGATAGAACGATTGATGTTCATATTCGAAAATTACGCGAAAAAATTGGGTCGCATTATATTACTACTATAAAAGGAATTGGTTACAAGTTTAATAACTAAAATCGGCTAGGTTTTTAATATAATTTTTTAAACTAAAAAATATGAAAAGAAGAACACTATTTTTTTATCTAACATTCCTAAGTAATGTTGTTTTTTCGCAAGATGTATTTTCTTCTGCTTTTTCAGAGATAAAAAATGACCTTGTCTCCTGGGATCCAATTCGTGGAGAATGGTTAGCAACTAGTATTCTTGCAATGAAAGACAATGCAACTATTCCAGATAGAACATTTCCTGAAGAGTATACGCCATATGAAATGTTGACGATGATTCCTCTCCAAAAAAGAAAGGAAATCGCAGAAAAAGTTGAAAGGCAGCAAAGCACACAGAATACACCGTTCAGTCGAGAATGGAATTTCGTAAATTTATTTTTTAATCATAGTTTTTGTGAGCCATCAATTGGAAGAAGTTATGGTGATCCACACTTAAATTCTTTTGATAATGCTAGTTATTCTTTTCAAACTGTCGGAGAATTTGTGCTCTCTAAATCTAAGGCAATACCGTTTGAAGTTCAAGTACGTCAAATGCCTCAAGATCAAAGTTTCTCTCTAAATAATTCTGTTGCTATGAATGTTGGAGGCGATCGCTTGAGTTTTTATACAGATGAAAAACCCAATAATCAAAAACAATCCTTAAGATTAAATGGAGCTGGAACGCAACTATCTGGCAGAACATACTTCTTGCCAAAAGGAGGGACTATCCGTTTAGAAGGTATAAATTATATCGTTTCTTGGCCTACAGGTGAATCGGTAATTATTGACAATCGTTCGACCGGAAAAATGAAGTTTGTAAATATCACTGTACAAGTTTTTAAGTGCGATGAAAATCAATATGAAGGTCTTTTAGGGAATTTAAATGGAAATCAAAATGATGATTTTAACGGGCGTGACAATAAGCGACAAAGGCCTGTTTTTATTTCAAGCTATGGGAATTTTGGACTTGAGCAAGCTTCTGCAATTGCCGAAAAAGAATATTTAAATTTTTTGGCAAGAGATTTTGCAGATGATTGGCGTGTTAATGACCAAACAACACTCTTTGATTATAGCATTGGTGAATCTACAGCTTCATTTACAGATAGGTCTTTTCCATATATTCATTACACACTGTATGATCTTCCCCTAGACCGTCAAAATAGCGCAAGAAGAAGATGCGAAGAAATGGGGATTTCCCTAGCAGAAATGAATGGCTGTATTTACGACCAAGGATTTCTAAATATTCCACCAAATCCTATTCCAAATCCTAGTAGACCAACAAGCGGCGGTACAATGCAAAAATTAAATTATCCAGCGCTAAATACTAACCAAGGACTTTTTATGAATAAGGGCGAAGAAAATACCAAGCCATCAACTATTGAAAAACCGAGTGAAATTGAGAGGGAAATCAAGCAAAATGAAAGAGGGAATGAAGAAGAGATAATTAAAGTGCCAAATGTGATTATAATTCCAAAACCTGTGAGAACTGAGCCTTCAAAACCAGTTTCTCCTTCAAAACCGATTCAAAATACAACACCAATCAAAAAAGAAATAAAAGGAAAAGGGTAATTAGTTTTCTTTTTGATTAAACTGAATATTTCTTTTTAATCCTTCAAATTTTGTTCGTTTTACAGCACTTTTCTGAAATAGGAGATCAAAAGTTTCTAGTTGTAAATTTTTCCAATCATTATTTGTTAAATCTAAGAGTGATAACGCAGGCTTAAACCGCTCTTCTTTTGAGACTTTTGAAAACCGATTCCAAGGACAAACATCCTGACACACGTCGCAACCAAACATCCAATTATCCATTTTACCTTTAAATTCCGAGGGAAGCAACTCATCTTTCAATTCAATGGTAAAATAAGAGATACATTTTGAACCATCAACTACATATGGTTGCACAATCGCTTCAGTTGGACAAGCATCAATGCATTTTGTACAGGTTCCGCAATAATCTTGGATAGGGCCGTCTGGTTCAATAACTAAATCAATAATTAATTCTGCAATGAAAAAAAAACTACCATTTTGAGGGTGGATTAAATTTGTGTGTTTCCCAATCCAACCCAAACCCGATTTTTTTGCCCAAACCTTATCCATTACTGGTGCAGAATCTACAAACACACGACCACTCACCTCCCCTATTTCTTGCTTGATATGCTCTAGTAATTCTGTTAATTTATCTTTAATAACAAAATGATAATCCTCACCATAAGCATATTTGGATATTTTTGGAGCTGAAGTATCAGCCTGTTTCTCCTCTGGAAAATAATTTAGTAACAAGGAAACTACTGTTTTTGCATCATCAACTAATAAGCGTGGATCGAGTCTTTTGTCAAAATGATTTGACATATAAGCCATTTTCCCATGGTAATTATTATTTAACCATTGATCCAATCGAGGTGCTTCCTCTTCAAGAAAATTTGCTTCTGAAAATCCACAATGAAAAAAACCAAGCGCTGTTGCTTTATCTCGGATTACTTTTTTATAATCTACTTTTTGCATGAGAATTAGAACAAGTCACCTTGAGAAAAGCCAATATCTCTTCCAAGATGCTTATAGCTTCTTTCTGTTGCTTTTCTTCCGCGTGGAGTTCGCATTAAAAAACCCTCTTGAATTAAGAATGGCTCATAAACTTCCTCTAAAGTACCTGCATTTTCTCCAATTGCTGTTGCAATAGTCGATAAACCAACTGGACCACCATTAAACTTATCGATTATAACTTTTAAGATTCGAATGTCCATTTCATCTAAGCCGTTTGCATCTACATTTAATGCTTTCAATGCAAATTCAGTAATTGCATCATCGATAGAACCTGTTCCTTTTATTTGTGCAAAATCCCGAACGCGACGCAACAAAGCATTTGCAATTCGAGGTGTACCTCTACTTCTACTTGCAATTTTAAAAGCAGCATCTTCATCAATCGAAATATTTAGTAATCCGGAAGAGCGTTCCACAATACTAGTGAGAGTTTTAGAATCATAGTATTCTAAGCGAGAATTAATTCCAAATCGAGCGCGTAAAGGTCGCGTTAACAATCCAGAGCGTGTTGTAGCTCCAATCAATGTAAAAGGATTCAGGTTTATCTGTACGCTTCTAGCATTTGGCCCTGTATCAATTAAAATGTCAATCACATAATCTTCCATGGCAGAATACAAGTATTCCTCTACAACTGGACTTAAACGATGTATTTCGTCAATAAATAAAACATCACCATCACCTAAATTAGTCAGTAAACCAGCCAAATCTCCTGGTTTATCCAAAACAGGACCACTTGTGACTTTAAATCCTACTCCCATTTCATTGGCAATAATATGTGCTAAAGTTGTTTTTCCAAGTCCTGGAGGCCCATGAAGCAAAACATGATCCAAGGGTTCCTTTCGTAATTTAGCAGCTTGAATAAAAACTTCAAGATTTTCTACAATAGCAGGTTGACCTGAAAAATCAGCTAAATATTTAGGACGTAAAACTTTATCAATTTCCTGATCAAGATTCTCATCTAAATTTTCTCTATAATCAAAAGATTCTTCCACTTAGCTATTTTATACAAAAATACAAAAGCAAAGCAGAAAAGTGACTAATTATTTTTAATCTCCAAGTAAAAATCGCTCATGGAATCAAAGCTAAAATCTGCAAGTTTAAGTTTTGAATTAATAACATGTGTTTTTTCAGGAATACATACCACTTTCATCCGTGCAGCAAGCCCAGCAATTACGCCATTGTATGAATCTTCTATAACCAAGCATTTTGACGGATTAACCTCTAATTTTTCAGCAACTTTTAAATAAACTGCTGGATGAGGCTTGCCATAATTTTCTGTCTCAGCCGAACAAGCAACATGAAAGTAATGCTGAATTTTTAATTCTCTTAAAACAATGGCAATTAAACGAGAAGA
The DNA here is from genome assembly GCA_945892995.1 of Chitinophaga pinensis. Lineage (GTDB taxonomy): Bacteria > Bacteroidota > Bacteroidia > Flavobacteriales_D > Crocinitomicaceae > UBA952. The sequence goes on along the minus strand of CAMDDR010000014.1, from coordinate 24,857 downwards.
AGAAGATGTCGCTAATCCAATTTTTAGCTTTTGCTGCTTTAAAAAATCCAGAGTTTCACAAACTCCATCCAAAGCTTGTGCATTTTGCGAGATCAAAATTTCCATTTTAGAGATAATCTTTTCAGCTATTTGATTTTCATCTTCTACGCCCCAATTTTCGTGTTTATTCCAAAAATGAATAACCTCATCAATACGTAAACCAACAGTTTTCTCGAAATCTTTTTTTAATAGCTTTGAACCTAAAGATGCAAAAACTTCTTCCATTGCAATTTTCCAAAGTGGTTCAGAGTCGATTAAAACCCCATCCATGTCAAATATTACAGCTTCAAAGTCAGATAAATTTATCTTCAACCCAAAATAATTTTTATGATTCAGTATTTATTCGAACTTTTATAATTCGTCGATCGCTTACTTCTTCTATAGTAAGGATATAGTTACTAATTTCACAGACTTTTCCATTTTCTGGAATACTCTCTAAATGATGAATAATTAAACCACCTAAAGTATCATACTCATCAGATTCTTCAAATTTTAAATGATACTTTTCATTGAGATAATCGATATCCATACGAGCAGAAAAAACAAATTCTGTATCGCTAATTTGCTCTTCCAATAAAACATCTTTGTCATGCTCGTCTTCAATTTCTCCAAAGATTTCTTCAATAACATCTTCTAAAGTAACAATTCCAGCAGTTCCTCCATATTCATCTGTAACAACAGCAACATGTCCACCTTCTTTTGTAAATTTCTCTAGTAATTCTTTTCCTGACATCACAAAAGGAATAAAACTGATAGGTTTTATTACTTCACTAATTTTCTTTGGTTTTTTAAATAATTCATAGGAATGAACATAGCCAATAATATTATCAATTGAATCTCGAAAAACCATAATTTTTGATAAACCCTTTTTGACAAATAATTTATTTAATTCATCGATGTCTGTCTCAAAATCAACAGCAATAATTTCAGTTCTTGGAATCATACAGTCACTTGCACGAACGTTTGTAAAATCTAGCGCATTGCTGAGAATATTCATTTCATTGCTTAACTGCTCTTTTGAATTAATACGCGAATTTAAATCATCCACATAATGCTCTAAATCGACTTTTGAAAAAACCTTATCTGAATTTTCATTTTTTGCGCCAAAAATTCGTAAGACAAGCCAACTGATAAATAATATAATTTGAGTTGGGATATAGAGTAGGATATAACAAATAAACATTGGTGAAAGACCAATGTTTAAAAATTTATTTGGATTAATCTGAACAATTGCTTTCGGAAGAAATTCTGCTGTAATAAGAACAAGTAATGTTGAAACAACAGTCTGAATAACCAAAACAGCAGCTTCAGAAGTTAAACCCATAGAGATTAAATAAGGATTTAGTATTTGAGCTGCAGAAATTCCATAAATCACTAATGAAATATTATTTCCCAATAAAAGCATGGCAATCATGGTTGATTCTTTTTTATAGAATAGCGAAATTATTTTGCTTTTTAGAGTTCCTTGACTTTTTTGGACTTCGATTTTTAAACGATTGGAAGCCAAATATGAAAGTTCCATTCCAGAAAAAAAAGCAGAGAAGAAAAGCGAAAGAAATATCAATAAATAATCAGTGTTCATTTACGAGATATTGAATTATTTTTGGGATAAAACATCCTGCCCTAAATCTTTACGGTAATATGCACCTTCAAAACTAATTTTAGAGACTGCTTCATACGCTTTTTCAATTGCTACTTCTATATTTTTTCCATAAGAAGTTACCGCTAAAACTCTTCCCCCTGAAGTTAAAACAGAAGGGCCATCAGCAATTGTGCCTGCATGAAAAACCAAGCTGTCAACAACAGAATTCAAGCCATAAATCTGTTTTCCTTTTTCATAAACATCAGGATAACCTCCAGCAACCATCATAACTGTTGCAGCACTTTTATCAATAAATTGTATATCTCTTTCTGATAAAGTATTGGAAGCAATTCCTTCAAAAAGATCTAAAATATCTGATTTCAAACGTGGAATAACCACCTCTGTTTCTGGGTCGCCCATTCTACAGTTGTATTCAATAACATAAGGATCACCCTTCACACAAATAAGTCCAAAAAAGACAAATCCCTTGTAAACTATTCCCTCAGATTTTAAACCCTTTACTGTTGGGACAATGATTCGATTGTGAACTTTATCCATAAAAGCTGCATCCGCAAAAGGAACAGGAGAAATAGCGCCCATTCCACCGGTATTTGGACCTGTGTCACCTTCACCAATTCGCTTATAATCCTTCGCTTCAGGAAGTAATTTAAATGAATGTCCATCCGTTAGTATAAAAACAGATAATTCAATGCCATCTAAAAACTGTTCAATTACGACTTTTTTGGAAGCTTCGCCAAATTTTTCATGTTGCAGCATACTTTTTAATTCAGCTTGCGCTTCATCCAAATCATGTATGATTAAAACGCCCTTTCCAGCAGCTAGTCCATCCGCTTTTAAAACATAGGGAGACTTCATGGTTTTTAGAAAAAGTAAGCCCTCTTCAAGATTATCAATTGTAAAAGTGGCGTATTTTGCAGTTGGAATACTATGTCTATTCATAAATGCCTTGGCAAAATCTTTACTTCCTTCTAATTGCGCTCCATATTTACTTGGACCAATAACTGGAATCTTAAAGAGTTCTGGGTCAGCGATAAAAAAATCATAAATCCCTAAAACTAAAGGTTCTTCAGGACCAACAACGACCATTTCAATACTATTTTCAAGTACAAAGAGTTTTACTGCATCAAAATCAATTGGAGATATTGGAATATTCTTTCCGAATTGACGAGTCCCAGCGTTTCCTGGTGCAATAAACAATTGATCAAGAATCGAGCTTTGGGATATTTTCCATGCTAATGCATGCTCACGACCTCCTGAACCTAACAACAATACTCTCATTAACAATGATTTAAAATCGATTCAAATAATAATTTACCATCTATGTTCAGAAGTTTTTCGTCTGCTGCTCTTTCTGGATGTGGCATCATACCAAAAACATTTTTTCTTTTATTAGTAATCCCGGCAATATTCAAAATTGAACCGTTTGGATTAGAAGTATCCTCTACGGAAGCAAGTTCATTGCAATATTGAAAAAGTATTTGGTCATTATCTAGTAGTGATTTTAGAACATCATCTGCAGCAAAAAAACGGCCTTCTCCATGAGCAATTGGTATTTTTAAAGCTCTATTATTATCTAAATCCATAGAAATAGCTGCAGATTTAGAAACGGACTTTAAAAAAACATTTTTACAAATAAATTTTTGAGTATGATTATGAAGCAATGCGCCTTCTAGTAATCCTGATTCGGTCAAAATCTGAAATCCATTGCAAATACCTAGTACGTAACCACCATTATTAGCATGTTTAACAACTTCTGACATAATAGGGGAGAATTTTGCAAGAGCACCAGAACGTAAATAATCCCCAAAGGAAAATCCTCCAGGCAAAATAACCATGTCAACATCTTTTAAATCAGTTGACTTATGCCATAATTTCTCAACTTTTTGTCCTAGTAAATCCTGAAGGACATATATGATATCTTGGTCGCAATTGGATCCGGGAAAAGTTACAACTCCAAACTTCATTTATTTCATTTAAAATATTAGCAAAATTAACATTTACAAGCTTTGATAGGGATTTAATATAAAAAATTTAATAACAGAATAAATAATTGTTAAATAAAAAAAGATTGTAGCTATAATTCCATAGTTTTTATCAAGAAAAGAATAACTCAATAGAAGAGAAATAGGAATCATCAAAAGACTAAAGTGCTCGATTTCTAGGAAATAGTAAAAATTTAAACCACCTAATATAATTGTCATCAAAATAAAAACCCATATAAGTCGAACTTGATACTTTAAACGAAGTGATGATTTTTGAAGACGTGAACGCAAACTAAAAATACTTAATGAAAAAAGAATACTGATTACAATAAGCGTAATTACAAAATCAGCATGTAATTTAGGTTGTTCAGAATAAGTAAAAAAAGAAAAAACTAAACTGTTTTTTTGGAACCAGAGATTAACAAATCCATATATTAAGGGTAGTCCAAATCCAACTATACCAATGAAAAACTCTCGAAAATTAAAAGGACGTATTATTATCGGCATAACAATAAAAAGTGGAAGACCTAACATTATTGGAGGATGAAAAGTAGCCGATAAACCAGCAAGAAAGCAGCCATTAAAAACATAGATTCTTGCATCTGAGGTTTGTTTAATTTGAAGAAACTGAACAAACATTAAAATAAAAAATAAATGTGCTATTAATATACCATCCAATATATAAAATGAATGATAAAAACTCATCGTAACAACATATAAAAGTGAGACTATATATGAATTCCGCTCTAAAAATTCATTTTTATTAAAAACCCAATTTAAGGAAATTGCATTTAAAGCAATTATTATAAAACTAAAAAAACTATGTATCCACGAATTTCCAGAAAAAAAATTACTCCATAATCCAAAATCATGCGCTGGAGATTGAACATAATAACCAGTCTGGAAATTAAGAAGATAATAGATGCCTATAATAAAGGGTAAGAATAATAGAACGAGGACTCTATTCTCTAGAAACATTCGAATCATGATACAAATTTATTTAATAAAATGCGGTAAGAGATAAATTGTGGATAACTACTTTCAATTTGTTAAAATTCAATTTTACAGCAAAAAATTAATGCAATTAAATTTATAGGACGATTTGGACAAAAATCATATCTTTGTTAATTAAGTAAAATTGATTTCATTTTAAATTTAAGTAATGGCTACAGAGAAAAATAAATTTTCGGATTCTGAATTGGAAGAATTCAAAGCACTTATAAATAAAAAGCTTCTAGAGGCAAACGAAGATTATTCCCTTCTAATTGGTTCATTATCTCATGCTGACGATCATGGTACAGATGACACTGGGAGAACGTTTAATATGATGGAAGATGGTTCTGAGACATTGTCTAGAGAGGAAGTTGCTCAACTTGCAGCAAGACAAGAAAAATTTATTCAGAGTTTACATGCTGCATTGATCAGAATAGAAAATAAAACATATGGTATTTGTCGTGTTACTAGCAAGTTAATACCAAAAGAACGTTTGCGTTTAGTTCCTCATGCTACGATGAGCATTGACGCAAAAAACGCTCAAAAATAATGTCCAAGTGAAAAGAAAAGCATTAATTATCGGGTGTATTATATTTTTTTTATTATTAATTGATCAACTCACTAAAGTTTATATTAAATCATCATTTTCTTCAAATGAAACAAATTTTATTTTTGGAAATTGGTTCGCTTTAAATTACATTGAAAATCCAGGTATGGCTTTTGGAACTACTTTTGGCTCCGAAATTTGGCATAAATTAGCCTTAAGTTTACTGCGTGTTGTTGCAATAATTTTTATAGGTATTTTTATCTATAAAGAAATAAAAAAAGATGCTAAAATAGAATATTTAATAGCAATAAGTCTTATTTTTTCAGGGGCTACAGGAAACTTAATTGATTCTATGTTGTATGATTTTATCTTTCCATTTAATCCTTGTGAAGGATTTAATCAACTTGCAGGTTCAGGAATAAAAATGGATTGCATGGATTATGGATTTAAACAAACTTTAGAAGTTAGACACCAGGGATTTTTACTAGGGAATGTCGTAGATATGTTTCAGTTTAATGTCATTTGGCCAAGTTGGGTTCCATACTTTTCTGGGAAACAAATTTTTCCTGCTATTTGGAATGTTGCTGATGCATGTATTACCTCTGGTGTAATTCTTATTATCATTCGTCAAAAAAAATATTTCCCTAAAAAAGTATCGCAAGATAAAGAAGAAGAAAAAACTATTTGATATTTTTTTACTAGAAATTCCATTTCATGCTTCTGTCATTTAAAATCGCAAAAGATACTTTATAATTAAATCTAGGATCCACTCTATTTCCATCTGAAAAAACTGTGTATACACCAACTCTCAATCTTCTTTTAAAAATTTTAAAGTTGCGTTCTAAGCCAGCTAACAACTCGTAATGCTGCCAATTATACTCTTTAATATACATTGCTCCACCTCCAAATACAAGCCCAATTTGTGTTTTTTTCATAAAAGGAATTTTGTTAATTATTGCACCATTATCGTGATGAACAAAGTGAGCTTGAAAGACATAGTCAATAGTTGGTAAAGTTGAATCTAAACCCTGAAATGAATATAAAGGATTAGAAAACCAAATAGGATCACTTCTTCTTTGGTATTTCATATCAGGATCATATAATTTTTTTGAACTCAGAAACTTTCCTCCAGATAATCTGTAAGAACTTGTTCCTAAAGTTCCTATTTTAAAAGTTTGACGTATATCCATTTGTAAATATTCATGATCGACATCACTGCCAAATAAACGAGGAATTCCTCGTTCATAATTCAAACTAAAAGTTGGCCATTTTGAACCAAGAACAACTTTTCGATAAGGTTCTCGCATATATTTTTGCTGTGGTGTATAGCTGATTGTCAAATTTGTAATCAAAGTTTGATAACTTTTAAAATCTAAGGGATCGTCATTTGGAAGATATTCGTCAAAACTTCTTATGAATTTAAAATCTTTTAATGATCTTCGCTCAGAAAAATCCAGACTAAGACCTCCATAAAAGCCATTAAATAATTCATATTCAATTGAAGACCCCATTTTTGTAGCTTCAATCAAATTATTACGTCTGTAAATTTGATTAATCGCATCTGCATAGCGAATCGCATCAAAATCGTGGTTAATTGAAAGACGAATGAAGCCAAAATGAAAAGGATCAAACTTAAATCGCCACCATGAGCCACCTTTTAAATCATTGTTTAAAAATCCATAAGAAAGGCGAGACCATGATTCTAAGGCTCGTTCATTCTTCCACTTCTTAAAATAATCAAAACTAGGAGACAAGCGTGGTCCCCCAATCGATACAGGCTGCACAAAAAGCACTAAAGGACTAAATCCCAATTGATAACGCTTTACTCTATTTCGGTGATCAATACCATACCATAAAACTTTTAAAAAAGTTATCTTATTAAAAATTTTATCAACGGAATCAAGGTATTCTTTACGGTTGTGAGCGTCTCTAATACTATCCTTTAAAAGGATAAATTCACGTTCTTCATTACTCAATTCTATCTGTCGCCTTGTTGACCAAAATGCAGTGTCTTTCTCAAAAGCTTCTTTTTCAGTTATTGCTAATTCTGTACTGAAAAATTTATTTACAAATTTAGGATTGAAATCATAATTCGAAAAAATAGCTTTAGTGTATGACTTAGATGTTTCATTCTTGTATTTCACGCCATAACTCAAATTTTGTTCAGCTAGTATGCATATTGAATCTCCTAAATGAATGAAGTTTTGTTCAATAGTAAAATTATCATACACTAATAAATTCCCTTTATTCATCGTTAATTCAATTTTTTGAATTAACCAAAGCGAATCAATCACCCAAATATATCCCTCTAAGGTAGATGTAGAAATATTTCTTGGAATGATTTTTATTTTTGAAATTACCTGCCCATTTTCCTCTATTTTTTTTTCCAAGCGATATTTGTAAGAAATTATACCCGGTGCAGAAATTGGTGAAATTACAGGAGTTTGATGTAAATCATCAAGATAAAGCAGATTTTCGAAGAAATTAAAATTTGATTTAATTGTGGTTGTATAGTACAAGTTCTTTTCACTACCTCGAAGAGTAACTGCATTTCTAATTTCTTTCACCTTATCTTTAGAAGCATAATAACGCATTAATTCAACTTCTAATAAATTCATCTGATTTGATAATTTTAGCAATTCATCGTTTTTTTCATCTAAAGGATCGTACGATTTATTTTTTTCTTCTTCCGATTTCTTTTGCTTTGCTTTGGGATCAATTTTTTCAGCAGCTTTGATATATACAGATACAGAATGAGGATAATTCCATGGATTAATTGCATCTCGTTTCTTAACGACCTCCAAAATTATATCTCGTCCAGGATTACTTTTCTTAACTTGAACATCAATGTTTTCGAGTTCCAAGAATTTGCTGGGGAAAAGTTGGATATTCCTAACAACATTTGAAGAACCAATAGACACATACGTTTCTCTTTCATCATAACCTTTTGCAGAAAACACCAAAAAATATTCGCCAGGTATTAAGGAAAGTTCATACTTTCCGTTAAAATCAGCTAGTGTTCGTTGATCCGAAAAAGTTTTTACATATACTGTAACGGAAGGAATTGGAATATTTCGATTATCCGTAATTACTCCGTTTACAAATTGTTGAGCAAAGGAATTTAATTGAGACAGAAAGAAAAAAAAAGAAAAAAAAAGAAATCTAAGCATTGATGATTTTAGAATTAAAAATATTTTATTTAACCGTATTTTTTTCTTTTAAAAACTCATTATGACGCACCATTCTTTTCATCATCCATTTTTTAAAGAAATAAACAGCAAGTGAAGTAAATACAAAAATATAGTAATATACCCATTTATTGAAACCTTCTATAATTGACATATAAGTTACAATTAAAAAAATAGTAATGGCAGAAAACAGCCAAAAATAGGACATAATTTTATTATAGATTTTCATAGTTAGTCTAATTTAAATTCTTTTTCTAATTGAATACTCCCTTTCGGATTTATAATTTCGTAGTAACTAAAATCTTGCTTTGTTCGAATGCCATCACCATAAAAGATTCCTTTTGGAGTCCTAACAATTACCTGAGAAACAGAATATATTGTACTGTCATTTTGATTCCAAATTAGCGCTTCTGTTTCCAATGTCTGGTTTTTAGCAAAATTTGTCAAGCAAACTGAATCTCTTACCCTTATTTTACTTGCAGTATGATCAATTTCGCCATAAAGAGCAGTTAATCTTGATACCACTACACCATCATTCGAAAAAAAATTTACTCTTATGCTATCATACATTTTTGTAATATGCTTTTTATTTCTAAAAGTTTCAGATTTCGCTGCAAAGATTTCTACACGAGCAAAGCCATAATCAGAATAAATTAAATGTAAATCTTGTGTGCTTTCATCTGGATTTGAAGAATTGTAGGAAACTTTTTGAACTGATGACATATCATTTTCACACGAATAGATAAGTGCGAAAGAAAAAAAGGAAATTGTTATTCCCAAAATTCTTTTAGAAAAAAAAATCACTTAGCGAACATTTACTGTAACACCCCAACAAGATAAAGAAACAGTACTAGGATTGTTGTTATTAAATTTATCCTCAGCAGTAGGTGCATATTTTTCGGAACGATATCGAGAAGCTGCTACATTATCTCCTGCTCGTTCTGCTAATTCAGCTGCGTAATAATAATTACATTTTCTATCAAAAGTACTAGACCCACAAGAATTAGCAGAATTTGCAACACATTTAGCTGCAATTTGCAATGCTTTATTTTTATTTGAGCCTGAAATCCCTAATGCAAGTCTATAGGCAGTTTGATAATTATTTAGATTATGAAATTGAACTTCTAATATCTGAAATTCAATATCCTCCAATTGAATTGCATCTTTTGTCATTGCTTTCGCAGAATTTAGACTAGAAATAGCCTCGTTATAGCGCTTTTTTACAATTAGAAGTTCAGCTTTTGCTATAATTGTAGCAGTTGTTTTATCAAACTTTATGAGTGTATCCACAAGCATTTCATATTCTTTACTGTCTGTGCAGGACTTCTCTTTTAATAAGCTTATAAAATTTGCTGTTGTTTTTATTTTTAGGTCAATATCTTTGGGTAATTCAGAAATAAACACTTTTAAATCAGGTAATAAATCCTCACAGTTTTTAATTGTTCCGTTAAATATATTACTTATGGATTCTTGGGTTTTTGAGCTTAGTTTTTTAACACTGATGAGTCGCGAAAGCATAAAGTAATCGCTTATCAAACGCTTTTTATACACATTTTTTGCTGCAACATCTATTTCAGAGGAGTATAATAAATATAAATTTGAATAATAATTCGTAAGGTTTTCACTTGTAAACTTTAATGATGTATCCTTAAAAGCTCTTGTATAATAAGCATCTGAAACTGTACGATCTATTTCAGATTTTAACAATGCATAATCCGCTAATTTCAGAACGATGTTTTTATCCCCAAACTTTAGTAAATCTATTTTTTTATTAATCAAAAACAAGGTGTCAATATAAAGTGATTTTATTTTAGGGTCTTTTTCTAATTTTAAAATATCTTGTCCAGATCGTATGATGTAGTTATAATTATTTTTTGTGTAAGTACCGCAAATAGCTTCTCCTTTTAACAAATAGGTAAATTCAGTTTTAAAATGCATGAGTTTTAAGGTTGCAGAAGTATCTATTTCAATTGATTTTCGCTCTTCTTGAGCGAGAAATTTTATTCTAGTGCATTCACGCATTTTTATTGAATCATTTTGAGACATTAATGCAAATACATTAAAAAGTAGTATAAAAATTAGTAAAGATTTTTTAAGTAACATAGCAGTAATTTATTTTTTAATATATCTATTTAATCAAGTTTTCTTTTTCTGAACCAACGGTCAAAAAATGGTGGCGAAAGAATTATTCCAAAATTCATAGCAAAATACTTTTCAGCTAATGAAGTGCTAATTGAATCTGTATTTTTTCCAAATGTAAAACCTATATTTAATGATGATAAAGACTGTTGCACCAATATTGGAATACCAAAACCAAAAGTAATTCCACTGATATTAATACTTTTATCTATAACGCTAGAAATGGAATTTTGTTGCTTAAAATATCCAATTCTATACTGAACTTTTTCTAAAAATTTTAAATTAGTGCTATTCTCAAAAAGTTTTGTTTCAGGAATAAATTGAATTCCAAAACCCAAATGACTAATTATTTTTTTTGAATCTAGCAAAGTCATACTTGAACTTGAATAAGAACCAACAAGCATAATACTCGGATGTAATTGACGCATATTTCTTTGCCAATTATGTAAATTTAGAGTATAAGAAAACCCTGCCTTCGTACTTGAACTCACCATTGATGCTGAACTTACAGAATATGAAATTGTATCATAAGTAATTATACCACTCAGTAATTTAGCATAAAAAATTTCGTCCTTCAATGATAGTCTTTGAAGTAATAAATTTGGTGTATAAACTGCACTTAGCATTACATTATGTCTTTTTGAAATGTTACGATTAAATGAAATTCCAAAATCAACATTTATTGCACTTAGTTTAATCGTAGAATTGGAAACACCAGATGGATAATCGGAACTAGTAGAAAACAGTTTTGAAATACGGGAATTTGTAACAGATCCAAAAATTGATTCAGCATTAACACCAAATGACAACTTACTTTTTTGCTTATTAATCACTCGGATTGATGTTCCTAAAAAAAATGTGCGAATCCCTCCTGTTCCTTGATACTTATTAGTTAATGAATTTAATGAATCATATTCTGTAATCTCATAACCTCTGGTAGAATATGGTTTTATTCCAAAAGCTAAACCAGTAATTTTACTTAATTTAAAGCCCATTGCAAAATGATCGGGCATTACTGCAACTTGTGAGTTATTATTCCCTAACTCAGAAAATTGTGATCTACGAAAATCTATTCCAAGTGAAACAAGCGTATTTCCTGAGCTCAAAGATGCGTATGAAGCAGGATTAAATATATTTAACTGACTAGAGTCAAAATAAGAAATAGTATTTTGACCAAGCGCATTGTAAATTGCATTGCTTCCAAAAGACTGTTCGCCAATACCATCGTATGACAAAGGATTGTTTGTTATTGATTGCGCAAAAACATTGAATTTCAAAAAAAGGATAACAAAAAGACAAATCGTTTTATGCATTCAATAAATAAATTTCAAGTATTCCTTTCAATGTTAAAATTTCGTCTGCAAAGATGCCATTTTTTTGAACTAAATCAAAATAATGTGCATCTCCACCCGTAATATAAATGCTTAAATCGTTATATTTTTCTCTATATTTTGAAATTAGCCCATTAATTTCAGATTCAATTCCATTTTGTACCCCAGATTGAATAGAACTTTCAGTTGAGTTTCCAATAAGATTAACTTTATCAGAAGTTTCTATTAGCGGTAATTTATCTGTAAATAAATTAAGTGCTTTGTAGCGAAGTTTTAAGCCCGGAGAAATTGAACCTCCTTCATACTCATTTTTGTCATTTAAGAAATCAAATTTTATACATGTGCCAATATCAATTATCAACCTATTAGTAAACTGATTTGTATTAAATATCGCAGCAACATTACAAATCCGATCAATACCAAGAGTAGTAGGACTCAAATATTTAATTTTAAATGGCAGTTTTACTTCATAATTTATCCAAAAAATAGGATTTTCATACTTTTTAAAATCCTGCTCGAAATCAGAATTCAAAACGGAGGATATTGCTATTGGTACATTTGGCTCTAACTGTTGTTTTAGTGAAGATAAATTAATAAAATAGTGTACAAGAATAACTTCACCCTTTTTATAAACACCAAGTTTTATAAGAGAATTGCCTGCATCAATTAAATAGAGATCAATTTGAGCGTTCATTTACAGCAAAGATACATTCCCTTTTTAAAGAATTTTCAATTTGAATATGATATTTAAAAGAAAAAAATGTTAAATTTGCACCCATCAACGGCTGGTACCTTAGCTCAGTTGGTAGAGCAAAGGACTGAAAATCCTTGTGTCCCTGGTTCGATTCCTGGAGGTACCACAATAAACCCAGTAATAAATTATTGGGTTTTTTTAATTTTTAGCAAAGGCAAACTATTTAGGATTTAATTATAGGTTGATATAAAAAATCACATTGAATTATTAATTTTATGGATTATTCAAAAAAAAGTTGGCTTTTATTTCCTTATTAGACTTACTAAAACTATTATGATGAAAAATATACTGTTCTTACTTTCAATATTTTTAATGATGCTAAACAATATCAAGGTAAAATCACTGAAGCTAGCTTGGATTGGAAAAAAGCACAAGAATTAGGTGATCCTAATAATGATGAAAAGATTAAAAACTTTTGTAAATAGCTAAATAAGTTTTTAATTACCTCAATAAATTAATGTGACCAGAAATAATTTTAAATCTGTCAATCTCTGGATTTTTGTATTTGATAGTAAATGTGTATAATCCTTCCATGCATACTTTATTATTAAAAGTACCATCCCAAGGTTTCAAATGGTTTTTAGACACAAAAATTATTTCTCCCCAACGATTGTAAATTGTTAACTCGTAATTCGCAGGGTCAAAACCTGAGGTAAATATTGGTAAAAAGGAATTGTTAAATTCATCGCCGTCTGGTGTAAAACAATTTGGAACATAATAGATATCATCGCCTTTAATTTGAATTAATTTTTCAGTAGAATCCAAACAGCCATATATAGAGCTTACGATCAATTCAATTAGATAGTCTCCTTCAGAAAATGGATACGAATAATCAATTGTATTTGAATTATTTATGATTTGATTATCATTACCAAAATCCCAAAAATTTATAACGTTGCCACTGCTATTATTAGTAATTGTAATAGTAGGATCATCACTTGTCAACAATGTACGATCTACGCTAAAGTCTGCTATTGGGTTTGGGTGAACAATTACCGAAGATTCAACTGTATCAGAACAAGAATAAATATTCAAGCCAATCACTTCATAAGTTGATGTTTGACTCGGAGAAACTAAATTTTGATTTGAATTAATATTCGACACGACTGGGGAAATACCCCATTGATAAATAGTTGCTCCACTAACGTTAATTTGAACGCTTTTACCAGAACACATTTCTTGGTCTGGAGTAATTAATAAAACAGGTTTTGGATTTACAGTAATTGTAACTGGCTCTATCCCAATGCAGCCATCAGCTAGTGTGGTTGTTGTAACTGTGTAAACAACATTTTGTGGAGCAAAACTTAAATTTATAAGTGTATTATCAATAGTTGAACTTAAAATTGGTAGTATACTAGCACCATTTATATTTGGATTGGCAACAGCTACCCATGAAAAAGTACTTGGGATGTTTGATGTCAGTGGAAAATTTAAAGGTGTTTCAGAACAAATAACTCCGTTTAATGGACTTGTTAGTATTGGGCTTGCATTAACTGTAACTGTTACTGCTTGTGCTTGTCCAACACATGCATCAGCTGTTGTTGTTGGTGTAATTGTGTAAATAACATTTTGATTAGTAGTAGTTGTATTAACAAGTGTATTATTAATGGTGGGACTTAACGTTGGAGTTATCGTTTCTCCAATTACACTAGCGCTAGAAGCTGCTAACCAAGAATAAGTACTCGCTAGATTTGATGTCAACGAAAAATTTAAGGTTTCGCCTGAACAAATCACTTCTGTAGAAGGACTGGTTATAGTTGGACTAGGATTTACAGAAATAGAAACTGTTTGTGGTGATCCTAAACAAGCACCAGGATTTGATGAAGGTGTAACAGTATAATCAACAGTTTGGGGAATTAAAGTGGAATTAATAAGTGTATTATTGATTGTAGGATTTGTGATTGCTGCTATCGTACTTGCTCCAGTAACATCAAGATTTATCGCTGCTAACCATGAATAATTAACGCTTAAAACATTTGATGTTAATGGAAAGTTTAAGGGTGTTCCTGAGCAAATAGCTCCCAAAGCAGGACTTGTCATAGTTGGAATTGGATTAATTGTAATAGAAATTTCATCTGTTGTAGGACAAGCACCAAAATTTGTAAGTAAGGTAGTAGAAACAGTGTAAATATAGGTAATTGGTGAATTCGTTGAATTTGTTAATGTTAAAGTAGGATTAGAAGAAGAAGTTGAACTCAAACCCACTGCAGGCGACCATGAATAAGAATAGAGAGGATTAGTCGCAACACCAATATTCAAAGGAACATCACTACAAGTAGAACCATTAACTGGTCCAGCATCTGAAATTGCCTGCTCAGTATAAATAATGGCGTTTTTAATTGATTGTTGATCACACCCACCTCCAGTTGAAGCAGTAAAACCCATATAACCTGTAAAAGTAGTTGTAAAAGTAGCAGTTAAATAAAGAGTATTATTAAGATATAGACTAATTAGACCGTTAACATACGTTATTTTAACACTTTGATAAGCTGAATTTCTAATAAAATTTAGGCTTCCATTGATATTGGTTAATTTAATCATTGCTGGAGCGCATTCATCATATCCTATACCCGAAAAAATTTGCAACTCTGGATTAGCACCACAACCATTTTCGTATGTATCCAAAACAACCTTTAAGCCATTTGCAGTTTGGGGAATTCCTATTCCTCCACCATTAACAAATCCAGCAGGAGGAACATCTATAAAGCAAAAAGCAAGTCCGTCAGCAATTCCATAAGGACAAGAACCCGGGCCTCCCCAAAGCCTGTAATCAAACTCTACTGTCCATTTTGAACATGAGGATAAATTAATTGGATTAGTATAAAAAATTCCGCCGCTTTGAGTTTGTAAAACATTGGTTAAAACAAGCTCATCACTAAAGGCATCAGCATCACCGGGAGTATCTCCAACAAATGCATTTCCAGTTAAATTCCAACCTGTAGTATTTAATGGATTTCCTGTTAGTTGACCAAAAACATAATTTTGAGCATATTCATATCGTGAAATTAAAATAAATAAAAGGAATAAAATAATTCGGAACATAAACTATAAATTAAATATATTTTTAAGACGTAATTAACAACTTAAAGTTGCTAAAATTAGTTATTTTTTATAAATTTTTAAATTACTTAGTGTAACTTTGACACATTAAACAATCTTTTTCATCTAATTGACATGACAAAAAAAAATCGCCATACAGAAGAATTCAATCCATTTAACCTTGTTGTTTTTGGTGGTGATGGTGACTTAGCCTTGCGCAAAATATATCCTGCATTATTTCACAGAGACCAAGACGGGCAGTTTTTGACAGATTACAATGTTATTGCAGTAACAAGAAGAAATGTTTCTGGATCAAGTTTTAACGAAAACCTACTAAAATTCCTCAAGGAAAGTGCAGAAGAAGACACTTCAGAGAACGACATTACCATTTTTTCAAAAAAAGTGCAATTAATACAAGTAGCTGAAGCGAATGAATCGGCATATTTAGAATTAGCGGCTTACCTAAATAAATTCCCTTCTTATCAAAATATTTTTTATTTTTCAACTCCCTCCTCTGCTTTTGGACCAATTGCTGAAACTTTAAAATCGACTGGTTTAATTAAGAAAAATAGCAAAGTTGTATTGGAAAAACCATTGGGATACTCCTTAGAATCTTCAAATGAAATCAACATTCAAATCACAAAAGCATTTTCTGAAAAACAAATTTATCGCATCGATCATTATCTTGGAAAAGAAACTGTTCAAAATTTAATGGTTTTGCGCTTTGCAAATAATTTATTTGAGAGAGCATGGGATTCAGAACACATCGACAACATTCAAATTACTGTTTCAGAAAGTTTAGGAGTTGAAAAACGTGCAGCTTATTACGATAATAGCGGAGCGCTATTAGACATGGTTCAAAATCATTTGCTGCAACTTCTTTGTTTAGTAGCCATGGAACCACCACACTTATTGGAAGCTGATGAAGTTCGAAATGAGAAATTAAAAGTCTTGAGAGCTCTGCGCCCAATTTCTAAGAAAAATGTTGCTAACGACACCGTTAAAGGTCAATATACTCGCGGTAGTGTTAAAGGAGAACAAGTCAATTCCTATTTAGAGGATATTGAAGAATACCAATCTAAGACTGAAACTTTTGTAGCAATAAAAGCTTATGTAGATAATTGGAGATGGAAAAATGTTCCTTTCTATATCCGAACTGGTAAAAGAATGGTAAAGCGTTATTCTGAAATCGTTATTAATTTCAAGGAAGTTCGTCACAATATCTTTCCTTCAAAGGAAAAATTAAACAACAATAAACTCATCATTCGCTTGCAACCAGAAGAAAGAATTGAGCTCGTTCAAATG
This sequence comes from Chitinophaga pinensis, assembly GCA_945892995.1. Classification (GTDB taxonomy): domain Bacteria; phylum Bacteroidota; class Bacteroidia; order Flavobacteriales_D; family Crocinitomicaceae; genus UBA952. The sequence goes on along the minus strand of CAMDDR010000014.1, from coordinate 7,937 downwards.
ACAAAAGTTCCCGGTCCTGGAGGATATCGCTACAAACCCATCGCCCTAAAATTAGATTACATTGATTCTTTTAAAGAACGATTTCCAGAAGCTTATGAACGACTCATTATTGACGTAATTCGCGGAAATCAAACGTTGTTTATGCGACAAGATGAACTTCAAGCTGCTTGGTCTTGGATTGAGTCAATAACTTCTAGTTGGAAATCTACTTGTCAAAACAATGTTTTATACGAAGCTGGTACTTGGGGGCCAGGAAATGATATTTTAGAGGAAAATGATTCATGGATTACAAAATCATGGAGAGATCAATGAGACTACATGCTTCAAAAGAAGAGTTAGAAGATGCTCTACTACACGATATAAAGCTAGTAATTAGTGAAGATATTTTAAAACTTGGAAAAGCAAAATTACTTCTTTCAGGGGGCAGTACACCAAGTGGATTGTATCGTAAATTAAGTTCAACTCAACTTGATTGGTCTAAAGTTATCGTTGGTTTAGTTGATGAACGATTTGTGGAAAATTCAAGCGACTTTTCAAATGAAAAATTAGTGAAAACATGCTTTTTGATTAATGAAGCAAAAAATGCAACCTTTATTCCAATGATTTTTAGTGCCGATAACGAAGCGTTAAATTTATTAAGGACAAATGAAAGTTATACTATTTTTAATGATGCAAGTGTTATCATTTTAGGAATGGGTGAAGATGGACATACCGCATCTCTTTTTCCAAACGACAGTGATTCAACCAAAGCAATGGATTCTGAACAGAATATTTTTTTTACAAATTCTCCCATAAATCCGACAAGAAGAATAACTTGTACTCCAAAATTACTACTTTCTTCAAAAAATATTTTCTTAATGCTTACCGGAGAAAATAAAAAAGAAGTACTTTTCAGTGCTGCAAAAAATAAGTTGCCTATTTCACATTTTATTGAATCTATAACAGCGATTTATTATTCGAAATAAAAACTATCATGAATCAACGAATTTTAGAAGTTACAAAACGCATAATAGAACGAAGTAAAGCTACTCGAGCTAATTATCTTAATCAGATGCAATCTGCCTATTCTGATGGAGTTGCCAGACAAGCGATGCACTGCGGTAATCTTGCACATGCTTTTGCTGCATGCGGAACTACTGATAAAAATAATCTTTCTGAAGAAAAAGTTCCAAATATTGGAATCATTACAGCATATAATGACATGCTTTCAGCACATAAAACCTACGAGAACTATCCTGCTGAACTCAGAGCTTATGCTCAAAAACACAATGCTGTGGCTCAAGTAGCTGGCGCTGTTCCTGCTATGTGTGATGGAGTCACACAAGGTCAGCCTGGCATGGAATTATCTTTGTTTAGCAGAGATGTAATAGCACTTTCTACAGCAATTGGGCTTTCTCACAACATGTTTGATGCGGTTTTATGCTTGGGAATTTGCGATAAAATTGTACCTGGCTTATTAATGGGTTCACTTAAATTCGGTCATCTACCGGCTGTTTTTGTACCTGGCGGACCAATGCCAAGTGGTATTAGCAATGAGGAAAAAGCAAGTATTCGCCAAGCTTTTGCTGAGGGAAAAATTGGAAGAGCCGAATTATTAAAGGGAGAATCTGATTCTTACCATTCTCCAGGAACGTGCACGTTTTATGGAACTGCCAATAGCAATCAAATGCTAATGGAAATTATGGGTTTGCAACTCCCAGGTTCAAGTTTTGTAAATCCCGGTACTGAATTAAGAGCATTATTGAATGAGGAAGCTGTAAAAGTAGCTGCAAATAATAGTCAATTAGGACTTGAGGGCTCACTTTCTAACTTAATAACAGAAAAAGTAATTGTGAACGGAATTATTGGCTTACTTGCAACTGGTGGATCTACAAATCATACAATACATCTTATAGCAATTGCGCGTGCAGCAGGAATTATTATTAACTGGTCTGACATGTCAGATTTATCTGATGTTGTTCCTTTAATTACACGAATGTATCCGAATGGTGCGGCAGATGTCAATCATTTTCATGCTTCTGGAGGAATGGGATTTGTTATTCATTCACTACTTGAAAACAATTTGCTTCATGAGGATGTCCATACAATTCTTGGAAAAGGCTTAAAAAAATATACACAAGAACCAAAAATTGAAAACAAACAATTAGTTTGGAAAGAAGGTGCAAAGGAAAGTTTAAATAAATCAATAATTCGTCCAGTTAACGATTCGTTTTCAGAGCATGGGGGAATTAAAATTTTACAAGGGAATATTGGAAGAGCTGTAATAAAAACAGCTGCAGTAAGTGAGGAGCATTTAGTAATTGAAGCTGCAGCAAATGTCTTCTATGAGCAAGAAGACCTTATTAAAGCATTCAAAAATGGAGAACTTGAGAAAGATTTTATTGCAGTTCTTCCTTTTCAAGGACCAAAACAAAATGGAATGCCAGAATTACATCAACTTACTCCAACTCTAACAATACTGCAAAAAAAAGGATTTAAAGTTGCTTTGGTAACTGACGGAAGAATGTCTGGCGCCTCAGGAAAAGTACCTGCAGCAATTCATTTAAATCCCGAAGCATTTGATGGTGGAATGATTTCTAAAATCAGAACTGGAGATATCCTTCGCTTAAATGCTATTTCTGGAGAATTAAATTGCATGAATGAATCCGAAGTAAATAGTAGAGAAGCTACACAAATCAAAAATCACAATACAATTGGCTTTGGCAGAGAATTGTTCGGGAATCTCAGAGCATTAGTTTCTGGAAGTGAGGATGGAGCAAGTTTTTTATTTTAAATTTTTTCTTTCTCGAGAAATATAAACGAAGCTGCAATCGAGCAAACCAAGACACCAAAAACGATAGCTAGTGAAAGAGTCGATGAAACATGAAGAATTGGGGCGACTAACATTTTTAATCCGATAAAAGTTAAAATCACAGCTAATCCGTATTTTAATTTTGAAAATAGACCAAGAGAATTTGACAGTAAGAAATACATTGACCTTAGTCCAAGAATTGCGAAAATATTTGAGGAATACAAAATAAAAGGATCGTTTGGAGCGATTGAAAAAATTGCAGGAATTGAATCTACTGCAAAAATCAAGTCCGTAATCTCTACTATCAAAAGAACAAGAAATAATCTCGTCGCTATTAGTTTATTATTTTCGCGAGTAAAAAATTTTGAGCCATCAAACTTTGTAGAGATTCTGAAAAGCTTACTTAATAACTTTGATAACCTATTGTTATCGTAATTTTCACTTGCATCAGCATTTGATTTTTTAAGAGATTTAACACCTGCAAAAATCAAGAAAATACCAAAAAATGTAAGTATTAAGTTTGGTTTTAAAAATGTTTTTGTTACATAATTTATAGGTATATTATGGTCACTTGAAAAATGATATCCTATAAAATCAAATTCAGGCAAATAACTTAGGTTAATTAATTCTACACCAGCAAATATGAATATCGCTCTAAAAATTACTGCTCCTATTATTCCCCACAATAAAATCTTATGTTGTAGAATTCCTTCAATTTTGAAATAGCTAAAAATTAGAATGAAAACAAATAAATTGTCAACAGAAAGTGCTTGCTCAATCCAATAAGCAGACTGAAATTGGGTAAATTTTTCAAAACCTGACTGCCACCATATAAAACCACTAAATAACATTGATAAACTAATCCAAATACTTGTCCAAATTGCCGCTTCTTTATTTGAAATTGCCTTGGCTTTTTTTTTCATTATTCCTAAATCCAACAAAAACATGCCCAATACAACCAAGGTAAAAATGATAATTAAAAGTGGACTTGTTGAAAGAGAAGATGTCATAAAGCTTTAGATTGATTGCGAAATTAAGTATTTGATTGGGATAAAATCAGTCCTTTTTTTAAAATTGTAAAACAAAATAAAATTATACTCTTTATTTTCGTAATAGATTCAAATCAATGGATTATTTTTGCAGTAAAAAAAGCATGAATTCTACAGTCGAACACATCAAATGTTTAATTATTGGATCTGGTCCTGCCGGATATACAGCAGCTATTTATGCAGCACGAGCAGACATGCAACCAGTAATGTACCAAGGACTTCAACCAGGCGGACAATTAACGACAACAAATGAGGTAGAAAATTTTCCTGGCTATGCGAATGGGATTTCTGGTCCAGCAATGATGGTAGAACTTGAAGAACAAGCAAAACGATTTGATACTGATGTAAGAGCAGGATTTATTAATAAAGTAGATTTTTCTGGAGATATCCATAAATGTTGGGCAGACGATGGTAAAGAAATTCATGCTGAAACAGTAATTATTTCTACTGGCGCCTCCGCAAAATATATTGGATTAGAAAGCGAACAAAAATACCTTCAACTTGGAGGTGGTGTTTCTGCTTGTGCTGTATGTGACGGGTTTTTCTACCGCGGACATGATGTTGTGATTGTTGGAGCTGGAGATTCTGCTTGTGAAGAAGCACACTATCTATCAAAACTTTGTAAAAAAGTAACCATGCTTGTCAGAAAAGACGATTTTAGGGCTTCTAAAATTATGGCGCAAAGAGTAAGAAAGACGGAAAATATCGAAATCTTATTTAATACCGAAACACTTGAGGTTTTGGGTGATGGACAAGTTGTAACTGGAGCTAAAGTAATAAATACAGCAACGAAAGAAGAAAAAGTAATTTCATGTACCGGATTTTTTGTGGCCATTGGTCATAAACCAAATACAGATGTTTTTAGAGACTTTCTTCATTTAGATGATGTTGGATATATAAAGTATGAAGAACCTGGAACTAGTAAGACAAATGTTGCAGGTGTTTTCGTAGCTGGGGATGCCGCAGATAAAACATATCGACAAGCTGTAACAGCAGCAGGAACTGGTTGCATGGCAGCATTAGATGCAGAGCGTTATTTAGCTGCTAAGCACTAAATCTACAGCAAAGTTTTTTTCGTAATTTTGTAGTGCTTTCAATTTTGAAGTTGAATTGCGCAGTTCATTATGAAAATTCAAAGTACAAAAAGACAAGCCACCAATTTATTTTCAGAAAAAGAGCTCTTGCTCTCTGAAAGTCAACACGAACTTTCGGAATTTATTAGTATTCCATTTTCAAAAGATGCCTTTCAAAAACAAGCACTTCTCAAATCAAAGGAATTTAGCACTGATAAAAGAGAATTATTAGCAAAGGAATTGAATAAAAAGTATGCTTCCATTCAGGAAAATGAAATTTGTAAAAAAAATATCGATTTACTTAAAAATGAAAACTGTTTTACAATTACGACAGGTCATCAATTAAGTTTATTGACAGGACCAATTTATTTTATTTATAAAATTCTTCACGTTATAAAACAATGTGACGAGCTTAAAGTATCTTATCCTGATTTGCAGTTTGTGCCTGTTTATTGGATGGCTTCTGAAGACCACGACTTCGAGGAAATTAAGTCATTCATGCTTTTTGGAAAAGAGATTATATGGATCACCGAACAAAGTGGCGCAGTCGGAACAATGACACTTGATGGCCTTCAGGAAGTAAAAAATAAAATAGCAGCTGTTTTTCAAAATAATGATAGTTCTGAAGTAAAAGAGTGGATTGACAAATTAAATGGTGAAACCTATGGAGAAGCTTTTTTTAAATTAATTCATCATCTGTTTGGGAAATTCGGATTGCTAATTTTAGACGCTGATAATCCAAACCTAAAAAAAGCGTTTTCTCCAATCTTAAAAGAGGAATTAACTTCTTTTTTTTCAATGGAAGAAGTCCTCAAAACAAATAAAAAACTATTATCAAGAAATATTAAACCTCAAGTAAATCCGAGGGAAATTAATTTGTTTTTTCTTTCAAAGCACAAAAGAGAACGAATTGTTCACGAAAATAATAAGTACAACATTGGAGCTCAAAATTTTTCAAAAGAAGAAGTATTGCAAATGTTGGAAAAAATGCCAGAATCCTTTTCACCAAATGTAATTCTAAGACCACTATATCAGGAATATATTCTTCCAAATTTATGTTATGTTGGAGGTCTTGGTGAATTAAATTACTGGTTACAACTAAAATCAAGCTTTAAAAGAGTAAATCTAACTTTTCCACTTATTCAAGTTCGAAGTAGTCTAATTTGGATTGATAGTTCAACGAAAAATAAAATGAATTCTGTTGGTCTTTCAGAAGCCGCTATTTTTAGAACAACTAATGAATTAACAAAGTCTTTTATTAGTGAAAATGAAAAGAATACAATTGATTTTTCAGAAATTAACGAACATGCAAGTAACATAAAAAAAGAAATTTTAACTAAGACTTTAGCAATTGATCGTGCGCTAAATCCATTTATAGAAGCTGAAATAACTAGAATTGAAAAACAAATGGAGGCTATTCAAAGTAAATTGGAAAAATCTCTTAAATTAAAACACGAAAAAACACTAAAAACCATAGATCAAATTAAAGAAAAATTATTTCCGAATAATAATTTACAAGAACGCTCGCTTAATTTTTTGCAACTTTGTAAAAATGGTGAAATTTCGTCTTTTATAGAAACTATTTTTCAAACTATTGACCCATTTAACAGTGATATTTTAATTTTAACAGAAGAACATGAAGCAAAATAATATTCGTGAGGTACTTTCTCACCACCCAATAATTCCCATTGTAAACTTCACTAATTTAGATGAAGTTATTCCAATGATTGAAAAATTAAAAGCAAAAAATATTTTCTGTATAGAAATCACTTTAAGAACTCCTATTGCTTTTGATGCAATTAGCTTAGCAAAAAAAAAATTTGGACATGAAATCACTATCGGAATGGGTACAATTGTATCGAAAGAACAAATTGCCAAAGCAATAGAATTAAAAGTAGATTTTTTAGTAAGCCCCGGTCTTAGTTCAGGTTTGGCCTCTCATTTCGAAGATTCAGGAATTCCTTTTATACTCGGCGTATCAACTCCCAGCGACATTATTAACGGAATACAATTTGGTTGGGATACTTTTAAATTCTTTCCAGCACATCTTTTCGGAGGTTTAAATGCACTAAAAACTTACGGGCAAGTATTTCCTGAGATAAAATTTTGTCCAACTGGAGGAATCACAGAAGAAAGCTACCAATCATATTTAGCATTAGAAAATGTTATTTCGATTGGAGGATCTTGGCTTAAGTGAAATTAGTGCTTGTGATTTGGATCGCTGTGATCATGCGCATCTTGACTTGGAGGAGTCACAGAAATAACTTCTACTTCAAATACTAAATCAGAATATGGAGGAATGGCACCTGGACGTCCATCTTTTCCGTATGCTTGAAAATAAGGAATAATAAATTTTCCTTTGCCCCCCTGCCCTAACATTGCAATTCCTTCCTCAAATCCAGGAATCATTTTTTGGTCTATAAATGTAAAGTCCATCGGTGTATTTCTATCGCGAGAGGAATCAAATTGTTTTCCGTCTGCTCTAAATGTACCAACATAATGAAGTGAAACTTTCGATCCTTTAACAGGCTTAAGTTTATCTATTCCTTTATTTTCTATAATATATACAAGTCCTGTTTTAGAAATTTGAGCTTTTGGATTTTGTTTCTTTACTTCAGAAAACATAAATGCTGTATAATCTGTTTCTGACATACTAGAAATCTTAGCGTATTGTTCATTATTTTTAAGTGCTGCTGCTTTTTTTAGTCCATAAATTTTATCAAACTCTTGCATTGCATTCCACTTGTTTGCTTTTGAACCATAACGCATAATTGAAACTGAAATCATCACATCTTCCTGTTCAATTTTATTTACAATGTCCATACCTTCAACCACATGTCCAAAAACAGTATGCTTTCCATCTAACCAAGATGTTTCTTTGTGCGTTATGAAAAATTGACTGCCATTTGTTGCAGGTCCAGAATTAGCCATTGATAAAATACCCGGTCCACTGTGTTTTAGATCTGCAACAATTTCATCATCAAATTTATAACCTGGATCTCCGGATCCATTTCCAAGAGGGCA
>CAMDDR010000013.1:0-37455 GCA_945892995.1 Chitinophaga pinensis | reverse complement strand
AGTCGCCATCTAGTAAAAATAAACCACCGTATGCTGATGAATATACATTGTATTCGAAAGTCGAATAATCCAAACCATCTAAATACCCATCTCCATTCAACTCACCCAATCTTGTTCCATATAAACCTGAAACTAATGTTTTCATTGGGGCTACAGAACCATCAGTAAAAGCATTTGCACTATTATTTGAAAAATTAAGAGTTGTTGAACCTGACATAGTTACAGGATTTGCACTCCATAAAGGTATTGAAGATCTATGTTTAACTACAATGTAATAAGAATTTCCAAATGCACCAGTAGGAAACGTACACTGCAGACTACCATTTGTTTGTAAAATAGAAGAAACACTGTAAGCGGCAACATTTAGGTTTGCTGCGCTTCGTAATTCAACAGTAATAAGATCAACATCTGTATTCGCTCCTGGATTTGCAGATCCAGACTCTAAAAGATTAATATATCTAGCCGCTCTCATACTTGCAGGATTTGACCCATAAATGTAATATCCATCCAAGAATAATTGAAGTGCAAGTGGAGAACTAGTAACTAAGGGTGTAAATGTTGCATTTACAATACCACGATTTGAGCTACCATGATAGCCATAACTAAAAGAATTTGAACTTCCCCTAGCCCAAATTAGAGATAGTGAACCTTCTTCAGCTGAAAAGGTATAATCGTTTGCATCTCCGGTATCTAATGGGCGAGTAGCTACAATAGTTCTTACTCCTGAAACCACTTGATTTGATGTGATTGTCCAATTTTGAAGTGGATCTGCAACTGGAGCTGCATAACCGATTAATTTAGCATCGAAACTAGATAAGGTACCTGCAGAATGAACACCAACTACGTCAGTTTCAGGCTCCATGTTTTCAGCACCAAAGCCGAGAGCAAACCATCTTCCAGACGGTCCTACTAAGGTCATTGTAACGTTGCTACCAATGTCTAATTTAACTGACATAGCTAAGCCAGGCGTTGAAGATAAATTAACAACTCCAGTGGTAAAAGATTGTGCCAAAGACAAATAAGAAAATCCTAGAAAGAATAAGAATAATGATTTTGTTTTCATACTATTTAAATTTTAATAATTTAGTGTGCTATCAAAAAAAACAATTAGGCCATAGAAAAGTTTAATACAGTCTTAATAAAAAAAAATATGTTTCTAGCTAATGGAACAAAAGTCCACTACTAATTAATTAAAATTAAATAAATAAATTCAATTTTACTTCATCATAATTTGATCTTCGGAACTTTGAGCAATTGCTGATTTGTCAAAACGAAGTTTTGTACCTTCTGCTTGTACCAAAACTGTTGTATCAGAAACCTCAAGTATTTTTCCATGAATACCTCCAATGGTAACAACTTTATCTCCAGCTTTTAAATTCTCTCTAAAATTCTTCAACTCTTTCTGCTTTTTCATTTGAGGACGAATCATAAAAAAATAAAAAATTAAGACCATTAGACCTAACATTAATAAACTTTGCATTCCTTGACCACTCATAACTTACTTTATTTAATTGTTTATACTATTATTTTATTTTTGCTTTAATTTCTAATAGATGAATATTAGGTTCAGTATTCGACATTGTTGTTACCGATTTAATAATTTGCTTAGAGGTCAAATTTACTGTATTCACTTCTGCTTTTATTTGACTTGTTTCTCCTGGCTGAATTGGTTTTTGTGGTTTACTAGGAACCGTACAACCACAAGAAGCTCTTACTTCACCAAAAACCAAAGGATAATTTCCTGTATTTCGAACTTTAAATGTTGCATGTATAATTTCTCCTTTCACAACTGTCCCAGCGTTAAAAACAGAATCGATTTCCATAGTAGTTTTCTGCCCTACTTCAAGTGGTTTATTCTCTGAACAACCAAAGAATACAAGACTTAAATTTAAAAGCGTATAAAAAATTATTTTCTGCATTTCTTATTTTTTAACTTACTAATCCCCTACCTATTTTTTTAATCTTTTTTTCCTTTGTTAACTGTGAAATAGCCTTATCTAAAATCCCATTTATAAACAAATTACTCTTTGGAGTACTGTAAAATTTTGAAATCTCAATGTATTCATTCATAGTAACTTTTGTAGGAATATTCGAACATGTTTGCAATTCTACAAGTGCCATTTTAAGCAATAAGACATCCATTTTAGCAATGCGATCCACCTCCCAATTTACTGCTAAAATTTCGATAAGCTTCTCATTTTCGACGTCCATTTCAATTGTATTGCGGCACAAATTTAAAATAAATTCTTTTTCATCATCATCTTCTTTGTAAAGGGATAAAATTGAAATTTCTTTATCTGGAGCTGCTGTTTTTAAAGTTTTTAATGCCATAGAACAACATAAATCGATATCATCCAACCAATAAATACTCTTGTCTTCTATGTAATTATGTAAAAACTCAGAATTTATAATTTCGTTTTTAAAAAGCGCTAAAGCAAACTTTTTGTCTTCTTCAAAATCCTTCAAGCCATTTTCCATGAACTCAAAATAGGTCTCACTGTCTTTAACTTGAAGAAACATTTTTCTAAAAATCTCTTGATTTTCTGCGCCCAACCAATTTACCTTTCGTGCTGAAGAAACCTTATTTAATTCTTTTGATTCTTCAATTTTTAAAATTAAGCTATTTTCTACCCATTTAAGATTAGGCATCAAATCGCTTTCATTTGGCCGCAATTTATTTTTTCTGTTTTCATTGTTTACTTCAGCTGCTCGCTTTAGTTCAGGAATTGTTAGGAGTAAATAAAGGTACAAATCGTACATTCTTTCTACTGAAAGCAATAATTCATTCTGTGCTTTTACAACATCAATTTCTTTCGACTGAAAAAAAGCATAAAGAATTTGCAGTACCTTGATTCGTAAATGACGTCTGTTTAGCATTTTATTATAGGGGTAATTCTACTATTATTTTAGCTTTGATCCTTTCTTCAGCTATTTTATTTGCTATTTGATATGTTGGAATAAGTTCTTCTCGCGATCGTTTTACGATATTCAAAATAGTAGTGTAAATTTCTGCTGCCTTTTGCTGAGCCCATTCCGCTGGAAGTCCTTTTACTTCTGAAAAACAATTAATCACTCCACCGGCATTTATTGCATAATCTGGAGCATAAATAATTCCTTTTTTCATTATTTCTAAGCCATGAACAGCTTCCACTTTTAATTGATTATTTGCCGCTCCAGCAATAATTGAACATTTTAGTCTACTCAATGTATCATCATTAATTGTAGCACCTAACGCACAGGGCGCGTAAATATCCATATCAAAATCATAAAAAGCATCTTTATCAATAATGTGAGCTCCATATTTTTGAGCTACTCGATTCAATGTTTCTGAATTTATATCGGCAATGTAAACGCTTGCATTTTCTTTTCTCAAATATTCTACGAGGTATTCACCAACATGACCTACTCCTTGCACAACAATCTTTTTTCCATTTAAGGAATCAGAACCATATTGGATTTTAGCGCAAGCTTTCATTCCCATGTAAGTTCCATAAGCTGTTACAGGCGAAGGATCACCACTTTTACCGGGTAAACCAACTACATGATTTGTTTCTTTGTTTACATGTGTCATGTCAATCGGCGAAACGCCAACATCTTCTGCTGTAATATAATTTCCTGCTAAACTATTTACAAACCTACCAAATCTTCGAAATAAAGCCTCAGATTTAATGGTTTTAGCATCTCCGATAATAACGGCCTTTCCTCCTCCTAGATTTAATCCTGATATTGAATTTTTATAAGTCATTCCACGAGAAAGTCGAAGAACATCATTTAAGGCATCCATTTCGTTGTTGTAAGCCCAAACTCTTGTTCCACCTAGTGCAGGACCTAAGACAGTGTTATGAACAGCGATAATAGCTTTTAATCCAGTTGATGCATCATTACAAAAAAGAATTTGTTCGTGCCCCATATTAGCCATTTGACCGATCACGGGATTCATGGAAAGATCGTTCACTATTTCAGTTGTTATTTCAGACATACTTATATTATCGTTCGTTAACTTTAGTTCTGAATGCTTACATTTGCAGCATATTTCAACAGCGCAAAATTAGAAAATAATCAATGAAGTCACTTCAATACTTGAATAAATATTTTTTTAAATACAAATGGCGTTTTTTATTCGGTATTCTTTTTACAATTATCAGTAATTACTTTGGTGTTCAAATGCCTTTGTACGTTAAAACTACAGTTGATGATTTAATGGGGAGCACGACTATAAGTGGTTATGAAGATGCTTTATTTTTATCTTTCAAAATTGGTGGTATTTACATCTTATTATCCATAGGAAAAGGGTTTTTCTTGTTCTTAATGCGTCAAACGATCATTGTAATGTCTCGTTTTATTGAATTTGATTTAAAAAATGAGATTTATGCACATTATCAAAAATTAGATTTAGGATTTTTTAAGCGAAATTCTACGGGAGATTTAATGAACCGTATTTCTGAAGATGTGAGTCAAGTGAGAATGTATTTAGGTCCTGGAATCATGTATACCATAAATTTAGTTGTGCTTTCTTCGATGATTATAGTTCAAATGGTGAACATAAGTCCTCAACTTACTTTATTTGTGCTAATGCCACTTCCTTTAATGTCGTTCTTGATATACAGAGTTTCAAGTAAAATGAATACAATGAGCAGGAAAGTTCAAGAAGAACAATCCAATCTTTCAACCATTTCACAGGAAACATTTTCGGGAATCAGAGTGATAAAAGCATACAATCGTGAAACTGAAATGGGTAGTAAATTTGAGCATGCTGCAAACGAATACAAAAACAAAAGCATGAAGTTAGTTTTAGTTAATGCTCTTTTCATGCCTACAATAATGTTTTTAATTGGAGTAAGTACTCTAATTGCTATTTACATGGGTGGATTGATGACCTACGACAAACAAATTTCCTTGGGTGGAATTGTAGCATTCATTTTCTTTGTAAATAATTTAACTTGGCCATTTGCAAGTTTAGGCTGGGTTACTTCAATTATTCAGAGAGCAGCAGCTTCGCAAAAGAGAATAAGTGAATTTTTAGAGACTGAACCTACAATTGTCAACTCAAACCATTCTGATTTTGACTTTAAAGGAGGAGTTGAATTTAAAAATGTAAATTTCACATATGATAATACGGGAATTCAAGCCCTAAAAAATCTTTCTTTTAAAATAAAACAAGGAGATACTTTAGCAATTATTGGAAAAACGGGAAGTGGTAAGTCAACTATTTTAGATTTAATAGTGCGACAATTCGATGCAGCTTCAGGATCTGTTTTGATTGACAATAAATCGATTCAAAGTATCAATACGGATGCATTTCGTGAACAATGTGGTGTCGTTCCTCAAGATGTTTTTCTTTTTTCTGATACGATTGCAAACAATTTAAAATTTGGCGTTAAAGATGGTGAGGTTTCAAGTGAGGACTTGGTTAAAGTTACAGAATTAACGCACGTTTACCATAATATCGATGAATTTCCAGATAAGTTTGAAACCTTATTAGGAGAACGCGGTGTCAATCTCAGTGGTGGGCAAAAGCAGCGAATTAGTATTTCACGTGCCTTATTACGAAATCCTAGTTTATTATTACTAGACGATTGCTTGTCTGCAGTTGATACTGAAACAGAAGAAATAATTTTATCCAATTTAAGGCAATTGAAGCAAAATTTAACAACTATCATTGTTAGTCACCGAGTTTCAACAATTCGAAATGCAAATTACATAATTGTTATCGATCAGGGAGAAGTTATTGAAGAAGGAACACACGAAACTCTTCTAAAGTCCAAAGGTTATTATGCGGAGCTTTATCAAAAGCAATTGACAGAAGATTAAATTTACATTCTATTTTAAGCCAAATTTTTTCTCTGCTTCAAGCGCGATATATTTTCCTATTGCTAGTGATGCAGTTGCTGCAGGTGAAGGTGCATTTAAAACATGAATAGCGTTTCCTTGGTGCTCAATTCTAAAGTCATCTCGCGTATCACCATTTTGGGAAAGTAATTGCGCCCTTACTCCTGCTCTACCCGGTTCAATATCATCCATTGTCAAAGATGGAATCATTTGCTGTAATGATTTTAAAAACATTTTTTTTGAAAAAGCACGACGGTATTCGTTGATGCCGTAGGATATATTTCCTAGAAACAACTTCCAAGTTCCACGGTATGAAAGTGCGTCAAAACTATCTTTAAAAGAGAAATCTGTTTTGTTGTAACCTTCTCTTTTAAAGGAAAATACAGCATTTGGACCACACTCCACTCCTCCCCCAACCATTCTTGTAAAATGAACACCTAAAAATGGAAATGCAGGATCTGGAACTGGGTAAATTAGATTTTTGACCTTGTGCTTTGCCTGTGCTGCTAATTCATAATAATCACCTCGAAATGGTACAATCTTCTCCTTTAGTTTTAAACCGTCTTTTTTCGCCATTCTATCTGCTTGCAATCCAGAGCAAAAAACCATGAATTTTGAGGTGAATTCCCCTTTGTTTGTATGGATTGTTGTCTCATCTTCATTTCTTGTAATTGAAATTACTTCATGATTAAGAAACAAGCGACTTTCAGCTTGAAGTGCAAGGGCTAATTCAATCATTTTTTTTGTGGCTGAAATAAAATCAATAATTCCTGTAGACGGAACCCAAAGACCAGAAAGACATTCAACAAAAGGTTCAATTTCTTTCACTTGATCTGAAGAAATGCGTTCAATCCCCTCAATTTTATTTTCGATACCAATTTGATGAATTTTTTCCAAGCGAACTATTTCTTGTTGATTCGATGCCACAACAACCTTTCCGCAAATATCGTGTGCAATGCCATATTCTTTTGCGAAAGCAATCATCTCTCGTTTCCCTTCTATGCAATTTTTTGCTTTTAGGGAACCTGGTTTATAATATAAGCCAGAATGAAGCACACCAGAATTGTGACCTGTTTGGTGCTTTGCTAGGATATTTTCCTTTTCGAATAAAGCAATTTTTAAAGTTGGATTTTTCTTCTGAAGTTGATAAAATGTAGCTGCGCCAACAATTCCACCACCAATAATTGCTATATCAAATTCCATTTTTAAATTTTAGTAAAAATAGCTTTTTTTTGAAAATCACTTTTTCTCAAAAATCGCATCATTAATTCCTTTATTTATGATGTAATTAGATAATTTGATTGTAATAATTCCTTTTTTATCAGCGGTTTTCTTTTTTGATTTGTCTTTTGGTTTATCGTTATTGATATCAGCAGCTACGCTTTTTGGCATTTTAAATTTCTTAATGTCAATTTCAAAAATTAATTCACTTGGAAGTCCAAAAGCAAGTTCCGAGGTGTAAAAGTAGTCGACATTTACAGTGCCGCTAGATCGAGTAGTAATTTGAGATGAGATTATCACTGCATTTTTTGGGTCAATCCACAATTTTGCAAGAACAAATTCGCTGTTTTCATTTGTTGGAATAACAGTAATTAATGAGGTTTTCAATTCACCGATCAATTTTGTACCGCCATCAACAGCCATGTATGAATTTGTTTTACTTAAAAAAGTATTAACATCTGTAAATCCCTGTTTTGGTAGAATTACAATGCCTTTAGAAACAATTTTAAATTTATCTTTTTGCTTGAAATAGATCTTTGCTTTAACCGGTAATATCTTGATGAATGGTATATCTGTCTTTATTGATGCGTCAACAGAATAATCTTTAACACTTGTGATTTTTGCAACTACTCTTTCGAGTAATTGGTTTGCTTCTTGCGAATAGGAAGTAACTTGAATAAAAAAAAGTGAAAGAAAAAGTAGTTTTTTCATTAGGAAGTGATGTCTTTTTTATTGAATTTGATAACTGCAATGGACACAAGTAAAATATTGTGAACTACTAGTATAATAATTGAATTAAAGATTTTAGAATACGGCACAGGATCTTCAAAGAAACTTCTCCAAGATGCCATATGAGTTGTAAATAAAAAGGGTTTAATATTTTGGAAAACAGAAACTTCCATTGATCCAATTATTGTAAATAAGATAATAACAGCCATTGTTGAAACAATCGGACCTATTGAATTCTCCGCAAAAGCAGAAAAGCAAATTGATACTGAAGAAACTGTTAAAAGCGACAAAAAGGCAACAATAAAACTTAAGCCATAACGCCATAGAATATCTTGTTCTTTTAAAATAACTAAGCCCTCACTATTTAGAACAATTAAATCTCCAGATCCAAAGATAAACTTGGAAACAAAAAGCGATAGAAAAATAAGCCAAAGGGTAAGAATAAAAGTGTAAACCGCACCTGCAATAAACTTTGATATTACAATCTTTGTTCGAGAAATTGGTTTAGTTGCCAACATTCTTACAGTTCCCATGGCTGCTTCCCCAGAAATCAAATCACCTGTCACTAAAGCAACTAATAATGGGATATGAACGATTAGCATTTGAAGAATTATGAAAGCAATTAAATTTCCATTTAAAATGGTTCCATTGAATGAAAGCGTCTGCTCAAAGGAAGATGTAACAAATGAAATAAAAGAAGAACCATCAGCTTTCATTGCAAATAAAATAATACAAATCAACAATGTTAATGCACCAATACCTATGTAACTTCTTGGTTTTGCAAGAATCTTAATAAATTCGTTGTAGATATTTTTAAGTAACATTTTAAGACTGAACTATTTTCATGAAAAAATCTTCTAATTTTCGTTTTGGCTCTAAAGCATAAACAAGAATGTTGTTATCACCTAACATTTTATTAAGGTGGGGAACTTGTTGTTTTTCTATGCTCAGTGAGATTTCAACTTCGTTTATACGAGTGATTTCTACATTTGCAAAATGCTGTTGAATTAAAGGAATTGCTTTATTTACATCAGATAATTCCAATCTCACTGTCAATTCTTGTGCATTAAGTAATTCTTGCACATTTCCTTCTACCAATGACTTCCCTTTTGTTATAATTACCATTCTATTTGCAATTAATTCGATTTCAGAAAGTTGATGCGAGGAAAGTAAGATGGTTTTATTTTGCTCATTTTTAAGACGTAAAATAAGATTTCTAATTTCGATAATCCCCTGCGGATCTAAACCAGTTGTTGGTTCATCTAAAATGATTAATTCTGGTTTATGCAACAAGGTTTGTGCGATTCCTAAGCGCTGCTTCATTCCATGAGAAAAGCCCTTTGTTTTATCTTTACCTCTGCCGCCTAAACCTACAAATTCTAACATTTCATGAATTTCTTTCGTTGAAACTGTAGCCCCAGAAATCCGAGCAAAAATCTCTAAATTCTTTTGAGCTGATAAATAGTTATAGAAATCTGGTTTTTCAATAATACTTCCAATTTTTGAAAGTATTTCGTAGCGATGAGTAGCATAACTTTTACCAAACATTTGGATAGTACCAGCATTCAATCTAATAAGTGAAAGTAAGCAGCGAATTGTTGTGCTTTTCCCTGCACCATTTGGACCGAGAAATCCAAAGACATCGCCTTTATTTACAGTAAAGGAGACATCACGAACTGCTTCAAATGAACCGAAATTCTTAGCTAATTTCTCAACTTTTATTACCTCCTCTGACATAGCCCCAAAATTAATAATTCAATACCGATTAATTTGATTAAAATGTAAAAAGAATCTTAAGCGAAAATTTCATCGACCATTTTTATTCGGAAATTGAAAATTCCTTCTAATTGCTTTTTTACAAAAAGTGCATGAGCAAATTTCCCAAGAATTCCCAATGGTAATTCATAAGATACAATATCTGTCATTTCCACTCCTCCTTCAACTTCTTTGAAATGGTGTTCGTGATGCCATATTTTATAGGGCCCTTTTCGCTGTTCGTCAACAAAAAATAAATTATCCTTCACCGTTTTTATTTCCGTAATCCAGGTCAGTGGAATTCCTAATAATGGCTTAACAGAGTATTCAATCATAAGTCCTTCATACATTTTTTCTGGTAAGTCAAATTTTATGTTAAAACCCATGTATGGCGGAGTAATTCGCTTTAAATTTTGAGGGGAAGAAAAGAAATCCCAACAGGTTTTTAGGTCTGTTTTTACAAATTGTTTGCGCTTAAGTTGATACATAAAAATAAAACAGACAGTTAAGCTATTTTGTTCTCATAGAATAACATTTTAAAGATTAGACTTAATTCAAGCTACTATTTGTTTAATTTCGCTTAATAATAAATTTCTATGGAATTAAAATCTGAGATTAAAAAGCAATTTGAAGAGGCACAACTCATTCTTAGTCAATTTCAAAATACTGAAAATTTTGAAAAAATTGAGACTGCAATTGAGATGATGTGTACTGCTTTAAAAGCTGGAAATAAAATCATAAGCTGTGGAAATGGTGGATCAATGTGCGACGCCATGCATTTTGCTGAAGAATTAAGTGGGCGCTTTCGCAATAATCGTAGAGGTTTAGCAGCGGTTTCAATTTCCGACCCCTCACATATTTCTTGCGTTGCAAATGATTTTGGTTACGACTTTGTTTTTTCTCGTTACATCGAAGCTATTGGTCAATCAGGTGATGTTTTGCTAGGAATTTCAACTTCTGGTTCTTCAAAAAATGTAATTCTAGCAGTAGAAGAAGCAAAGAAGAAAGGAATGAAAACTCTTGTACTTACAGGAAAAGACGGCGGGAAATTAGCAGAACTTGCAGATTTGGAAATTAGGGCCCCCTACTCTGAGTTTGCTGATCGAGCGCAAGAAATTCACATTAAAATCATCCACAATTTTATCCTTGGAATTGAATTGAATCTTGGACTTTAATTTTCTACAAGCACATCTTTTTTCGCCATTTCCTCCATTTCTTCTGGCGTAAATCGCTTGATTTTAATGTTCATATAAGCGTAAAAAACAGTCATTAAAGGACTAAGCAAATTAAAGAAGCAGTACATCCAATATGTTCCGGTAGCAACCCCTAAAACACTAGCTTGAGCAGCCCCACAAGTATTCCATGGAAAAAGGACTGAAGTTACAGTTCCAGAATCTTCTAAGGTGCGACTTAGATTTTCTGGTTTTAAACCACGATCTCGAAACTCTTTTGCAAACATTCTTCCAGGAACGACAATTGCTAAGTATTGATCGGATGCAGTTGCATTAAAAAAGACACAAGTTCCAGCAGTAGTTGCAATTAAACTTCCGGTAGATTCTACTTTTCGCATCACAGTTTGTGTTATCTTTTTTAATAAACCACAAACTTCCATCGCGCCACCAAAACACATTGCGCACAATACTAACCAAATTGTATTCAGCATACCAAACATTCCTCGAGTACTTAATAATTTACTGATACTTTCATTATTTGTTTGAATCTTAACTTCACCAGTCATTGCTTGCAAAACTGCTTTGTATGCTGCTGTAGCATAATTACCAGTAGCTCCAGAAATTTCTTTTATCAATTGAGGTTGAGCAAAGCAAGCGACAACACCTCCTAAAACTGCACCAACAAATAACGCAGGTAAAGCATCTACTTTTAATGCTATTAAACCAAAAACTGCTAAAGGAACAAGAAATAAGATGGGAGAAATATAAAATTTAGAATCCATTGCTTTAAGTAATTCATTCACGCCTTGTTGGTTGTTTCCAGGATTAATATAATAACCGAGTATTCCGAAAATTATAAACGTGATAATCAAAGTTGGAATAGTCGTATACATCATGTAGCGAATATGTGTAAATAAATCACCTCCAGCCATCGCCGGCGCAAGATTTGTAGTGTCAGATAAAGGCGACATTTTATCTCCAAAATAAGCGCCTGAGATAATTGCTCCTGCACACATTCCAAGTGGAACACCTATTACAGTTCCAATTGCCAATAAAGCAACTCCAACAGTAGCAACAGTGCTCCAAGAACTTCCGGTGGCTAAAGAAACAATACAGCAGATAATGCAGGCAGCCAAAAGAAAATAACTTGGGTGCATCAATTGAAGTCCATAATAAATCATAGTTGGAACGACGCCAGATAACATCCAGGTGCCGCTTAAAGCCCCAATGATTAATAGAATAAGGATTGCTGACATGGCTGAATTGATGCTTTTTACCATTCCATTTTGAATCTGTTCCCAAGTGTAACCGAGTTTAAAACCAATTAATGCAGCAACAACTGCTCCTATAATTAAGGCAATTTGATTTGGACCATAAGTTGCTGAATCTTTATATATTATTACATTCAAGGACAATAAAGCAATTAAAATAATTATCGGTGTATAAGGCCCAATGTGCATTGACGAGATAATCGCGTGAACGCGCTGGTTCAGGTTTGAACTCATGGAAAGGAAGAAATGAAATCCTATCTTGCATATCACCAAGCACCTCTTTCAAAGTCATTGAGGGTAGTATACCTGCAAAAGAAAGGTATTCCCAACTGCCATATGGTACTTTAGGAAGATTGTCCTTAGCTGAGGGAAAATCAAGCGCATCTTCAAACTCCGGCATGTGTTGGAATGTTCCATTCAAATCAAATCGCCTACCATGATAGGGACAGCGGATGTTCTTATCATGACATTTGTGATCAACCAGAATGTTTCCACGGTGTGTACAAACATTAGAAAGGCATTGAACTTCCCCCTTATTATTCCGAGTTACCATTATAGGTTCATCGAGTAATCCAGGCAATAAGGTATATGGCGTGATTTGACCATTCAGTTGAATTTTATCTGAATTATCAAGAAATTGCCACGTACGAGTAAAAATTTTTTCTTTGGCCTGTTCATAGGCTTCCTCAGAGATGTAAAATTCTGAATCAAGGGTAAAAGCCCTTTGTATATCTTCATTAACATGAAATCTTTTCATCTTATTTTTTTGCTAGTCTACTGTGCTTGTGTCCATAAAGGAAATACACTACCAGGCCGATAGCAAACCAGATGAAGAACCATTTCCAATTGTTTACGGCCATTCCTGTAAGCAGATAGCAGCATGACACTAGACCGAGTACAGGAATTAAGGAAAGATTTTTAATAAATGAAAGAACGGTCATAACTAAACAAATGACAAAGAAGCAAATCATGGGAATACTCTGAACGTAGTTTTCGCCTTTTAAGAGAATAGTTTCTGTGAAAAATGCTGGAAACTGAATAATTAAAAACGTGAATGTTGAAATGATTATTCCGGGGAAAATGTACTTCGCATTGATGTATGGAAGTCGAAAACGACCTTTCGTTGGCTCTCCTTCCGGCGTACCTTTTTGAGATGGGAGCATGAGCACACCTCCACATACTAGAACAAATGCAAATAATGTTCCTATGCTTGTGAAATCAAGGATGAAATTTTCATCGGTGAAAAACATCGGAACCCCTACAACAAATCCTGTTACAATTGTGGCAAAACCCGGGGTCTTGTATTTTGGATGAATCTTAGAAAATTTCTTTGGTAATAATCCATCGCGACTCATGGTCATCCAAATACGTGGCTGTCCCATTTGAAAAACAAGCATAACACTGGTCATTGCTACAACGGCAGCAACGGAAACAATGTACATCATCCACTTTACTCCTTTTAGCTGAAAGATTTCCGCCAAAGGATCAGAAACACCTAAATCTTTGTACGAAACCATCCCAGTTAGAACAAGCGCTAGTAAAATAAAGACTACCGTACAAATTACAAGCGAATAGATCATTCCACGCGGAAGATCTCGTTGTGGATTCTTTGCCTCTTCGGCAAGGGTTGAAACAGCATCAAATCCAACGTAGGCAAAAAAGACAGCAGATACTCCAGCCATTACACCACCAAAACCATTGGGCAAGAATGGTGTCCAATTATCAATATCGATATAGAAAAACCCTACGATAATGACCAATATGACCACAACGAGTTTAATCATAACCATAATATTGCTGATGTTTCGCGATTCTTTTGTTCCAACGTAAACGAGCCAAGTAATTAATACATTAATCATAACACCAGGCAAATCAAAAATAATTCGCAGGCCACCAAACTGTGGTGCTGAATTCCATGCAGTGAATCCTTCCGTTCCAATTTTGGAGGACGTGAAAGCATCATGCGCAGCTCGATAGTTAATGGTTAACCACGTGGGTAAATCAATACCAAAACCGTGAATTAAATTGGTAAAATATCCACTCCATGAAAAAGCTATGTAAATATTTCCAATTGAATACTCCATGAGTAAAGCCCATCCAATAATCCAAGCAAACAATTCACCAAAGGAAACATAGGCATACGTATAAGCACTTCCAGATACCGGAACTCGTGCAGCAAATTCTGCGTAACACATGGCAGTAAATCCACACGCAATAGCGCAAATAACATACAACAAAACTACGCCAGGTCCTCCAGAAAAACAGGCATTACCAATGGCGCTGAATGTTCCACCACCAATAATGGCGGCGACTCCAAAGAACGTAAGATCACGAACAGTTAATACTTTACTCAGGCCATGACCGTGGCCATCGCCTTCATCATGCGCTGATACTGTAGCTGATTTTTTACGAAACAATGACCTTAATTCCATTCTGTAATTTTTTATTTGCTCCAAAAGTATAAAAAAATATACTTACACTTCAAATTTTATCTTCAACTCGTACCTTTGCACCGGTGAAAACAAAAATTGAAATAAAAGGAGCAAGAGTTCATAACCTGAAGAATCTTTCAGTAAACATACCTCACGGAAAAATTACGGTGATAACAGGAGTTTCAGGCTCTGGTAAATCTAGTTTGGCATTCAATACTATTTATGCGGAAGGACAACGCCGTTTTATTGAAAGCATGTCTTCTTATGCACGTCAATTTTTAGGGAAATTAAATAAACCTGAAGTTGACTTCATTAAAGGACTTTCACCTTCCATTGCGATTCAGCAAAAGGTAATTACTAGTAATCCTCGCTCGACCGTTGGTACAACAACAGAAATATATGATTACCTAAAATTGCTTTACGCAAGAATTGGACAGACAATTTCTCCAATTTCTGGGAATCTTGTTAAAAAACACAGCGTGACAGATTGTATGGAGTATTTACATTCGCTAAAGAAAGCAACTAAAATTGCGATTGTATGCCCCTTAAATATTACTTTAAATAATAGTTTAGATAAAATAATTCAAATTATTTATAAACAAGGTTTTACAAGGATTTACTATTCTAATTCTTTTCACTTAATTGAAGATAATTTAGAGCGTAAGGTACCAGCAGACACCCTCTTGGTTATTGACCGGATTCAAGCTGATTTCTCAGATGATGGAGCTGATTCGCGTGCTACGGATTCTATTTCTATTGCTTTTGCTGAAGGAAACGGAAGTTGTGGGATTTTAGATCCCGAAACGAATAAAATCAAATGGTTTAACAATCGATTTGAATTAGACGGACAAGTATTTCAGGAGCCAAGTTCTCATTTTTTTGCTTTTAATAATCCTGTTGGAGCATGCAAAACCTGTGAAGGATACGGGCAAATTCTGGGAATAGATGAGGAACTGGTTTTTCCAAACCGAAAGCTTAGTGTTTTTGAGGGTGCAATTGCTCCTTGGAGAGGTGAAACAATGGGGGAATACCTTAACGAACTAATTTTAAACGCTAAGAAATTTGATTTTCCAATCCATAGACCAATCGATGATTTGACTGAAGAACAAATTCAGACATTATGGAAAGGAAATCACTATTTTACTGGTCTACAGCGCTTTTTTAAATTTCTAGAAAGTCAAACGTATAAAATTCAATACCGTGTTTTACTTTCGCGGTACCGCGGAAAAACAAGTTGTCACGAATGCCATGGAACACGCTTAAGAGGCGATGCTGCATTTGTCAAAATAAATAACGTATCAATTCAAGAATGTGTTTTACTTCCATTGGATGAATGTTTTAATTTTTTCAATTCTTTGCAATTAGACAAGTACGAAACGCAACTTGCAAATCGAATTTTACCTGAAATTCAGTCACGACTCAGATTTTTATTAGATGTTGGACTGGGTTATTTAACACTTAATCGTGCTGCAAATTCACTTTCAGGAGGTGAATCACAACGTATAAATTTAGCAACATCATTAGGGAGTAGTTTGGTTGGCTCTATTTATGTTTTAGATGAGCCATCAATTGGCTTACATCCGAAAGATACAGCTCGTCTGATTAGCGTACTCCAAGAGTTAAAATTATTGGGGAATACTGTAATAATTGTAGAGCACGAGGAAGAAGTAATGAAAGCCGCTGATCAAATTATTGATATTGGCCCGAAAGCTGGAGTTTTTGGTGGAGAAGTCGTTTTTCAGGGCTCCTTTTCTCAACTTAAAGGTGCAAAAGAAAGTCTAACTGCAGAATATTTAATGGGACTTCGAGAAATCCCTGTTCCAAAAAAGCGAAGGGTCACAAAAAATAAACTTCTAATTCAAGGAGCTCGCCAATTTAATTTAAAGAACTTCGATTTAAAGATTCCATTGAATAGTTTGGTTTGTTTTACGGGTGTTTCAGGTTCCGGAAAGTCTACTCTAGTTCGTTCTATTCTTTATCCTGCTCTCAGAAAAGAATTGGGTTTGAGCAGTGAATTAATTGGAAAATTTAATGGTCTTACTGGAGATTTAAAAGCGATAAGTCTCGTGGAATTTATAGATCAAAACCCTCTTGGTAAATCATCGAGAAGTAATCCAATTACGTATGTGAAAGCATTTGATGATATACGGGAACTTTATTCTCGTCAAGCCCTTGCTAAGATGCGAGGTTACAAACCTGGGTTTTTTAGTTTTAATGTTGAAGGTGGACGTTGTGAAATGTGTGAAGGAGAAGGAACAATTACTGTTGCGATGCAATTTATGGCAGATGTTCATTTGACCTGTGAAACGTGCAAGGGGAAACGCTATAAGTCTGAAACATTAGAAATTGAATACCGAGGAAAGTCAATTTATGAACTTTTGGAAACAAATTTAGCTGATGCTTTGGCATTTTTTAAAGCTGGAACAGATCGCTTAGACCAAAAGATTGTTGATAAAATTCAGCCATTAGTTGATGTTGGTTTGTCTTACTTAAAAGTTGGGCAATCTTCAAGCACAATGAGCGGCGGTGAAGCGCAAAGGGTTAAATTAGCATCTTTTCTATCGAAAGGAAACAATGCTCCCTCTACCCTATTTATTTTTGATGAACCAACTACCGGCTTGCATTTTTATGATATCGAAAAATTGGTTATCGCTTTTAATGCTCTAATCGATAAAGGACATTCAATTCTTGTTATTGAGCACAATATGGAAGTTATAAAATGTGCAGATTATATTGTCGATTTAGGTCCAGTTGGTGGAGATAAAGGAGGCTATATTTTATTTGAAGGTTCTCCTGAAGAGTTAGCAGCTTTAGACGGAAATTCAACAGGATTCTACCTTCGAGAAAAATTAGGACTTAAGAAGCTTTAACTTTTCATTGATTTCTGTACAAATTTCGTTGATTGATTTATCGCCATTAATTTTGATACTTGCTTGCTCGTAAAACGGACGTCTTTCAGCTAATTTGACCGATATATACTTCTTTAATTCAGTTTTATTCAAATTCTCAATCAATGGGCGAGAATCATCATTTAAAAGACGATTAAACAAAACCTCTTCGGGTGTATCAATAAAAACAAGAATTCCATTTTCTAGTAAAAGCTTTGTATTTTCTTCAAAACAAGGCAAACCTCCACCTGTTGCAACTACTGATTTCTGCTGTGAATCAATAACTTCTTTTAGGACTTCTTTTTCTAAGAGTCTAAAAGAAATTTCTCCACTTTCAAGCATGAAATCTTTTAGGTTTTGTTGGATTTTTTCTTCAATCAGTAAATCAGTATCTAAAAAAGGGTGGTTTTGCAATTCGGCAAGGTGCTTTCCAATGGTAGATTTACCACTAGCCATGAATCCAATTAGAAATAAATGCTTCTTCATCTTGTGAGTATTCTTAGCAGTCAATGACTTGAGATACGATTAGAAATAAATTCAAATTTAGGTATTAATACTTTGCACTACTGAAATTATATGAGTATATTTGCACCCTTAAAATTAACGATTCCGTAGCTCAGCTGGTAGAGCAATACACTTTTAATGTATGGGCCCTGGGTTCGAATCCCAGCGGGATCACAATAGAAACCCATTTCCTTTTGGAAATGGGTTTTTTATTTTTAATGACGTTCAAAATGCATTTTGATAAGTTAGAAAGAAATAAAAAACCAAAAAACTGCTAAGCAGTTTGGGTTTTATGCTTGGATTGAGCCCAAAAAATGGGTTCATGGAATACTCCAATCGGCTTTTTTTTATTTTAAGCTTTTTCAAGTCATTTTTAAAAATAAGTAATATATCCAAAATGAATTTTTCCATTTCTAAATTCGAGTGGATTATTCTCTTGTTTTCCTAGAGCATAAGAAATTGAAAAAATTCCAATTCTTGAACCAAAAGAAATACCTGCACCAACCCCAAAAGGACTGTCTATCTTGTAGCTTAGAGAATTATCTTCATAAATTCCCTGATCGTAAAAAACAAAAACATTTGAATTCTTATCTAGTAAAAATCTGTATTCAATACTTGAAATCAACTTTGTACTAGCAAATAACTCTTCCTCATTAAAACCACGAAGGGAGTTTAAACCACCAAATCTATAACGCTCATTTTGAAATATAGTAGAACTAGTATAACTTTCGAAATTTATACCAACTTTAATAATGTTTCTATTTGTAATTGGAATATAGCTTACAAACTGAAAAATACTTTTGTAAACATAAGATTTTTCAAGTACCGTATTTTCTTTCTTTATAGTTCTATTGCCTATTGATGTTTCAATATATAGTGAGAAACCTTTACTTGGATTAGGTAAATAATTTATGCGTTTATATTGAAGTGATAATCCGTATGAATTTAGTTTAATAGGAGCTAAATATGAAAACAAAGATGAAGGATTTGAAGTCTTAATTAAGATTTCAGAGGAATTAACTTGATAAAAACCTTTCAACTGAACGTTATTCTTGAAGGAATACTGAATACCTATAAAAGATTTTAAATCTAGAAATGTAGAATCACGCTTATAAAGATTGAATTTTAAATCTATTCCAAATGGTGATTTAAATAAAAAAGGATAATTCAATTTAGCCTGTAGAGCTTGTGTTTGTGGCTCAATACTTCGCCAATTAACATCAATTAACTCTGCTTTTTTAAAGATATTGAGCAACTTAATCTGAATATCTCCAGTTAGACCTACTTGTTGAGTTTGGGGATTTGGCTGAAGACCTACAGCACCATTCATACAACTCATTTTTTGATTTTCTAAATAAACATATAATTCTACTCCATTTTCAGTGAAAAGAAGTTCTGATTTTTTCAGAACGTTTATAAAATTTGTTTGCTGTAAAATTCGATCAATACTTGATAATTTTTCTTCGCTATAAATATCATTAATTTTAATGCCAATAAGATTTTGAACAGTGCTCTTAGAAATACTGGAGTCACCTTTTACAATAATATCCGAAAACCTATAAAATTTTCCGCTTGAAACATTCATCTGAATTTCAATTTGCTGCTCAATGATTTCCTGCTCAGTAAAAAATACCTGTGCAAATGGATATCCATTATTAGCGTATGCTTTAAGCGTCTTGTCAATAAAGAGTTTAAAAAGAGATGGACTAGTTTTCAACGAGTTTTTTGATATGTTATCAATGCCAAAAGACCTTAGTTTAGACTTTATTGAATCATGTATTACAATTGCAACCTTTGGGAAATGAGAACCAATTTCAACAAGCACTTCAATTTCTGTTGGGGATATATAAAGTGGTTTAAAAGATGCTAAATAATAACCTTTTTCGAACCACTGATTTTTATTGTTTTCTAAAATACTATTTAACTCCTCAATATTTTTAATTTCAAATGGCTTAAAATCTTTATTTTTTTGAAGAGATGTATTATTCAATAGGGTATAATGAACTTGAATACTTTGACCGAAAAAGATAAAATTTAAAAAAAATATGAAAAAAAAGAGGACTAACAATTTCATTTTAAACAATAGCTCGTGGAAATGTATTTTTATTGATTAACATCCTTTTTGGAATTTAATTGTAACTTTATCAAGTAATTGTTATTAATTATTAGCTTAAATACTCAATAAAACTAGTCCGAAATGAAAAATAAATTCTCCATTATTTTAATTATCGCTTTTGTTTCAGTTATCTTAGCATCTTGCGGCGCTAAAAAATCAGCAAATTGTGATGCTTACGGTAGTATTCAAGAAATAGAAAACAGCGTCTTAGCTACAAAGTAAACTCACCAGTTGAATTTCTCGACATACAAAGCCATCTCTTTTTGAATATTAAAAGTCTCTTCTCTTGCTGCCTGACCAAAATCTTCTCCATTGCTTGCATAAATAATTCCACGCGAAGAATTTACGAGTAATCCACATTCATTATTTGAGCCGTATTTTACCACATCCTCTAATTTTCCACCTTGAGCACCAACTCCAGGAACCAAGAAAAAGTGATTGGGAGCTAATTTTCTTACCTTCTCAATTTCCTCTGCCCTAGTTGCACCAACAACAAACATTAAAGATTCATCTGTCCCCCAATTCATTGATTTCTCAATAACACTTTCGTATAGTTTTCGGCCATCTTTCATTTCTTGAAATTGAAAATCTGTGGCGCCATCATTTGATGTTAGCGCCAATAAAACAACCCACTTTCCAGGATTCTCAAGGAATGGTAAAACACTATCCGAGCCCATATATGGAGCGACAGTTACAGCATCACATGAATAAGTTTCAAAAAAAGTTTTAGCATAATAAAGAGACGTATTTCCGATATCGCCACGCTTTGCATCAGCAATAATAAAACAATCTTTTGGGATATAGTTGACCGTCTTTTCAAAGGAATCCATACCTTTTGAACCATAACACTCATAAAATGCAAGATTCGGCTTGTATGCAACACAAAGGTCATTTGTTGCATCAATAATAACTTTATTGAATTCAAAAATTGGATCTTCAGTATCTAATAAATGTTGAGGGAATTTAGATAAATCAGGATCTAAACCAATACAAAGAAAGGATTTTTTTGTCCTAATTTGTTGAATAAGTTTTGCTTTTGTCATGTTATCCTTTTAATTTCTCTGCATTTTCAGCCATCTTCAAGGCGTCTATCATTTCTTGCAAATCACCATTCATAAATGAACTTAGATTATACATAGTTTTATTAATTCGATGATCTGTAATTCTTCCCTGAGGGTAATTGTATGTGCGTATTTTAGCAGAACGATCTCCCGTTGAAACTAGTGTTTTTCTTTGTGCAGCTCGTTCGTTGTGAACACGGTCGAGCTCTGCTTGGTACAAGCGTGAACGAAGAACTGAAATTGCTTGCGCTAAATTTTTATGTTGTGAACGACCATCCTGACATTCAACAACAACTCCTGTTGGAATATGAGTCAGACGAATTGCAGATTCTGTTTTATTGATATGCTGACCTCCGGCTCCTGAAGCACGAAAGGTGTCTTTTCGAACATCGTTCATGTCGAGGTTAAAATCGACTTCCTCTGCTTCCGGTAAGACAGCCACTGTTATAGCAGAAGTATGAACGCGGCCCTGCGATTCTGTTTCAGGAACTCTTTGAACTCGGTGAACTCCAGATTCGAACTTCAACATCCCGTAAATTCCATCACCAGCTATACTCATTGAGATCTCTTTATATCCTTTAACAGAACCTTCAGATGAATTTATTATTTCGTAGTTCCACCCTATTTCTTTAAAAAACATTGTATACATTCTAAAAATATCTTCCACAAAAATACATGCTTCATCTCCACCTGTTCCTGAACGGAGTTCTATAATTGCATTTTTATCATCTTCTGGATCTTTTGGAATGAGCAATAATTTTATCTCATCTTCCATAAGAGGACGATTCTGTTCCAATACATCAATTTCCTCTTTTGCCATCTCCCGCATTTCAGAATCCGTCTCAGTTGAAAGTAGTTCTCTAGAGCTTTTGATATTTTCAATAAGATTTCGGTATTCTTTATAACGATCATCTAAAATTTCAAGGTCTCGATACTCCTTATTAAGCTTAACATAACGCTCCATATTTGAAATAATTTCAGGATCAGTGATCATTGTCCCAACCTCTACAAAGCGAAAATGAATGGCTTCTAATTTTGATAATAAATCGGACATGACTTTTGCGCTTATTTCGAATGCTAAAATACTCAGTATATCTGAATTTCAGACTAAAATTTAGTATTTATGAAGAAAATAAGACAGCTTTAGTCGATGGAGCCAGTAACTCTTTTCATGAAGTTATTCAATGCATCTCGTTGAGTAGCACCACTTTTAATTTCTTTGTGAACTTCAAGAGCACCTGAATAATTTGAAAGCAATTCGCCAATTACGTCTAACTCCTCGTCTTTAAGTCCTGGAGCTTCAATTAAATTTTCAAGCGTCTCAATTGTTTCTATGACAAAATCCTCGTCATTTTCTTGAATATAACTTACGATATGTTTAATGAGTTGTAAGCGCATCTAGAACTGTTTGAATGGTTTCTATTTTATTGCCTTGAGCTTCATTTACTAATTTTTCATTTTTGAAAGCTGCAAATGTTGGAAGGTTACTTACATTAGCAAATTTTCTAGAATTAGGAAGTTTTTCTGCATCAATATAATAAAATGCTATTGAAGGATTTTCTTCAGCCATTCTTTTAAATTTTGGCTTCGTTATTTTACAATTGCCACACCAAGTTGCACCGTATTGAACCATCACGCTTGAGTTTTCAGCTAAAAGTTCACCAAGATTATCTTCAGAAAGATCGAGAAACATGATTAGTTTTTACTTAAATATTCAGCAACACCCGAACGAGTTGCATCCATAGCATCTTTTCCTTCATCCCAATTAGCCGGACAAACTTCTCCATGCGTTTGAACATGTGTAAAAGCGTCAATTAATCGAATGTATTCTTGGACATTTCTACCAATTGGGAAATGGTTCACTGATTCATGAAAAACCTGACCATTTTCGTCAATTAAATAAGTGGCACGGTAAGTGACATTGTCGCCACCCATATCTTCTTCTTCTTCATCGTACATATCATAATCCAAAATCCCTAACTCATATGCTAAAACACGTGTAGAATCAGCAATTAATGGGAACTTAACACCTTCAATTCCACCATTTTCTTTTGCTGTATTTAACCAAGCGAAGTGAACTTCTGCCGTATCACAAGAAGCACCAATTAAGATTGTATTGCGTTTTTCCAATTCGGCAGAAATCTCTTGAAATGCATGGATTTCAGTTGGACAAACAAAGGTAAAATCTTTTGGATACCAAAATAAAAGTACTTTTTTGTTATTGTCTGCCGCTTGATCTAATACATTTAATTGAAATGCATCTCCCATTTCGTCAA
Source organism: Chitinophaga pinensis (assembly GCA_945892995.1). Taxonomy (GTDB): domain Bacteria; phylum Bacteroidota; class Bacteroidia; order Flavobacteriales_D; family Crocinitomicaceae; genus UBA952. The sequence continues at coordinate 14,201 of CAMDDR010000013.1, read as the reverse complement.
TTGCTTTAACCGTGATATCTGGAAATTGTTTTCCTACTAAAGTTGCCATGTTTTTTATTTTTTTATTGTTATAATTAATTCTTTTTTCTTGTTAGACTAACAATTATAAATCAGTTTATGTTCATAAATGTACTATAAAATTTCAGGAAATCAGTGCTATTTTGATGCTATTGCAACAAAATCATCGTAGGAAACTTCTTTCGTCTTTAAATTTACAGTTGACTTAAAGTAATCCGTTAATTTTTTCTCTGCCAATTGATCGTAAATGGTATTTGCTTGTTCTTTATTAGTAAGCAATCGTTTTGCGGTTTCAACTAATTCAGCATCATCAGGTGCAGGTATTCCATATTGAGCATAATTTCCAATTAGAAGACCTTTGGTGTGATTTAATGCATCCTCTTGCGAAACTTGAATATTATTGTCTTTAAAAATACGCGTTTGAATTAATTGCCATTTTAAAGATTTTAAGTAGGCTTCGAATTCAGTATCTATTTCTTCATCTGTAACCGGTTTTTCAGAAGAAAGTTTTATCCAACGTCTCAAAAAATCTTTTGGAAAATTCATATTCGTCTCCTTAAGCAAATAATTATAGACATCTCTTGTCAATATTCTTTCTGAATCACCAGCAAACATCTTTTCTAAATCTGAAGACACACGATTTCTTAATTCTTCCTCAGTACTAACTTCTCCATTTGCAAATAACTTGTTAAATAACTCAGTATCTAAGTCAGCCATCTCCATTTTCTTTATCTCGGTGACAGTAAATTTAAAACGGTCTGTTAAACCAACTAACTCACTTTCTGAAATCCCGAGTAGACTTGCTTTATCTTTATCTCCTTTAGAAACCTTTGAAGGATCTATTTCTAGACAATCATTCACTTTCTTCCCCATAAAAAGCTGGCTTATTTTTTTATCATCTATGAATTCTAATGAAATAGTGCTTGAATGACTGATTCCACTTTCTTTGATTACACCACTTTCATTTAACTCCTCAAATTTTCCAATTACCATGTCTTTTTCACCAACTACAGAAACTGAAATAAGTTTTCCGTAACGTCTGCGAAGATCTTCAACTTGCTTATCAATTAAGGTTTTATCGATTTTTACAACTGGATAATCGAAATTTGTCCTGGAACTTATTGGAAGATCAAAAAAGGGAGAAAGACCAATTTCAAAAGCAAACTCAAAATCGCTCGGATTTTCAAAATCACCAACAACAGTATAATCTGCTTTTGGAATTGGATTTCCGAGAACTTCTAATTTATTTTCTGATATGAAATTATACAAAGCTTCACTGCAAATTTTATTTAATTCTTCAGCTAAAACAGATTTTCCATATTGTTTTTGAACAAATGAAAAAGGCACATTTCCAGTGCGAAAACCAGGTATTTTTGCAGTTTTTCTGTACTTTTCTAATGCCGCTTTTACTTTATTTTGGTAATCATCAGGATTTATTTTTACTGTTAAAACAGAATTCAATGCATCACTATTTTCACGAAAAACATTCATTTTTATAACTTTTTTTATTTATGCTAAAAAAAAAGGCCTCGTTCTAATAAACGAGACCTAATAGTGCGGATGGAGGGACTCGAACCCGCACACCTCTCGGAACCAGATCCTAAGTCTGGCGTGTCTACCAATTTCACCACACCCGCAATTTTTATATTTAAGTCTACTTTCGTTAAAATCGACTGAGAATTAGATTATTTTTATTCTAATTCGGAGTGCAAATATAAAATTATTTTTTTAAAAATACAAGACGCTATTAACATTTAACAACGGTTTTCAAGCATTGATGCTCTAATTTCCTTCATGAATTCTGAAGCATATACAAAACTTAAAACTTCAGGATTATCTGTTGTGATTATTGACTTATTATCTCCTTGCCACCATTTTTTTGAATCGTGAAGAAAAATAACATTGTCGCCAATTTCTATAACGCTGCTCATATCGTGTGTTATTACAATAGTAGTAATCTTGTATTCAGTAGTAATATCTTTGATAAGAGCATCAATCAATATTGAAGTTTTTGGATCGAGTCCAGAATTCGGCTCATCACAGAATAAATACTTCGGATTCATTGAAATTGCACGCGCAATACCAATTCTTTTTTGCATACCACCACTGCATTCTGAAGGAAATAAATTATTGCGTCCTGATAAGTTTACACGTTCCAAACAAAAATTAACCCGCGCAAGTTTTTCGGCCTTTGTCATCTTAGTAAACATACTTAATGGGAACATTATATTTTCTTCGACAGTCATAGAATCAAATAATGCTGCCCCCTGAAAAAGCATTCCAATTTCTTCCCTGAGAGTTGTTCTACCTTCACGATCCATTGCAATAAAATCTCTTCCATCAAACAAAACTTGACCGCTATCAACCTCAAGTAATCCTACCATGCATTTTGCCAATACAGATTTTCCTTTTCCTGATTCACCAATAATTAAATTTACTTTTCCAGTCTCAAAAACAGCCGAAATATCCGACAGAACTTTCTGATTAGCGAACGATTTTGAAATAGAATTAATCTCTATCATTACAAGAGAATCATTTGAGTTAAAATAAAATTCGCTATTAGAATACAAATGCTGCTAATTACAACCGCTTGTGTAGATGCCCTTCCTACATTGATTGCTCCACCCTTAACATAATAACCGTAAAATGAAGCTATAGAGGCTATTAAAAACCCAAATACAACAGTCTTAGTTAATGCATAAATGATATTAAAGACTTTGAAGTCTGTTCTAATTCCTAAAAGATATGTTTCTGTTGAACATAAATCTGACAATAATAATGAAAGCCAACCACCAAAAAGACTAAGAGCCATAGAAAAAATAATCAAAATGGGGAAAAATAAAACGGCAGCAATAATTTTGGGAAACACTAAATAATTAAGAGAATTAACACCCATTATTTCTAAAGCGTCTATTTGTTCAGTAACACGCATTGTTCCAATTTCAGAAGCGATATTTGACCCGACTTTCCCTGCTAAAATTAGCGAAATTATTGTCGGGGAAAATTCTAATATTGTACTACTTTGAGTAATATATCCAATTGTATATTCCGGTAAAAGGGGGCTCGAAATATTTGAAGCTGTTTGCAAAGCAATAACACCTCCCATGAATGCAGACATTAATATAACAATTGGCAAAGAGCTCAGGCCAATAACTATAAATTCATTAAAACAGCGTGTCAAGAAAATATCTTTTTTTTTCGGTCGACGGAAAACAACTGAAAGCATTATAAAGTATTTTCCAATATTTGATATCATATTCACATTACAAAATTAATGAAAAGTATTTGAAAGAAAATCTTTTCTAATTTTACAAAACAAATTATGGATAAATTAACTTTTTTTTCTGAAACTCTATCTCGTTTTGCTCCAAAAGAATTTATCCCATACCTTACTAATTTAATACTTGAAGCACGTATAAAATTTAAAATTGTACCCGGTAGAAAAACAAAATTAGGTGACTTTCGTTACAGTGAACTTTCTGATAAACCAACAATAACTGTAAATGGCGACCTAAATCCATATTCATTTCTTATTACCTCGTTACATGAAATCGCCCATTTGAATACTTTTCGAAAGTATGGAAAATCTGTTCAAGCTCATGGATTGGAATGGAAGAATGCCTTTCGCGACTTGTTAGAGCCAATCCTTATAAGCAAATCTTTACCAGAAGACATTGAAAAAGCACTTTGGAAAAGTTTTGTCAACACAAAAGCTTCATCTTGTTCTGACATGGCTTTGAGTCGCGTATTAAAAAAGTATGATTTAGAAAATGACACAATTCACCTTGAAAGCCTAGCAAAAAACACTATTTTTGCATTGAATAAGAAGGAATTTAAGAAAGGAGATTTAAGACGCAGTCGCTATGTTTGCACCGAAATATCCTCAGGAAAACAGTTTCTTGTTCACGCTTTAGCAAATGTTCGCTTAATTTTAGAATAATATGAATAATAATTATGGTCTAATAATGGCAGGTGGAATTGGGAGTCGCTTTTGGCCACTGTCAACCTCAAAAAAACCTAAGCAATTTTTAGATGTTCTAGGAATTGGTAAATCACTTATACGTCTGACATTTGATAGAATGCTAAATACTGTTCCAAAGGACCAAATTTACATTTTAACCAACACAACTTATTTATCTCTGGTTCTGGATCAATTACCAGAAATAAGTGAAAAACAAGTGTTATGCGAACCACTTAGAAAAAATACCGCACCCTGTATTGCATTTGCTGCTTCTAAAATTTTAAAAATCAATCCTCAAGCAACTTTAATTGTAACACCATCTGATCATTTAATTCTCAACCAGACTCGCTTTAATGAAATTATTCAAACTGCAATAAAAGTTGCTAATGAAAGTAATCAACTTGTAACCCTTGGAATTTCCCCTACTCGACCAGATACTGGATATGGTTACATTGAATTCGCAAAAGATAAAGCAATTCAAAAAGGCGAAGCGACACATGTTATTCAATTTTGCGAAAAACCTGATTTAGAAACCGCACAGAAATTCTTAGCTTCAGGAAATTTTTACTGGAATGCAGGAATTTTTGTCTGGAGGGCAGATGTTATTTTGAAATCCTTAAGTGATTTCCAACCAAAACTTTTTTCTTTATTTGCTTCAAATCTTGCTGCTTACGATAGCGTAAACGAAAGTGAATTTATTCTTCATGCTTTTAGTGAATGTGAGGATATTTCTATTGATTTTGCTGTTATGGAACATGCAAAAAATGTATCTGTGGTATTATCAGACTTCGATTGGAGCGACCTTGGAACTTGGGGAAGTCTGAACGAACACCTAAAAAAAGATGAGAATAATAATGCCATTATTGGTGAAAATGTATTTCTTATTGATTCTGAAAATTGCCTTATTAATATGCCTGAAAATAAATTAGTCTTAATAGATGGTTTGAAGGATTATATTGTAGTAGAATCCGATAATATGCTAATGATTTTAAAAAACTCCAACGAGCAAGATTTAAAAAAATACCTTAAGCAATTGGAAGAAGCTAAATCTCAATTCTTTAATAATTAATGGTAAAAATTAGAGACATAGAATTGGGTGATTTTCCACTTTTACTTGCTCCTATGGAAGATGTTAGTGATCCACCATTTAGAGCTCTATGCAAAAAACATGGTGCTGATTTGATGTACACAGAATTCATTTCTTCTGATGGCTTAATTCGCGATGCAGCAAAAAGTGTTCAAAAGCTTGATATTTTTGACTACGAACGACCAATCGGCATTCAAATATTTGGAGCAGATATTGAAAGCATGAAACAAGCTGCTGAAATCATAGAAAAGGCACAACCTAATTTATTAGATATTAATTATGGTTGTCCAGTAAAAAAAGTTGCTTGCAAAGGAGCAGGAGCTGGAATTCTCCAAGATATTCCTAAAATGGTTTTTATGACCTCTGAAATTGTAAAAGCAACAAGTCTCCCTGTAACTGTAAAAACAAGACTTGGTTGGGATGATGATACAAAGTATGTAGTTGAAACAGCAGAGCGCTTACAAGACATTGGAATCGAAGCTATTTCAATTCACGGAAGAACAAGAAAGCAAATGTACAAAGGAGAAGCTGACTGGGACTTAATTGGAAAAGTAAAAAGTAATCCGCGCATGAGAATTCCAGTATTTGGAAATGGAGATGTTGATACTCCAGAAAAGGCACTTGAATATAAAAATCGCTACGGAGTTGATGGAATTATGATTGGAAGAGCGAGTATTGGTTATCCATGGATTTTCAATGAAATAAAACATTTCATGAAAACAGGCGAAAAATTAACCCCACCAGACTTAAAAGACCGAGTAGAAGCAGCTAGAGAGCATTTAAGGATGAGTGTTTTATGGAAAGGTGAGCATGTTGGAATTGCCGAAATGAAAAGGCATTACAGTAATTATTTTAGAGGCATTGCCCATTTTAAAGATTTCAAAACAAAATTGGTGTCTTCTTTTAACCTAAATGAAATTAATGAAACTCTAGATTATATCGAAGTTCACACAGAAGAATTTTGTTTTGTACTATCTGAATAAATCAAATCAAATCAACTTATTTCTCCTAAAAATTCTTTTAACCGGAATTTGAAGACTTCCAACTAATTCATGGCGATTTAAAGAATCAATATTAAAACGATAAATCGTCCCTTTATTTGTCCATACAATACTGTTGTTTGAACTTTTCATCAATCTAGGAGCTTTATTTCCTGAATAAAGCTGAATATTGCCTTTTTCTTGGCGGATTGAAAGTAAAGGAGAATATAAAATACGAATTTTTCCAGATTCAGAAGTCATTATTCCTTTAGCAAATAAGCGATTTATAAATTTCTTTCCATTCTCATTAGAAGAAAAGTATAGCGAATAACCAGGCACTAAAACATCACGGTATTTTTGAACCTCAGTCGTATTAAAATTCTCATCAAGCTCTGTCTCAATATAATTCTCTCTGGTTTTTTGAGTGCCTCCTTCAACAAAACATAAATCTCCTTCCCATGCTTTTATAAAATCAATAAAAGGAAAGCCAATACGTTTACCTAAATTCATGCCCAACAATAAAAAGGGATCATCTAAGTGCATTTTCAATTCAGAAATATCTAAATGTAATTCTACTGATTTACTAGCATTAGGAACAGATGAATATGCCAAACCTTCATCCTTTTGTTTTATATAAAAAGGTTTTGTCTTTTTAAGAAAACATTTTAAATTAAAACTTAATGAATCACTATCATGAGCAAAAATTGCAGTTTTTATTCCTGCATCTTTTAATTTAGGCCAATTTGAGTATATAACAAGGTGTTCATTTTTAAAATTCTCATCTTTAAAAAATCGATTCCAAAGAGGAAGTGTTTTTTTGTACTTAGCTTTCAGAACATAATTCAATGTTTTTGAAAATGCAGTTCCTCTATAAATAAGTAAATAATTAAGTCCGTAATGTAAAAAAATATTGTCTTTTTCACTAAAAAAAACTTTTTGGTTTTCAATAATAGTATCTTTTATGTTCACGGATTTTCGGATACGTTCGAGTCCTGGTGCTATTTTTACACTATCTCTCACATAGATCAAACAACCACCGTCTCCAGATTCATTCCCAAAAATATAAATGGGTTTTTGTAAATTTAGTCCATAAGCCTTTCCTTGACTCAATAAAAACTCCTTAGATGTAACATCTCTAAATTGTAGCTTATGATAATACATCATTCCACTTGTTTCCCGGGCAAGTTCAAGAATATTTACTCTACCAATAAAATCCGCACTTGGCAAGCGGTCAATTAGTCGAGCTTCTATTTTTTTTTGAAAAAAAAATGGTTTTAAAAATAATAAGCAAGCAAGAGCTACTGCAAGAAATATAATGAGAAATACTTTTCGAACCACAAGTACTTATTTTGAAACTACATAAATTGTATTAATCAAGTCCAATAGATGTTTTCCTGATTGTTCTATTCCTGAGAAAGAATAAGTAAGATTCAGTAATGTCTTTTCTTTAGTTGTTTTGCTTGATCTTAATTCAAGGCTGCCAGACTTCCCTCTTAATGATTCAATCATTTCATTTTGTTTTGGACTCAACAAATCTTTTGGAAAACGATTTAATGTTGTTTTTACATCTAAATTAGCATACATGAAACCACTTTTCTTTGCATTTTTAAATTTTACATTATTTATTGATTTTGAACGATATCCAAGGGCATGATTCAGCGCAAGATCTTGATCATTAGTAAAGATGAATAATCCATTTTTATTCAACATGTAAAGGGGTGCTGAATCAAAAATCGCATTTTCAAAGCACCAATAATTCCCCATATTTTTAACTTTAGATGTTAAACGACCTAAGTGTTTTAGAACTTTTTCAGGAATATCATTACGCTCAATTGAAAATCCAACAGTGAAAATCGGCATATCTTCTTCTGCTTCGGCTTCTTTTTCCCCATATTCGAACGTTTCTTCATCATAGAAAAACTCTATTTTCTTTGTTTTTATCTTTTTAATACCATTAAAAGAGCCAAACATACTTCCTTTATAAGTTCCAAATAGCGCATCTTTATTTACAAACTCATTTAGTAATTCAATTGTAAGGACATTCATGGCAATTTGCGCATTTTTTTCTTGTTCTAGTAGGGGCATTATTACTTCAAAAGCTTTTTCATAGGCTTTTCGAAGATTTATATTATATGTAAAATAAGCTGTACTTGATTCAGGAATATACTTTAATACTTGTTTATCGAATTGTGAACTATTCATTTCAGTATAAATAGAACCTAATTTTTCGCCATAAAGAACCTCTATAGCAAATTCTACTGATTTATCTTTGAGAAGTAAATCTCCAAGAATAAGATTTCCTGAATACAATTCCTGAATATTTTTGTACAAACTTGGAAGAACAGTTTGAAAATACCATAAGCCACTTGATTTATCAATATTACGAGCATTATCCATATAAAAAATACCTTCTACAGGATGTGTTAACTGCGCTTCAAATCGAGGATCTAAACGTATTAAGTTATCATTTTGTACAAATAACTGAATTAGTATTTTGTCTAATTGTTCGCGCTGTAATACTAGTTGAACACTGTCGCGCAATTCGTTATAATTTTTTTCATTTGGGTCAAGAGTAGCATCTGGAAAAGAATTTTCAACCTGAGTATTTTCATCATAAATCTCCTCGTTTAAAACATCTTCATTCACTTCTTCAAAGTAATCATAAGGATTTTCATTACCTCTTGCATACCAAATAGAATCCGTAACTTGATCTATTAATTCCATACTCGGCTCTACACGAATTAAAAGAGCAGCACCATCCTTGACAATTAGGTTATTAAAAAAAGACTGATATACTTGTGCACCATTTAAGTTGGGATAAGCGGTTACTTCAAAATCATCAAATACAGAAAACATTTGTTCTTTATTTTTAATTCCAAAGGTGAAGCCTGAAAGCTCACATTTATCGAGTTTACCATAAAAAATATTAAATCTTTGATCAAAATCCAGACCAGCATCTTTCAACGTTTTTCCGCTTGTGGAACCATCAAATAACTCTTGATGAATTTCTTCCATAAACTCATAGCTTATCAACTCATCAATAGAAATTTTTTGAAGTAAGTTTATATTATTTATACTGAAAACTGTAACAGCGTCTTTTGGAATTAAAGTTTCAGATTTCTGAGCAGAAAAAAAGGTGGAAATTGAAATAATTGAAAGGAAAGATATTTTTTTTAGCTGCATTTGTTCAGATATTATTTAACGAAATTACAAAATATCTTCATTGTCTAATTAGGAATTAAATAGATTGTATTTTCTAGCAAAGAATGTTTTTCTTTTAAGCTATATGTATCAGTTCGTAACATCAATGCTTTTTTATCTTTTGAAAGTTTTGAAAGTGGATTTTCAAAGCGCTCTACTCCCCTATCAAAGCGAGTAATAGAAGTGTAAGTTCCAGTTTTTAAAAGAGACAAATCATTTTCAGTAATCCCGTTTAACTTATTTGTAGCAATAGAAGGAACAGAACGCTCTAAAACTTTTGAATCCCAGAAAAGCCAGGAAAAATCCGAGGCTAAAATAGACTTATCATTTAAAGTAATGGAAAAGGTTTTTCGAAGACCTTCTTGAAGTAAATCAATGCTAGTAAAATCACATTCAAATTTAAATATAAAATCAGTGTAATTTTCAGATATACTTATATTTGATATACCATTTTGTAGACTCAATGTTTTTTTAAACAAAGAAACTTTTGTTTTAATTTCTTCAATACTTGGAACTTTCTTTCCGTCTAAACTATCCAAAGCCAAGATTGAATTTACCTTCACACGACTTGAACTTAAATTTATCGCATATTTTAAAGTTCCTGAGCCATCGTCGTGAATTGTTAGTTCGTCCATTATCTCAATACAAGATTGAAAAATAAGAAGGCAAAATACAAATAGGAAAGAAACTAGTTTATTCACATTACAAATTTAGTCAAACAAGAGACAAAATGATTACAATGAATTAAAAAATAAAGAAATGATTTAATCAGAGAAAAGCGAGTCAACAAAAACCTTACGGTCAAATAATTGTAAATCCTCCATTTTTTCGCCAACACCAATATATTTTACAGGGATTTTCATTTGATCAGAAATTCCAATCACAACACCACCTTTTGCTGTTCCATCTAATTTTGTGATTGCCAGTGCATTAATAGCTGTAGTTTCAGCAAATTGTTTAGCTTGTTCAAAAGCATTTTGACCGGTAGAACCATCTAAAACTAATAAAATTTCATGCGGAGCGTCTGGAATTATTTTTTCCATTACCCGCTTTATTTTACTCAATTCGTTCATTAAATTGACTTTGTTATGCAATCTTCCTGCAGTATCAATTATCACAACATCAGCATTTTGGGATTTTGCAGATTGCAATGTATCAAAAGCAACACTTGCAGGATCAGCACCCATTCCTTGTTGAACAATTGGAACGCCAACACGCTCAGCCCAAATTATTAATTGATCTACAGCTGCTGCTCGAAAAGTATCTGCGGCACCCAAAACTACTTTTTTCCCTGATTTCTTAAATTGATGTGCCAACTTTGCAATGGTCGTCGTTTTCCCAACTCCATTTACGCCAACAACCATAATCACGTAGGGATTTCCATCACTAGGAACGGTAATTTCTAATTGACCATTTTGATTGGAGTTATTTTCCTCTAAAAGTGAGCTGATTTCATCTCGAAGTATGCCATTCAGTTCTGCTGTACCAACAACTTTATCTCTGGAAACTCGCTCTTCAATGCGCTTGATGATTTTTAAAGTAGTTGCTACACCAACATCTGAAGAAATTAGAATATCCTCAAGGTTATCCAGAACTTCATCGTCAACTTTTGACTTACCAACAAGAGCGCGCGTTATCTTAGAAAAAAAAGATTGCTTGGTTTTTTCTAAACCAACATCTAATGTTTCCTTTTTGGAACGTGAAAAAAAATCGAATAGACCCATAATGCGAAAAAAAAGCCTCCAAAAGGAAGCTTAAAGTTATATTAAAAAATTAGTTCTTATCGAACCATTCTTTGACTTTATCATTGTGAACAATTTCTTCCTTGAAAGTATATGAACCAGTTTTTTCTGATTTTATCATTTTTATCACTTTCGTATGTTCCTTACCGCCACCTTTTTGAAGCGTTGCTACAACTTTCTTTGCCATGTCCTTTTATTTAATTTCTTTGTGAAGCGTATACTTTTTTAGAACAGGATTAAATTTCTTAATCTCCATTCTATCAGGTGTATTCTTACGATTTTTTGTAGTAATATAACGAGAAGTTCCCGCCATGCCTGTTTCTTTGTGCTCTGTGCACTCTAAAATTACTTGAATTCTATTTCCTTTTGTTTTCTTAGCCATTTTTTGTTGTTTACCCTATGATTTTAGACAGCACTATTTAAGATATCCGTTTAGTCTTGCTTCCTTCAAACAAGCAGAAATTCCTTTCTTATTGATTGTGCGCAAAGCAGAAGTTGAAATTTTCAAGGTAATATAAGACTCATCCTCGGGAATGAAGAAACGTTTCGTAACTAAATTTGGAAAGAAGCGACGCTTTGTTTTTCTATTAGAGTGAGAGACGTTATTCCCCACCATTACTGACTTTCCTGTTAATTGGCAAACTCGTGACATGACTTATATATTACTTTAATACTGTAAAAAGCGATTGCAAAGGTAACAACTTATTTCATACACGCCAAATGTTACAAGGATTTTTCTTAATTATTTTTGAATTAAATTCTAAGGAGCTAATTCGCAAATACTTAATTTGAATTTCTAGGATGATACGACAAAATTGCATCGCGTAAAAAACGCTGATCTAAATGTGTATAAATTTCAGTAGTAGTAATGGATTCGTGCCCCAGCATTTCTTGAATGGCACGTAAATTTGCACCACCCTCGATCAAATGAGTGGCGAAACTATGGCGAAATGTGTGAGGAGAAATATTTTTCTTTAGTCCAATTGTATTTGCTAGATCTTTAATGATGGTAAAAATCATCACGCGCGTAAGTTTTGCTCCCCTCCTATTCAAAAAAACAATGTTTTCATCTCCTTTTACAATTTCCTGATGGCGACGAACATGCTCCGAATACAGTTTAATTTCTTTCTCAACACTTGGACTTACAGGAACCAAGCGCTCCTTATTTCCTTTTCCGATTACGCGAATAAAACCCTCTTCAAAATAGAGATCAGAAAAACGCAAAGACACTAATTCGCTTACGCGCAAGCCACAACTATAAAGTGTTTCTAAAATTGCACGATTACGATGTCCTTGCTTCTTACTAACATCAACGGCTGCAATCAATGCATCAATTTCTTCAATATGCAAAATTTCGGGGAGTTTCATGCCAACTTTTGGTTGCTCTAACAACTCGCTAGGATCTTCTCGAATAGTATTTTCAAGAAGTAAAAAAGAATAAAATTGTTTGATTCCAGAAATTATGCGCGCTTGACTTCTCGCACTTAATCCAAGATCATAGAGTATGGTTATGAATTCTTGAAGATTCTTGTAGCTTATAGATTCTGCAGGAATGTTATTTTCTGAGGCAAAGTCTGCAAGTTTTTGCACATCGTTTTGATAAGCAAGAATTGAATTTTCTGCCAAGCCTTTTTCTATTTTCAAGTATGAAACAAAATCCTTAATATAGCGGTTCCAATTTGACATGTATGAAAATTCTAATTATAAACGGCCCAAAATTAAATTTATTAGGGACGCGAGAACCACAAATATATGGGAATGTTTCCTTTGAAGATTATTTTGAAACGCTGAAAGCTGAATTTAAAATGGATTTAAGTTATTTTCAATCAGATAATGAGCAAGATCTCATTTCAGCACTTAATACAAGTTCAGCTGATGGAATTATTATCAATGCTGGATCATTTACACATTCAAGTGTTGCACTTCGCGATTGTATCTCAGCGATTTCAATACCCGTTGTAGAAGTTCATATTTCGAATATTTCAGCAAGAGAATCATTCAGACACGAATCTTTTTTGAGCCCTGTTTGTGTGGGCTGTATTTTTGGATTTGGACTAAAAAGCTATGCGCTAGCCTTACATTTTTTCAATCAAAAATAAGCACACAACAAATTTTTAGCCCTACTTTCAATTAATTTAAAGTAACTTCGTTACCATAAACAAGTATGAAAGACCTCGAATTATTTTTTAAAAGTATTGATCCAGTTCTAGCAGCACTAATTGCAACCACATTTACTTGGCTAGTCACCGCAGCAGGTGCTTCATTGGTTTTTTTCTTTAAAACGATGCACCGAGGTGTTCTTGATGGAATGCTTGGTTTTACAGGAGGAGTAATGGTAGCGGCTAGCTTTTGGTCACTTCTCATGCCATCCATCGAAATGTCTGAAAAATACTTTCCAAATATGGCCTGGATGCCTGCAGCAGTAGGGTTTTTACTAGGTGCACTTTTTCTTTTTTTCTTAGACAAGTGGCTGCCCCATTTGCACATTAACTTTTCCGAAAATGAATCTGAGGGAGTAAAAACACAATTACACCGCACTACCCTACTTGTATTGGCAATCACCTTGCATAATATTCCAGAAGGATTAGCAGTTGGAGTATTATTTGGCGCTGCAGCACACGGAATGGAAGGTGCAACAATTGCCGGAGCTGTTGCTTTAGCAATTGGAATTGGAATTCAAAATTTCCCTGAAGGATTTGCAGTTGCTATGCCTTTAAGAAGAGCTGGAGCATCACGCTTTAAAAGTTTTTGGTACGGTCAACTTTCAGCAATCGTAGAACCCGTAGCTGGCGTTATTGGAGCTGTTGCTGTTGTTTACATGGAGCCACTATTACCTTTTGCACTAGCATTTGCAGCTGGAGCAATGATTTTTGTAGTTGTTGAAGAAGTAATTCCAGAAACACAGCGCGATAAATACACAGATGTTGCCGTTCTTGGCTTTATTGGTGGCTTTGTGGTAATGATGATTCTAGATGTTGCCTTGGGCTAATCTATAATTCAATCTTTTTTTTTAAACAAACATATTTTTTCACTAACTTAAGTAGAAAAATAAGTTTTATGTTACCCATTATTTACCTCAATCGCCAAACAATTGGTTTAAAAACCTACTATTATGCAAGCTTTCCATTCAACCGGAACATTTACACTCTTTTTTCTTCCCTTAAAAACAGCACTTGGGATTCATTTGAAAAAGCATGGGTAATAGATGAAGC